>JBEGTX010000023.1:0-13195 GCA_041179165.1 Pseudomonadota bacterium | reverse complement strand
GCTCGAAGAGCTGAAGCTCGCCGCGCTGGAGAAGTTCGGCGCGCTGCGCGGCCAGTTCGACCGCATGCGCAAAGCCTACGAGAAGGACGGCTACAAGTCCCAGCCCTACAACAAGGCGCAGCACAGCATCAGCGACAACCTGATGACCATCCGCTTCACTGTGAAGACGATCGAGAAGCTGTGTCACATCCTGCGCAGCCAGGTCGACGACGTGCGCCGCTACGAGCGTGAGATCCGCAAGATCGTGGTCGACAAGTGCGGCATGCCGCAGGAGCACTTCATCAAGGCCTTCCCGCCGAACGTGATGAACCTGAAGTGGGCCGAGCGCGAAATCGCAATCGGCAAGCCCTACAGCACGGTGCTGGCGCGCAACCTGCCGGCCGTGCAGGAACTGCAGCAAAAGCTCATCGATCTGCAGTCGCGCGCCGTCGTGCCGCTCGAAGACCTGAAGCAGATCAACAAGAAAATGAACGAGGGCGAGAAGTCCTCGCGCGACGCCAAGAAGGAGATGATCGAGGCCAACCTGCGCCTGGTGATCAGCATCGCCAAGAAGTACACCAACCGCGGCCTGCAGTTCCTTGACCTGATTCAAGAAGGCAACATCGGCCTGATGAAGGCGGTGGACAAGTTCGAATACCGCCGCGGCTACAAGTTCTCGACCTACGCCACTTGGTGGATCCGTCAGGCCATCACCCGCTCGATCGCCGACCAGGCGCGGACCATCCGCATTCCGGTGCACATGATCGAGACGATCAACAAGATGAACCGCCTGAGCCGCCAGCATTTGCAGGAGTTCGGTTTCGAACCCGATGCACCGACGCTGGCCGAGAAGATGGAGATCCCCGAGGACAAGATCCGCAAGATCATGAAGATCGCCAAGGAGCCGATCTCGATGGAAACCCCCATCGGCGACGACGACGACTCCCACCTGGGCGACTTCATCGAGGACACCAACAACACGGCACCGATCGAAGCGGCCATGCAAGCCGGCCTGCGCGACGTGGTCAAGGACATCCTCGACAGCCTCACGCCCCGCGAAGCCAAGGTCCTGCGCATGCGCTTCGGCATCGAGATGAGCACCGACCACACGCTCGAAGAAGTCGGCAAGCAATTCGACGTCACCCGCGAGCGCATCCGCCAAATTGAAGCCAAGGCCATCCGCAAACTCAAGCACCCAAGCCGGTCGGACAAGCTGCGCACGTACCTGGACAACCTGTAAAGGTTGGCTGGGGACGAACCCGCGTCAGCGGGTTGCCGCGAAGCGGCTGCGCTGCTTGCGGCGCAGCCACAACTGCGCACGTACCTGGACAACCTGTAAGGTAGGCTTGGTGCGTGACTCGCGTGAGCGAGTTACCGCGAAGCCCCATGGCCTGATCAGCCCCTCGAAGCCCCGGTGTTTTTCCCCGGGGCTTTTTTTACGCCGGTTGCCATAAACTTCACACCATGACCCAGATTCTTCAGCGCACCGTCCTGTTTGCAGATTTGCGCGGCAGCACCTCGCTGTACGAAACACTAGGCAACACAGAAGCCACCACCGTTGTGACCCGCAGCGTGGCCCTGGTGGCCCGCATCGTCGTCTCCGCCGGGGGCACCGTCGTGAAGACTTTGGGCGACGGCCTCATGGCCGTGTTCGAAGATCCGTCGGCAGCGGTTCACGCGGCCGACGAGATGCACGAGTCCCTCGAGCGCATCGGCCCCCCCGCCGGTGAAATCACCGTGGCGATCAAGCGGGCACCGGCCCTCAAGCTCCAGGTGGGCCTGGCCCACGGCGAGGTGATCGAGATGTCGGGCGACTGTTTCGGCGACGCCGTGAACGTGGCCGCCCGGTTACTCGACCATGCCGGCGACAACGAAATCCTCGCCACCGCCAGCGTGGTGAACGCTCAGACGAACGACACACGCGCCCGTTTTCGCAGCCTCGACCGGGTGCAGCTGCGCGGCCGCGTGGAGCCGGTACATGTGTACCTGCTCGAAGGCCGGCGCTTCAGCGACACCGCCGCCACCGCCTATGGCGAACTCAGCTCGGTTACCCAAGAGCCCGAAGGCATTCGCCTGGTCTGGCTCGACCTGAACCGGGTGTACGCCGGGCCCAGCCTGCCGGTGGTGCTCGGGCGCAGCCCTCAGGTCACCTACTGCATCGACGACTCGCGGGTGTCGCGATCGCACGCCCGCATCGACTGGCATGGCGGCGCGTTCCAGCTCACCGACCTCAGCTTCAACGGCACCTATGTGCGCTTCTCGGGGGGGTCCGAAGTCGTGGCCCTTCGCCGTGGCACCTGCACCTTGCATGGCAGCGGCACGCTGGGCCTGGGCGCCTCGCTCACAGACGCCACCGCGCCCTGCGTTCGCTTTGAAGTCCTGAAGTTCTCGGACACCCAGCCGCAAGGCGGGATGTAGGCACCGGCAACGTCAGACGCGCCCTAACAACCCAGCGCGTCTGCCAACTGGAGCAGATCACCGAAGCGGCGGTACGGCGCCGACAGCACTGGCAGCCCGCCCTCGGGCCCCTCACCCCGGTGCAGCCACACAGCCTGCAGACCGGCATCGAGTGCACCCGCCACATCCAGCCGCAGGTCGTCGCCCACGTGCAGCACCTGGCGCGGCTCACACTGGAGCTGCTGGCACGCCAGATGAAAAATGCGAGCGTCGGGCTTGGCAATGCCCACACCGTGCGCACTCACGCTGCCTTGGAACAGCGACGCGAGGCCCACCCGCTCCAGGTCGGAGTTGCCATTCGTGACCGCGAACAGCGGATAGCGCGCCGCGAGCCTCTCCAGGGCCGCTCGCGCATCCTCGAAAAACACCACCTGCTGGCGCGCTTCGAAGAACACCTCGAACGCCGGCTCGGCCAACGACGGATCGTCACCCGCACGGGAGAGCCCCAGCCGAATGCTCTCGCGGCGCATGGTGCCCAGATCGTGCGCCCATTCAGGATGGGTGGCAGCGACCTCGTCGCGCAGCTGCCGCAGCGCCGCGGGCTCATAGCGGCCGGCTGTGGCAGGCGCATGCGCCGACAGCCATTCGTGCAAGCGAACTTCAGCCCGCGCGATCGTGGGCCAGATCGGCCACAGCGTGTCGTCGAGGTCGAATGTCAGCGCAATCGTGTGAGAGTTCATTCAGAAGCGGGGGCGTGTCAGGGCTGTTGCTAACGTGCAGTGCTTGCATTCTCCGCTACAGTCAATGCACCCCCGTGCAGGGCGTCACGCTTTGCACCACTTTTCCCTTTGCTGGGGTGACCCAGCGCCCGCCCATGTCGTCTGAACCGCTGCCCGTCGATGTTCCTGGCAGATCGCGTTTGCTGCGCGAGCTGCGCATTCTCGACAGTGCGCCGGAAGCCTGTTTCGACCTGGTCGTGAGCCTGCTGCAGCGCCAGCTGGGCGTGGCCATGGCAGCCCTGGTGTTTGTCGACGACACCCGTGCCTGGCTCAAATCAAGCACCGGCCTGCCCCTGACCGAATTCCCGCGCGCCGGCTCGTTCGCCGACCTCACGCTCAACCACGACGGTTTGTTCGAAGTGCCCGATGCGGGCCTCGATGCCCGCTTCAGTACCCACCCGCTGGTGTCCGGCCCTGAAGGCCTGAGGTTCTACGCGGGCCTTCCCCTGACGCTGGAATCCGAACCGATCTGCGTGCTGTGCGTGAGTGACCCTGCGCCCCGATCGCTCGATGAAGCCGCCCGGCGCATCCTGCTCGACACGGGCGCGCTGATGCTGGCCCTGCTGATCGATCGCCTGAAAACCTGCCGCATGCGTTTGCACATCGCGCGCTTGCGCGGTGCCAGCCTCTCGAGCAGCGACTGGCTTTGGGAATCGAATGCCGAAGGCCAGATCACCTGGGTCTCCGACAGCGTGGAAGCGCACACCGGCCTCACGCCAACGGCCAGCGTGGGCCTCACGGCCGGTCAGATCAACACCCACAGCGCCCAGGACCACACCGACTCGTGGAACCGCTACCGCGAAGCACGTGCACGGCGTGAGCCCTTCAAGGAACTGATCGCAGACCGCGAGCTCCCGAACGGCCGGAAGATCACCACCAGCGTCAGCGGTGTGCCCGTGTTCGACAGCTCGGGGCGCTTTCGCGGCTACCGCGGCGCCACCACCGACGTCACGGCCCGCAACGTGGCGCAGAAAGCCGCGCGGGAAGCCGAGCAGTTGCTGAGCGATGCGCTGGAAACCCTGATCGCAGGGGTGATGATCAGCGATCCCAACGGCTTGGTGATCCGCTCCAATGCGGTCTGGCGCCGGGGCAACACGGCAGCGCCCGAGCCCGGTATCGAATCCTGGCCCGCACTGGTGCGCCAGATGGTGTTCGACGGGCAGTATCCCGATGCCGTCGGCCGCGAAGAAGAATTCATCGGCTGGCGCCTGAGCCTCGCTTCAGACACCGGCACCCAGCATGAGCTTCGATGGCGCGACCGGTGGCTGCTCGTGAGCTCGCAGCGGTTGTCGTCGGGCAACATGGTGCACGTCAGCATCGACATCACCGACCGCAAGGAAACCGAGCTCAAGCTCGCCGCTCAGCAGGTGGCCCTGCAAGACTCGCGGCAGCGACTGAGCGCTGTGCTGGAGGCCGTGCCCGACCTATGGTTCGTACTCGACGACGAAGGCCGCTACCTCGAGTGCAGTTCACCCGACCACCCAATGCTCGTGCACCCGTGGGAGAGCCTGCGCGGTCAACGCTTCGAGCATGGCGTGTCGGGCCCCGTGGCGGCAGCTGCCTTGTCTACACTCCAGCTGGCCCTGGAGACCGGGCGGGTGCAACGCCACGAGTACGCACTGAAGACAAGCGATGGAGTGGCGCGCTGGTTCGAAGCGCGTGTGTCGCCCATGCCGGGTCGGCGCCTGCTCTACGTGACGCGAGACCTCACCGAGATCCGGGCCCTCGAACGCGAGCTGATGATCATGAAGCGCGCGGTCGAGGCGGCGGCCGCCCTGCCCCTGTGTGTCACCGACGCTGCCGCGCCCGACACCCCCATCGTCTACGTGAACCCGGCCTTCGAAACCCTCACCGGCTACGCACGCCACGAAATGCTCGGCCGCAACTGCCGCGTGCTGCAGGGCGAGTTCACGGACCAGCCCGGCCTCACCGTGCTGCGTGACGCGTTACGCAATCAGCGCGAATGTTCGGTGGTGCTCGACAACGTGCGCAAGAACGGCGTGCGCTTCACCAACTCGTTGCACGTGGCCCCGGTGTTCAACGCGAGCGTCCAGCTCACGCATTACATCGGCGTGCTGCACGACGTGACCGAGCAGACCCGGGCCGCCGAGAAACTGCGCCTGAGCGAAGAGCTCTACCGCTCGGTGGCGCTGGCCATCAGCGACGGCCTCATGGTGGTCACGCCCGTACTGAAAGTGGTGGCCATCAACCCCGCCGCCGCGAGCGTGCTCGGCGTGACACAAGACATGCTCGAAGGCTCGTCGGCCGTGTGGCCGTTCGAGTTCCTCAACGCGCAGGCAGAACCTCTGTTGGCCGACGCCCATCCGGTGCGGTGGGTCGTGCAAACGGGTGCACCCCTCGTCGATGCGGTGTACGCGCTGCGCCGCCCAGACGGCAACATCCGCTGGCTCGAACTCAATGCGCATCCTCTGCAGCTGCGCCCTGAAGGCAGCACCTTCTCGGTCGTGCTCACCTTCCGCGACGTCACGCGCCAGCGCGCCTCCGAGCAGGCGCTGGTGGCCGCCGAAGAGCGCTGGAAGTTCGCGCTCGAGAGTTCGGGCGATGGCGTATGGGACTGGGACACGCAGACCAACAAGGTGTTCTATTCGCCGCGCTGGAAAAGCATGATGGGCTACGCCGAAGACGAGATCACGGAGTCGGTCGAGGAGTGGACCTCGCGCATTCACCCTGACGACCTGCATCAGGTCATGGCCGGGCTTCGGCGCCACCTGAGTGGCGAGACCCCGTTCTATCAGTCCGAGCACCGAGTGCGCCACCGCGACGGCACCGACCGCTGGATTCTCGACCGCGCCAAGGCCGTCGGCCACGACAACCTTGGCCAACCGCTGCGGGTGGTGGGCACGCATTCCGACATCACCACGGCCAAGCAGGCCGAGCAGGCGCTGCGCGACAAACGCGCCGCCCAGCTCGCCAACGAAGCCAAGACCCAGTTCCTCTCGCGCATGAGCCACGAGATGCGCACGCCGCTCAACGCCGTCATCGGTTTTGCGCAGCTGATGCGCATGAGTCCGGGTAGCGCCGACGGCAGCGAAATCGCCACCTACACCGACCACGTGCTCAATGCCGGACAGCACCTGCTGGCGCTCATCAACGACGTGCTCGACCTGCAGAAGGTCGAAGAAGGCGTGATGTCACTCACCATCGGTGCGGTCTCGCTCGACGACACCGTGCACCGCACGCTGGAGCTGCTGTCGCCCTTGGCGCAAAGCCGCCAGGTTCGCTTCAGCAACCAGATGCCGGCGGGATTGTGGGTGCGGGCCGATGCCCAGCGCCTGCGCCAAGTGGTGCTCAACATAGCCTCCAACGCGGTGAAATACAACCACCTTGGCGGCACGGTCCGCTTCAGTGCCGACACCGGCATCCACGGCCGCGTGATTCTCACGATCGAGGACAGCGGCTCCGGCATGAACGCGGCGCAGATGAGCCGGCTCTTCCAGCCCTTCGAGCGGCTGGGCAAGGAGACGTCGTCCATCGAGGGCACCGGCCTCGGCCTCATCATCGCGCGCAGCCTGACGCAGGCGATCGGCGGACGGCTGGAGGTGAGCAGCCTGCCCGGCAAGGGCACGCGCGTTCACATCGAATTGCAACGCAGTGACGCGCCGGACCTCTTGTCCGACAATCTCCCACTTCCATCCGAGAGCACCGACACCGTGTCATCAGAAAGCCCACCCCTGCGCATGCTCTACGTCGAAGACAACCGCATCAATGCCATCCTCTTCGAAGGTGCGCTGCGCATGCACAACAGCAGTGTGGAACTGCGGGTGGCCGAAGACGGGGAAGAAGCGTTGGCCATCGCGCGTGAGTGGTCACCTGAAGTGCTGGTGCTCGATGCCCACCTGCCGGGCATGTCGGGCTTCGACGTGCTGCGCGAACTCCGCGTCATGCCTGGCCTGGCCACCGTGCCCGCCTACATGTGCTCGGCCGATGCCATGCCCGAAGACGTGCAACGCGCCTACGAGGCTGGGTTCATCGGCTACTGGACCAAACCGATCGACATCGCGGCCATCCTGAAAGATATCGACGATCTGGCGCAGCGTTTGCGAAGCAAGGCGTCGGCTTGAGACAAGATCGCGTCACCGACGCACCTAGGAGCCTGTCGGACTTGGAACGTCGAAAGCGAAAATCGGCCCCAGCGAGGACAGTTTTTGCCGGATTTGCAGTCCCATAGCCCCGCTATGGGACAAAAAGACGGTGAAAAATGGACCGCTGCGGTCGATTTGCAGCCGACGCTTTCCAAGTCCGACAGGCTCCTAGGATTCATAATGAGGGCCTGAGGCGGTGACTTCCGGCGCTGCCCTTCCACGCGCCCGCCCTCATGCCTTTCGCTCCCGAACCCGCTCGCCCCTCCCGCCCAGGGCCAACCACGGCCATCCTGCTGTGCAACCTGGGCACGCCTGACGCTGCCACGGCGCCCGCCGTCAGGCGCTACCTGGCCGAGTTCCTGAGCGACCCGCGCGTGGTGGAAATCCCGAAGTTCATCTGGTGGTTCATCCTGAACCTGGCCATCCTGCCGTTTCGCTCCCGCCGCTCGGCCGAGAAGTACGCGACCGTGTGGCTGCCCGAGGGTCCGCCGCTGTCCGTGTGGACAGATCGCCAGGCCAAGCTGCTGGCTGGCTACCTGGGCCAGCGCGGCCACCGCGTGGCGGTGCGCTTTGCGATGCGCTATGGCTCGCCCGCCATCGGCCAGGTGCTGAGCGAGCTGAAGGCGGCCGGCGCACAGCGCATCCTCGTGATGCCGATGTACCCGCAGTACTGCGCCGCCACCACCGGCAGTGTGAGCGATGCGGTGGGTGCGTGGGCGCGCAGCGTGCGCAGCCTGCCGGAGTTCCGCTTCGTGAACCGGTACCACAACGATCCGCGCTACATCAATGCCCTGGCCAAGCGCATCGAAGACCACTTCATGACCCACGGCCGGCCCGACAAGCTCGTGATGAGCTTTCACGGCATGCCCAAGCGCACCAAGACCCTGGGCGACCCCTACGCCGACGAGTGCCAGGAAACTGCGCGCCTGCTGGCCGCCAGGCTCTCGCTCAAGCCAGACGCCTGGCAGCTCACCTTCCAGAGCAGGCTCGGCCGCGCCGAGTGGCTGCAGCCGTACACCGAGCCCACGCTGATCGCGCTGGCCAAGGCCGGCGTGAAACGGGTCGACGTCATCTGCCCCGGGTTCACCGTCGACAACCTCGAGACCCTGGAAGAAATCAACCTGGAAGGCCGCGAGGCATTTCTGAACGCGGGCGGGGCCGAGTTCCATCACATCCCCTGCCTGAACGATCAGCACGAAGGCATGGTCGCCCTCACCGAACTGGCGCTGCAGCATCTGCAAGGCTGGGACACCCAGGCCTTGAGTTCTTCCCCATCGCCCTGACCTGCCTTTCATGGCTGAACTGCGCATCGACAAGTGGCTGTGGGCTGCACGTTTTTTCAAGACACGCAGCCTCGCCACCCAAGAAATGAACAAAGGCCGCGTGATGGTCAACGGCCAGGCGGCCAAGCCCTCGCGCAGCGTGCGGGTGGGTGACCTCATCGAGCTGCGACAGGGTGTCGTCTCAAGGGCGGTGAACGTGCTCGGCTTGAGCGACGTGCGCGGGCCAGCCCCAGCGGCGCAAGCCTTGTTCGAGGAAACGCCCGAGAGCATCGCGAAGCGTGAGGCCGCGGCCCAGGCGCGGCGCGAATCGCCTGAGCCCTCTCTGGCCATAGAGCAAGGCCGCCCCACCAAACGCGATCGCCGCCAACTGGCAGACTGGAACCGCTGGACTGCCTCGGTGGACGAGTGACGTCGTAGCAGATGCGCGAGGGCCGCGTGCGGGATCGCAAAAATCCCCACACTTTCCCCTTGAAATGTCCCGAAACGTTCCAAAATGGAGGGCTTCGAGAGGCCTTTCCAATGAACAACACACAAAACTCCCCGGAAAACCAAGACCTGGACACCCCTGTCCAGGCTGCAGACCCGGCCGCCGGTGCGGCCCCTGAAGCGGCCGCGGCGCCCCAGGCCCACGATGCCGAAGCCCGTCTGGCCGAACTGTCTGACGCCTACCTGCGCGCCAAGGCCGAAGGTGAAAACATCCGCCGCCGCGCCGAAGAAGAGGTGAGCAAGGCCCGCAAGTTCGCGGTCGAAAGCTTTGCCGACAGCCTGCTGCCCGTGAAAGACAGCCTGGAAGCGGCGATCGCCATTCCCGCGGCCACGCCGGAGCAGCTCCTCGAAGGCGTGCATGCCACGCTGCGCCAGCTGGTCACCGCACTCGAGCGCAACAAGGTTCTCGAAATCAACCCTAGCGCCGGCACGCGTTTCGACCCGCACCAGCACCAGGCCATCAGCGTGGTTCCCGCCGAACAAGAAGCCAACACCGTGGTGATGGTGCTGCAAAAGGGCTACCTCATCGCCGACCGTGTGCTGCGCCCCGCGCTGGTCACGGTCACGGCTCCCAAGTAAGCCGGCACCTCGACCTTGAAAACTCCGCGGTGGACCACACCTCGGAACCATTGAATTCAGACATCTCCAGGAGAAAGATCATGGGAAAAATCATCGGCATTGACCTCGGCACCACCAACTCGTGCGTGGCGGTCATGGAAGGCAACACCACCCGCGTGATCGAGAACAGCGAAGGTGCGCGCACCACGCCGTCGGTCGTGGCCTACCTCGAAAACGGGGAGATCCTCGTTGGCGCCGCAGCCAAGCGCCAGGCCGTCACCAACCCGCAGAACACCCTGTACGCAGTGAAGCGCCTCATCGGCCGCAAGTTCACTGAAAAGGAAGTTCAAAAAGACATCGACCTGATGCCCTACAAGATCGTGCCCGCCGACAACGGCGACGCGTGGGTGGAAGTGCGCGGCAAGAAGCTGTCGCCCCAACAGGTCAGCGCTGAAATCCTGCGCAAGATGAAAAAGACCGCCGAAGACTACCTTGGCGAAGAAGTCACCGAAGCCGTCATCACGGTGCCGGCCTACTTCAACGACGCGCAGCGCCAGGCCACCAAAGACGCCGGCCGCATCGCAGGCCTCGAAGTCAAGCGCATCATCAACGAACCCACAGCGGCGGCCCTGGCCTTCGGCCTCGACAAGACGCACAAGGGCGACCGCAAGATCGGCGTGTATGACCTGGGCGGCGGCACCTTCGACGTCTCGCTGATCGAGATCGCCGACGTCGACGGTGAAAAGCAATTCGAAGTGCTGTCCACCAACGGTGACACTTTCCTGGGCGGTGAAGACTTTGACCAGCGCGTCATCGACTACATCGTCACCGAGTTCAAGAAAGAACAAGGCGTCGACCTGAGCAAGGACGTACTGGCCTTGCAGCGCCTGAAAGAAGCCGCTGAAAAAGCCAAGATCGAGCTGAGCAACAGCCCGCAGACCGACATCAACCTGCCTTACGTCACGGCCGATGCCTCGGGTCCGAAGCACCTGAACATCAAGCTCACGCGTGCCAAGCTCGAAGCCCTGGTCGACGACCTGATCGAGCGCACCATTGCCCCATGCCGCACGGCCATCAAGGACGCCGGCGTGTCGGCTGCGTCCATCGACGACATCATCCTGGTCGGCGGCCAAAGCCGCATGCCCAAGGTGCAGGAGAAGGTCAAGGAGTTCTTCGGCAAGGACCCACGCAAGGACGTGAACCCCGATGAAGCCGTGGCTGTGGGCGCCGCCATTCAAGGCCAGGTGCTGGCAGGCGACCGCAAGGACGTGCTGCTGCTCGACGTCACCCCGCTGTCGCTTGGCATCGAGACCATGGGCGGCGTGATGACCAAGATGATCCAGAAGAACACCACGATCCCGACCAAGTTCTCGCAGTCGTTCTCGACCGCCGAAGACAACCAGCCGGCCGTGACCATCAAGGTGTTCCAGGGTGAGCGCGAAATCGCCGCTGGCAACAAGAGCCTGGGCGAGTTCAACCTCGAAGGCATTCCACCGGCACCACGCGGCACGCCGCAGATCGAGGTCACCTTCGACATCGATGCCAACGGCATCTTGCACGTGGGCGCCAAGGACAAGGGCACCGGCAAGGAAAACAAGATCACCATCAAGGCCAACTCGGGCTTGAGCGAAGCTGAAATCCAGCAAATGGTGAAGGACGCCGAGCTGAATGCGGCCGAAGACAAGAAGAAGCTCGAGCTCGTGCAGGCGCGCAATTCGGCCGACTCCCTCATCCACAGCGTGAAGAAGAGCTTGGGCGAACACGGCGACAAGCTCGACGCCGCTGAGAAAGAAGCCATCGAAGCCGCCCTGAAGGCCGCAGACGAAGCACTCAAGGGCGAAGACAAGGCCGACATCGAAGCCAAGACCGAGCTGCTGATGACCGCCAGCCAGAAGCTGGGCGAGAAGGTATATGCCGAATCGCAAGCTGCTCAGGCGGCAGCCGGTGGGGCGGGTGCCGAACAGGCGCAAGATCCCCAGGCCGCGTCGGCCAAGCCGGCCGACGACAACATCGTCGACGCCGAGTTCAAGGAAGTCAAAGAGAAGTAAGCAAGCGGTAAAGCGCCTGGCAGCACGGCGCACAGCGCCATGCCAGGCCCTCTCCCCCGTGCGCTCACCGGCTCACGGGGGATTTCGTATTCAGCAAGCAGCACAACATCATGGCAAAGCGTGACTACTACGAAGTGCTCGGGGTGGCGAAAAACGCCTCCGAGGACGACATCAAGAAGGCTTACCGCAAGCTGGCGATGAAGCATCACCCCGACCGCAACCAGGGCGAAGGGGCGAAGAAGTCAGAAGAGGCCTTCAAGGAAGTCAAGGAAGCCTACGAGATGCTGTCCGACGGGGACAAGCGCGCGGCCTACGATGCCCATGGTCACGCGGGTGTCGACCCCAATGCCGGAGGCTTCCGTCCGGGTGGCCCGGGCGCAGAAGGTTTTGGCGGATTTGCGGAAGCCTTCGGCGACATCTTCGGCGACGTGTTCGGCGGTCAGGGTGGACGCCGCGGTGGTGCAGGAGGCCAGCAGGTGTTCCGTGGCGCCGACCTGAGCTATGCCATGGAAATCACGCTCGAAGAAGCGGCCACAGGCAAGGAAAGCCAGATCCGCATTCCGAGCTGGGACGAGTGCGAAACCTGCAAAGGCAGCGGTGCCAAGCCAGGCACCAGCGCCAAGACCTGCGCGAGCTGCAGCGGCACGGGCACCGTGCACATGCGCCAGGGCTTCTTCAGCGTGCAGCAGACCTGCCCGCACTGCCGCGGCACGGGCAAGATCATCCCTGAGCCCTGCACCAGCTGCCACGGCGCCGGCAAGATCAAGAAGAACAAGACACTCGAGGTCAAGATCCCGGCCGGCATCAACGAAGGCATGCGCATCCGCTCGGCCGGCAACGGCGAGCCCGGCACGAACGGTGGGCCTTCGGGTGACCTGTACATCGAGATCCGCATCAAGCAGCACGAGATCTTCGAGCGCGACGGCGACGACCTGCACTGCACCGTGCCCGTCAGTCTGACCACCGCCTGCCTGGGCGGCGAAATCGAAGTGCCCACTCTGGGCGGCAAGGCCGAGATCGAGCTGCCGGAAGGCACGCAGCACGGCAAGACATTCCGCTTGCGCGGCAAAGGCATCAAGGGCGTGCGCTCGAGCTACCCGGGCGACCTCTACTGCCACATCGCCGTCGAGACCCCGGTCAAGCTCACCGAGCATCAGCGCAAGCTGCTCAAGGAACTGGACGAGTCACTGAGCAAGTCCGACAAACATTCGCCCAATTCCAAGACGTGGACGAAGCGGGTCAAAGACCTCTTCAAGTGAGCCGGTCACGCACACTGCGGTTCAAGGGCGCCTTCGGGCGCCCTTTTTCATATGCGCCCGGCACGGGCGCACTGTAAGCGGCTCGCCGCGGCATCTTGAGCCAGATCGAAGTTTGTAGGAGCCTCGTGTCCACTTAACTCTTGGTGGACACGTGAACACTATCTCCGATGAAGGCGGCGCAAGTCGACGCCGGCGCCGCAACCACAGCGTGGCGTTCAAGGCCCAGGTCGTTGCTGCGTGCAGGCCGGCTGGCGTGTCGATTGCGGCGGTGGCACTGGCCCACGGGATCAATGCGAACTTGGC
>JBEGTX010000022.1:0-3326 GCA_041179165.1 Pseudomonadota bacterium | reverse complement strand
CCACCTCGCATTGAACGCCGGCTTCGGCCAGCAGCCTGGGGAAGGGCTCGGGCGGCAGGGCGTCGGTGAAGAGGGTGTCAATCTCGCTCAGGCGGGCGAGTTGCACCATGGCCGGCCGGTTGAACTTGCTGTGGTCGGCGGCGACCCACACCTCGCGCGAGTGCTCGATGATGGCGCGTGCCACCTTCACTTCGCGGTAGTCGAAGTCGCGCAGCGTGCCGTCGTCTTCGATGCCCGAGATGCCGATCAGGCCGATGTCCACCTTGAACTGGTTGATGAAGTCGACCGTGACTTCACCGACGATGCCGCGGTCGCGGGAGCGCACCACACCACCGGCCACGATGACCTCGCAGTCCGGGTTGTCCGACAGGATGGCGGCCACATTGAGGTTGTTGGTGATCACCCGCAGGCCCTTGTGGTGCAGCAGTTCCCGGGCAATGGCCTCGGTGGTCGTGCCGATGTTGATGATCAACGAACAGCCGTCGGGCACCGCCTGGGCGACGGCCTTGGCGATCCGCTGCTTGGCCGGCTCGTTGAGCTGCTGGCGCTGCCGGTAGGCGATGTTCTCGGTCGTCGAACTCGGCAGCCGCACGCCGCCGTGAAAGCGCGACAGCATGCCCGCCTCGGACAGCAGCTTCACGTCGCGCCGCACCGTCTGCAGCGTCACGCCGAACTGGTCGGCCAGAGCCTCCACCGACAGCGCGCCACGGCTGCGCACCTCCTGCAGGAGCAAGGCTTGTCGGGGGTTGGGAATCATGGGCGCACGGGTTCGAAGTGGACGGAGGGGGCGAGCGTACCGAAAAAAAACGAACACCACGAGGGCTGGATTGCACGCTTGCGGAGTCACCGATTGTCGGTTAAAAAGAAAAAAGAAGAAAACAAACGAACATAAACCGAACAGCGAACTGCCTCCCCGCCGACCGTTTTCAGTGACGCCTTGGCGCCGGTGGCCTCCGCTGATGTTCTCTACCCAGGAATTCGCTTGAACCCATCACTCCCTGCGGAGCGCGCGTCAGCGCCGCCGTCCGCCGACCCTTTCGCGCCATCAACCGAGGTCCGCCAGTGCGATGTGCTGGTCGTGGGCGGCGGCATCAACGGTGCGGGCATCGCGCGCGACCTCGCCGGCCGCGGCGTGAGCGTGGTGTTGTGCGAAAAGGACGATCTCGCCGCGCACACTTCGTCGTCGTCCACCAAGATGGTCCACGGCGGTATTCGCTACCTCGAGTACTACGAGTTCTCCCTGGTGCGCAAGGCTCTGCTGGAACGCGAGGTGCTGCTCAAGAGCGCCCCGCACATCATCTGGCCGCTGCGCCTCGTGATGCCGCACGACCCCAGCATGCGGCCGGTGTGGATGATGCGCATGGGGCTCTTCCTTTACGACCACCTCGCGCGCCGCGAGGTGCTGCCAGGCTCGACCACCATCGACCTGCGCAAGGGTCCGATCGGCAAGCCGCTCAAGCCGCGATACAGCAAAGGTTTCGTCTATTCCGACGGCTGGGTCGATGACGCGCGCCTCGTGGTGCTCAACACACTCGATGCCGCCGAGCGCGGCGCCGAGGTGCTGACCCGCTGGCGCTGTGTCGATGCCCAGCGCGATCCCAAAGGCTGGCGCGTGCGTCTGCAGTCGGCCACTGGCGAGCGGCGTGAGGTGCATGCCAAGGCGCTGGTGAATGCAGCGGGGCCCTGGGCTGCGCAGTTTCTGCGAGAACACGCGCACCAGCGCGATTCCAAATCGCTGCGCCTGGTCAAGGGCAGCCACATCGTCGTGCGCAAGCTGTTCGACCACGACCATGCCTACGTGCTGCAGAACGCCGACCGCCGCATCATCTTCCTCATCCCCTACGAGGGCGAGTTCACGCTCATCGGCACAACCGATGTCGAGCACCACGGCCCGGCAGGCCAGGCGCGCATCGACGAGTCCGAGATCGCCTACCTGTGCGAGCAGGCCAGCCGCTACATGGTGCAGCCCATCACGCCGGCCGACGTGGTGTGGAGCTACGCGGGCGTGCGGCCCCTGCTCGAAGACGAGGCCCAGGATGCGGCGGCCGTCACACGCGACTACGACCTCGACCTCGACACCCAGGGCGCGCCGCTGCTCAACGTCTGGGGCGGCAAGATGACCACCTTCCGAAAGCTCGGCGAAGAGGCGGCCGACATGCTCTGCGCCCAGCTGGGCGTGAAGCGCCGCGCTTGGACCCATGACGCCAAGCTGCCCGGAGGCGACCTGAGTGCGTGGATCGGCGCGCCGGTTCGCCCCGATGCCGACTTCGCTCGTTTCGACCAGGCGCTCAGCGTGCGCTTTCCCCAATGGCCGGCGGCCCTGCGGCGCCGCTATGCGCGCTGCTACGGCTCGCGCGTCGAGCTGGTCATCAACAAGGGCGAGCTGGGTCGCGAGGTCGCCCCCAACCTTTTCGAGGCCGAACTGAACTACCTGCACGACCACGAGTGGGCCCGCAGCGCAGACGATGTGCTGTGGCGCCGCACCAAGCTCGGCCTGCACCTCACCGAGGCGCAGCGCGCCGCGGTGTCCATCTGGTGCCTGTCCCATTGGACGGACCACGCTCAGACCCCGACCGCCACCTCGGAGTCATCATGGAGCTGAGGCTGGACCGGATCGAGCAGCGGGTCGGGCCACAGACCTTTCTCTACCCGCTCAGCATGCAGCTCGTGCCCGGCGAGGTCACCGTGCTGCTGGGCGCCACGCAGGCGGGCAAGACCACGCTGATGCGCGTGATGGCCGGCCTCGACAAGCCGAGCGCGGGGTCGGTGTTCGTCGATGGCCGCGACGTCACCGGCATGCCCGTGCGCGAGCGCAACGTGGCGATGGTCTACCAGCAGTTCATCAACTACCCATCGATGACGGTGGCCGACAACATCGCCTCGCCGCTGAAGCTGCGCCGCGACAAGAACATCGACGCCCGTGTGCGAGAGCTCGCAGCCAAGCTGCACATCGAGCCCTTCCTGAAGCGCTTGCCCGCCGAGTTGTCGGGCGGCCAGCAGCAGCGTGTGGCCCTGGCCCGTGCCTTGGCCAAGGATGCGCCGCTGATGTTGCTCGACGAGCCGCTCGTGAACCTCGACTACAAGCTGCGCGAGGAGTTGCGCGACGAGCTCTCGCAGCTGTTCGCGAGCGGCCAGTCCACCGTCGTCTACGCCACCACCGAGCCGACCGAAGCGCTGCTGCTCGGCGGCTACACCGCGGTGATGGACGCGGGCGAACTGCTGCAGTACGGGCCGACAGCCGAGGTCTTCCATCGGCCGCGGTCGATCCGCGTCGCGCGCGCCTTCAGCGACCCGCCGATGAATCTGGTCGAGGCGCAGGCCACGGC
>JBEGTX010000021.1:0-20669 GCA_041179165.1 Pseudomonadota bacterium | reverse complement strand
CCCAGGCCTTCGGCCATGGTGCTGGGGGTCATGCCCGCAGAGCCTGCCACGACCAAAGCCCGGAACACACGCAGGCGCAACGGCTGGGCCAGCGCAGCGAGAGATTTGATGACGTCGTTTTCTTCCATGATTCGATAATAGTCGAATCATGGAATTTGTAAAGCACCCTCATCCAATCTTCGATCGCCCACGAAAAAGCCGCCCGAAGGCGGCTGCTGTCGACAAAGGCCGGACGATCAGATCGCGCGGGCCTTGGCGCGGGCTTCGGCGCGCACGGTTTCGCGGGTCAGCGTGGAGGTCTTGGGGACGCTGGCATACGAATCCCCGATGTCGAAATTCGGGGTGCCGCCCTGTGCACGGGCCGCAGCGGTTTCAGCACGGACCTGGGCACGGGTGGCCACGTTCTTGAAGTCGCCGGCGTACTGGTTCTGCTGGATGCCGCGGGCCGAGACCTGGGCAGGCTTGGCGGCAGTCACTTGGGGGACGGGGAAATCACGCGCGGGGTCGAACTCGTCGCCAGCAAAGGCGGAGGAACCGAGGAGCGCGAGGGCAGCGGCAGCAACAATGGATTTGGTGTTCATGGCAAAGGTCCTGATGTCAGAGGTTGATGTTGAGGACACTGCGGCTTCTGTCCGCCGCCTTGTCCAACCTCGGTGAGTCGCCTTGACGTGTGGCTCATCGATGACTGAACTTTAGGGATTACCCGGAGCTTCATCTACGGCGCAGCGCTCAAGTCGGCATTGCACAAATCGCAACGAGCGACGCAATGTGCAACGCAGTGGACAGCGATGACACTGGCGCTCTGTGCGAAAGCATGGGCTGAAGTGCTGCCCTTCATAATGGCCGCTCGAACCGAAACGGGCAGAGCCCGAGAGGAACCAACCGCATGGTGCTGAGTTCTGCCCGAGAACTGTCTTTCAATGCGGCGCTGAACGGGACGGAACCCGTACGGCTTCCGTCCCCGTGGACCGCGCTGATGCTGGCATCAGCGCTGGTGCTTGCGGGCTGCGCGTCCACACCGGGCAAGTCGCCCCCCACTGTTCGGCCGGGTGCTGCCCCCGCCCACGAACGTGACGGGCTCGAGTCGCGCCCGCCCGACGTGTCCAAGGTGCCGAACGCCGAACCGCGCATCGAGCCCATCCGGCCGGGCGGCGCCAACAAGCCGTACGAGGTACTCGGGCGCGACTACACGCCGCTGCGCGAAGACCGGCCCCTGGCTGAGCGGGGCATTGCCTCCTGGTACGGCAAGAAGTTTCATGGCCGGCGCACCGCGAGCGGGGAGGTCTACAACATGTATGCAATGACGGCCGCGCACAAGACGATGCCGATCCCGAGCTATGCGCGCGTGCGCAACCCGAAAAACGGGCGCGAGATCATCGTGCGCGTGAACGACCGCGGACCGTTCCATGCGGGCCGTGTCATCGACCTGAGCTACGCCGCTGCGGTGAAGCTGGGTGTGCAGAACGGCGTGGCCCCGGTGGAGGTGGAGCGCATCACGCACGAAGAGATTCGCACCGGCTCGTGGCGGCGCTCCGGCTCCGGGGGCGAGCCGGTATCGCCCGAGTTCCCGCTGCCCGCCGCCCCCCCGGTGCTCGCTGCGGTGAGCCCGTCGCTGGACGGCTCGATGCCCGCGGCCGAATCACCGTCTTCGCGTGAGGCTTCCAAGGAAGCGAGCCGGCAGGCGGCGCGCGAGTTCGCAGCGCGCGAGCAAGGCCGGGGCACCGCGGCAGACGCGGCCCCAGAACGCGTCGCCGAGGCAGCCCCTGAGCCGACACCGGTCAAGGGCCGCGCGTACACCTCAGCGGCGCAGGGCTTCTGGATTCAATTGGGCGCGTTCAAGCAACGCGAAGGCGCAGAGCAGTTTCAGCGCCGGGTGTCCGACGAGGTCGACTGGCTGGGACCGCAACTGGCCCTCTTCAGCGAGCCATCGCTGTTCCGATTGCAGGCCGGGCCCTACACCAGCCGGCCCGAAGCGCAGGCTGCCGCCGAGCGCATTCGCGGCATGATCCAGCTGGTGCCGGTGATCATCGAGAAGCGCTGAGCTGCGGCGCCCTCGGCGCTGCACATTCACCGCGCGCCGTCTGCGTTCAGTTGTCTTTGGCCGCTTCGGTGTCGGGGGCGTCAGGTGTGCCACTGGCGCTGCGATCGAGGCGGTCTTTCAAGCGTTCGGCCTGCTCGATGAAGGTGCTGGTGTCATGCGGCTCCACGAGTCGCAGCGATGGCGGCATGAGCCGGCTCATGAACGGCTGGCTGCCCAGGTGACCGGTCTGCTGCCAGTGTCGCCACATCAAGGTGCCCACGCCGACCACAGCCAAGGTCACGACCAACGCACCGATCAGGCGCGGCCGATGCGGCTCCACGGCTTGCAGGTGAAAGTGCAAGGCCATTGCACACAGGCCCAGCAGCGGCACGAACGCGAAGTCGGTGGCCCAGGCCCATGACAGGCTGAACGCCAGCACCCCAGCGAGGGCGTCGAGCAGCACGGCCAGAATGGCCAGCAGGGAGACCACACGCACATGCCACAAGAAATAACCGCGGTGCGTGAACAGCTTGGACAGCACCGCCCACAGGCTGCCCCACCCGAGGCCGATGAGGCCGCAGAAGAAGGCCGTGCTGCCGAGCTCGCTCACGAGTTCGTCGTTCTCGACCGACACACACACACGCAAGCTCACCGCCACGAGCGCCAGCACGAAGAACATCAGCGTGGTCAGCCAGGGGGAGTGAAGCACGCGGGTGCGCGACAACGGCAGTTCAGGCGCCACGGCATGGCCGCTCAGCCGGACCCGCAGCGTGGTGCGGCCGGCCACGATGTCGAACGGCGATGGCCCCGACGTCCAACGCTCGCCAGCCTGCAGGCGCTGCGATCCGATGTGGAGGCCATTGAGGCTGGGCAGGGCCGTCACGACGGCACCGACAGCGGCGCTCGAGACGCCGAGGTCACCGGCGGGAGCGTGCACGTGGGGCCCCGCATCGCCAGCATCGATCGTGAAATGATGGCCTGCCGTGTGAGGGTCGTCGAGCACCAGTTCGTTGTCGAGCGCACGCCCCACGCGCAGCGGCCAGGCCTCCACCTTCTGTGCGTGCCGCACGCTGCCGTCGCGGTGCAGCACCTCGACCCAGGCTAGTGCACCCATCCGTAGCCCTCCAGGTAGTGGCGGCTGAGCTTCATGGCATTGGCATAGCTGAGGCCGCTGACGCCGAAGCGTCCCTGCACGCCGCCCTTGGCCTGGTCGACCGTGACCACCAGCACCGTGAGGTCGTACAGCTCGGGCAGCTGCGGGTAGGCCCTGAGGCACACCACAGCGCGCATCGGCAGCTTGTTGTTCTGCACAAAGCTTTCGTGGCACTGCGGCCGCGTGCGCTGAGAGCTCGGCGGCCGCCCCAGTGTTTCACTGGCAAACTCTTCCGAGAACCGGGCCGCGAACCGCCACTCGTTGAGGCGGTGGCCGTCGTAGATGTGGTGGCGCATGGCCAATGTGCCGGTGAGGAAATCCCCCACGAAGACGTTGCTGTCCATCGTGCAGACGGCACGCTCGATGTCGAGGTCACGCGTGTCGGTGGCACTCGCACCCCAGCAGCGAACGAAGCCCGCCCGCGGTACAGGGACGCGATACCGCGCATGCGTTGGCGGATACCAGCCCGCGCGCATGAAACGCTGCGTGAGTTCCTCTTGATGCAGCAGCAGCTGATCCCGCACCAACGTCCACACCGTCTTGGTGAGGGGCGGCGCGTTGCGGCCGCGCTCGAGCAACGCGCTGGCAAATTCGCCAGGCACCACGAAGCTCACCAACTGACTCTCGGTGCTGCGCGCCACATTGACACCGATCACGCGGCCTGATTCATCGAGCGCCGGCCCGCCGCTCATGCCCTCGCTGAGCGCGCCCGAAAAGAAGATCTGTGGATAGAAGCTGCGCTCGACCAAGCCGTTGTAGTTGCCCTCGATCACCGCAAACCCCACATCGAGCGGGTTGCCGAGCGAGTACATGCGCTCACCCTGACCCATGGGCTGGCCCGACGGCCGGAACGACAGCGGTGGCGACGCACCCGATTTGGCAGGCGGCAGTGGTTCGGTGGTCTTGAGCAGCGCCAAGTCGTGCCGCACATCGATCATCAACAGCTGCAGCGGCGCCTCGTGGCCGTCGGCCGTGAGGTAGACCAGCGTGTGACGGGAGGGCGACAACGCAGCCTCGCTGACCACATGGTAGTTGGTGATGATGTGACCTTGCGCCGACACCACGAAGCCCGAGCCCACCGAGGTTTGTGCGCCTTGCCCTTTGACCAGCGTGCGGATCTGCAGCAGCTGCGAGCGGGCTTGTTCGTACACCTTGCGGGCAGACAACGACACCGGCGCTGCAGGCAGCACGGGTTCATTCGCCACGGCGGGTCCCGGCGGCGGTGCGGCCACCCCACGCGGCGGCGACCCCGAGGCGGGCGCAAGGGCTTGAGCGCCGGCCAGGCCCGCGGCCCCCCACATCAACGCACACCCCACCCATTGAAGGATCGTCATGAAAATTATTCTACGGGTGTGTCTGCTCACTGTGCGGCTATTTCCATGGGTTCGCGGGTTCTCACCGAGTGCCCACGAAAAAGCCCAGCGGCTTCGGATGAAGCTGCTGGGCTGTGCGCGGAACGAGCGGAAACTCCGCTCTGCAGCTCAAGACTTCAATGGCATTCGCCCACCGTGCCCGTGGCACAGATGATGTAGTTGCTTTGCAGGCCGACACCCTCTGGGCCGCTGCCATACAACGCGATCATCTTGTAGTGGCCCGCCGTGATGGGCGGGTTGTTGTTGGTCACCGGGACCACACCCGATGACACGGCGGGCGACACGTTGCGCTCGCCAATGCGGCCGGGTTGGTCCTGACCGCATTCAGCACGGTCGACGCAGAAGGTGATGCCGTTCACGCCGACGCGGCCGCCGGTGAAGCCCCAGGCCACATTGAAATCGGCCGATGCCGCGGTGGCCAGCGTGAAGCTGCCGAGGTTGGTCTTGGTGGTGCTGGTCAGCTCAGGCCACGCCAGCGAAGGCAGGTTGGCCCACAGTGGCGGCACGCCTTCCACATCGACGTCGAACTGCGACTGGCCGGCGACATTGAGCGCGGTGCTGCAGGCATCGTCGCTGTACAGGGAGACTTGCACGGTGCGGCCGGCACGGAAGAAGTTGCGCACGACGCCGTCGCCTTCGACGCCGCTCGGCAGCATCAACCAGGTGTCGTCACTGCTACGGGCAAAGCCATGCAGCGGGTCCATGCCGCGGCTGTCGCCGGAGTTGTTGTCACGCCAGACCGACAGGCGACGGATGGCACCTTCGCCGTCATATCGCTTGTAGTAGGCCACGGTCGTCACGCCACCGTTGGTGTCGGGTTGCGACACCTTGGCGCATTGCAAGCCGGTGAGGGCCGGGATGTCGAAGGCCAGGGCACGGGAGTAGCTGGTGGTCACCTGGCCGGCCAGCAGGGCCTGATCTCGCTGGACACGAGCCGATGCATGGATCGAGATGGGGCTCGCGTCACCGCGGAACCTCCATTCGCCGCCTTCAAAGCCAACCGCCATGCCCTGACCCACAGGCTGCACATTGCCGGCCGGATCGCGGATGACAAAGCTCACACGGCAGACCGGTGCGGCGCCGCCGAAGTCGCAACGGCCCAGCGTGGGACTCAGGAATGTGGAACCCCACATGGGTCCGCCGGAATCGTTGTCCTCACCTCCAAGGAACTGGCACAGGCCCTCGGCAACGGCCACAGCGCCGGTGATCGGATCGCCCTCACCCATGCTGAGCATGGCGTCGGCCGACAGCAGCGGACGCAGGCCGGTGGTCGCGTTGTTGCAGACCGTGGCGCTTTGAATGGCGGTGGTCATCTTGCTGAACAGGGTTTCGACGCCGCCGAGCGACATGTTGGCCGCCTGCGAGTTCTGAGTGAGCGTGCCGACCGGCGTCGCGCCGACTTCAAGGTACAGGTTGCCCGTGCCTTGGCGCGGTGTGATCTGCACGAAGGGCTGCGTGTCGACGCCGGTGCTCACGCCGATGGCGTCGAGGACCTTGTCATAGCCCGTGCGCGAACCGGCGGCGAGATCTCCGCCCACGAAGTCGAAGCTGCCGGACACGTTGCCCGTGAGCACACTGGCCAGGCTGGTGCGAAGCTGGGTCTGCGCCGTGTTGACGGCAGATGGCGTGAGCGTGGCGTTCGCGCCAGCCATCAGCGCTTCAGGCGCCTGGCCCGAGGCCAGCAGCACGGTGGCGGTGGTCAACGGGGTCACGTTGGCGCGGCCCGTGCCTTGGGTGACCGAGTAGATGCACTGGTAGTTGGGGCCGGCATAGCCGCAGGCCTCGATGCGGTAGGGGGCCGTTCCGGTGAGCGTGGGCACCTCGTAGCTGCCATCGGCCGCCACGATGATGCCGCTGGCGGCCACGGTGCCATTGGCGTCGATCACGCGCAGCGTGCCACCGGTGATGGGCGCGCCCACGGCCACGGTGCCGGTGAGTTGAGCTGCCGGGGTCGGGGCCGGCGCTGGGCCAGGGGCTGACGGAGGCGCACCCGCTGCCGGGCCGGGTGCGGGAGCAGGATCAGACGACCCGCCGCCGCCACATGCGGCGAGCACCATGGCCGACAGCAAGCTGAGCGTCGTGTGTTGGATGAGTTTCATGATCAGAACAGCCCTTGGCGAAAAAGCGCGCAAGCCCCATCCCGAAAGCCCTTCCGGCAGACCGCGCTAGAACTTTTTCGACCACAACGGTGCTGGCTTGAGCCGTCAAGCCATCGAACAAGCCCGCAAAACGCCCCCGTTTGTAAGCGCTTGGATCAGCGTGCCGTGGGCATGGCGAAATCTGTGCCGTGGTTCACGGCGCCGGGCCAGCGCTGCATCACGCTCTTCTGGCGGGTGTAGAAGCGCACCCCTTCTTCGCCATAGGCATGCATGTCGCCGAACAGGCTGTTCTTCCAGCCTCCGAAACCATGCCATGCCATGGGCACGGGAATCGGCACGTTGATGCCGACCATGCCTACCTGCACCGCGCGCGCAAACTCGCGGGCCAATCCGCCGTCTCGGGTGAAACACGACACCCCATTGCCGAACTCGTGCCCGTTGACCAGCGCCAGCGATGCCGCGGCGTCGGGCACACGCACCACCACCAGCACCGGGCCGAAGATTTCTTCACGGTAGATGCGCATGTCGGCGGTGACGTGGTCGAACAAGCTGCCGCCGAGCCAGAAGCCCTGCGCAAACCCCGGCACCGCCTGCTGGCGGCCGTCGACCAGCAGCGTCGCGCCCTCGGCCACGCCCTGGTCGATGCAAGCGATGATGCGGTCTCGGGCTTGTGCGGTGACGATCGGCCCCATCTCCGCAAGCGGATCGTGGCCGTCGGCCACCACCAGCTCGCGCGCCCTCGCGGCCAGCGCCTCAACCAGCGCATCGCCCACATCGCCCACGGCCACGGCCACACTGATGGCCATGCAGCGTTCGCCGGCCGAGCCGTAGGCCGCACCGATGAGCGCGTCCACGGCCTGGCCCAGGTCGGCGTCGGGCATCACGACCAAGTGGTTCTTGGCACCGCCCAGCGCCTGCACACGCTTGCCGTGACGCGCCCCTGTCTCGTAGACGTGGCGGGCGATGGGAGTGGAGCCGACAAAACTCAGCGCGGCCACATCGGGGTGTTCGAGCAGGCGGTCGACGGCGAGCTTGTCACCCTGGACGACATTGAACACCCCGTCGGGCAAGCCCGCTTGGGTGAGCAGCTGGGCCATGAAGATCGCCGCCGACGGGTCACGCTCACTGGGCTTGAGCACGAAACAGTTGCCGGCTGCGATCGCCACCGGGAACATCCAGCAGGGCACCATGCAGGGGAAGTTGAACGGCGTGATGCCGGCCACCACGCCCAGTGGCTGGCGCATCGTCCAGTTGTCGATGCCGGTGGACACCTGCTCGGTGTAGTCGCCCTTGAGCAGCTGCGGAATGCCGCAAGCGAATTCGATCACATCGATGCCGCGGCTGACCTCGCCCTGGGCATCGCTGAAGACCTTGCCGTGCTCGGCCGTGATGATGGCGGCCAGCGCGTCGCGCTGCTGGTTCATGAGGGCCAGGAACTCGAACATCACGCGCGCCCGGCGCAGGGGGGATGTGTCGGCCCATGCCGGCGCGGCGGCGCGGGCAGCCGCCACGGCGGCATCGACTTCGTCGAGCTCGGCCAGCACCACGTGCCTTGCCACGGCCCCCGTGGCGGGGTTGAACACCGCCTGGCGGCGAAGGCCTCGGCCGGCCTCGGTGCGGCCGGCGATGAAATGCCCGATGTCGTGCGGGCTGTCGAAGGGGGAGGTGGTAGCCATGGCGCGGACTCCTTGAAGAGCCCTTAGTGTGCGGCCCCGCCACGGCAGCCGAAACCGCGTGGGAGACAGAAGCCCAAAAAAAGGGCCCGCTCCGGTGAGGAGCGGGCCGCAAGTCCTCTGAAGGACGTCGTTGGGAACGTTGCGGACTGTCGCCCTTTTGATGAGGCGGAAGCGGGGGTTGCGATATTGGACTTCTGGGCAACCCGCAGTTCCAGGCGATCAGGCTCGTAGCGCACGGCCCTTGCAGGCCCCGTGTGACAGCACTGGGTGACTCTAAGAGTGCCGCGCTGCCCCACCTATCCCTAATTGGGGTGGGTTGCCCTCCATCGTTCGATGGAGAGGGGCGAACCCGCCGGGCGTGGACGCCCATGGGGTCATCCCCCCTGCGTTCCCGGGGGTGAGGCCACCGCACCACGACAGCCGGCCACGGGGCCAACCCGCATCCAGGAGCCTGGGCGGCAGAGAGACGGACCCGCCACGGCCATCGGCGCGACAATGCAGGCATGTCTGCACCTCCACGCCCTCCTGCACCGCGCTCCGCCGCGTCCGTCCACGCCCCGGCCCATCCCCCCCTCAGCGAACGCGAGGTGGACGAGCTCCAGGCGCTGCTCGACAGCGTGCCGTCCACGCTCGAGCCACTCGATGTGAGCATGCTCGACGGTTTTCTGTGCGGCCTGCTGCTGCAACCACAGCGGGTGCCCGACCCCCACTGGCTGCCCTTCATCACCGACGTCGAGGGGCGCGCCCTGCCCGCCCGGTTCGACGCTTCGCGCCTGCACACGCTGGCCTTGCGGCGCTACGACGAGCTGAATCAGGCCATAGGCAGCCGCCAGTGGTTCGACCCCTGGGTGTTCGAGCTCGAAGACGACGATGAAGACGGCGCCCCGGCCGAAGCAAGGCCGCGTGCCGGCGTGGGCGCGTTCCTGGACGACGATGACGAGCATGAAGACGACGAAGGCGACGACCTCGCTCCCCCGCCCATCGATGCGGTTTACCCCTGGGTGGCCGGATTTGCCACGGCGGTAGACACCTTCCCCGGTCTGATGCAGATGGACGCCAAGGAGCTGACCGAGCCGCTGGCCCTGGTGTACCGCCATCTGGCGCCTGATGACCTCGAAGACGCCGACGAGCTGCTGGCCGAGATCGAGTCACTCGAACCGCCTGAAGACCTGACCGAGGCCGTGGAAGGCCTGGTGCGAGCCACCTTGCTGCTGGCCGACATCAGCCGGCCGGTGTCGCGTCCGCAGGGGGGTGGTGGCGGAGGCAAGGGCCGTGGACGCCCAGCCCATCGCCCTGGCCCCCATCCGGCACGCGGCAACCCACGCCGCTGACAGGAAGCGCTGGACGCCGTTCAGGTGTCCAGCGCTTCAATCGTTCAGCCGAACACGCGCTGGGCGTGCACGCCCAGGCCGGTCGCCACACTGGCGAAACGGTCGCCTCGCACGGCCTCGGCCCGGCTGAAAGCGGCCGAGATGTTCTGTGCCAGCAAGCGCAGGCCGGTGGAGCCGCCGGTGAAGTACAGCGCATCGATCTGGTCAGGTTGGAGCCCAGCCTGGGCCACGGTCTCTTCAGCCGCACGGACGATGCGCGCCAGGTCGCCCTCGATCGCGCTCACCGCTTGGGCTTCGCTGAACGGTACGCTGAGCTTGCGCTCCACATGGCTCAGGTCGATGAGCGTCTCACCGCCCTCGGCCACATCGATCTTGGCCCCTTCGGCGCGGGCCGCGAGCTCGTGCCCGAGTCGCTCGGTCACCACGGTCATCAAGCGCTGGTGGTGAACGAGGTTGCCGTAGAAGCTGCGCATGTTGCGCAGCTCGGCCACCCGCTGCGGGGTGTAGACGGTGTTGATCAGGTGCCAGGTGGCGAGGTCGAAGTAGACGGTGCTCGGCACTTCCTTGCCCGGCGCGCCTTGCACGCTGGGACCCATGGCACCGTAGCCGAATTCTTTCAGGATGCTGGCCAGCTCGACGCGCCGGTCGAAGTCGGTGCCGGCGATGTGCACGCCGTGGGTGGCCAGGATGTCTTGCTTGCGGTCGAGGCGGGCGGCCGCCTGCGGGCCCACGCGCACCACCGAAAAGTCAGAGGTACCGCCGCCGATGTCGGCGACCAGCACCAGCTGTTCACGCGTGACCTGGCGTTCGTAGTCGAAGGCCGCGGCAAGGGGTTCGAATTGGAAC
Source organism: Pseudomonadota bacterium (assembly GCA_041179165.1). Classification (GTDB taxonomy): domain Bacteria; phylum Pseudomonadota; class Gammaproteobacteria; order Burkholderiales; family Burkholderiaceae_C; genus Rhizobacter. Next base: position 10,171 of record JBEGTX010000021.1, on the reverse strand, counting down.
TGGATGTCTTCGAAGCCCACGGCGCGGGCCGCGGCCTCGAGCGCGGCCTGGGCCTGCGCATCGCGCACGGGGTCGTCGTCGACGAAGAACACCGGGCGGCCCATCATCACCTGCCGGATGGGCTGGCCTGCAGCCTTCTCGGCCAAGGCCTTGAGGTGCCGAAGGTAGCCGGCAATGATGTCGAGGTAACGCACGCCGCGGCCGCCGCCCACGTCGGTGGTCTGTTCGACCAGCGGGCTGCCGAGAATGCTTTTCATGGAGCGCATCAGGCGCCCGTCGACCCCGTCCACATAGGCGGCCTGGGCCGCGCGGCCAAAGGCGCGTGGGGGCCCGTTGTCTTCGCGGCCTTCCACGAAATAGAAGACCGCAGTGGGCATGGTGCTGTGGCCAGGCTCCAACTCCACGAGGCGCATGCCGCCACCCGAAGGAATGGCAATGGCGGAATTGGACGTGCCGAAATCGATGGCGCAGTACATGGTGGACACAGAGGAGGCGGGGGGCGGATTGTAGTTGCCCCCCGCCCCCTTCGGCACTTTGCAGCCCTTGCTGACTGTGCGCCTTCACCCGCCTTCACGCGCCGGCACAGCTCGGCGCATGAAAGAGCGGCTCCTCAGCCGCCTGCTGCGCCTGGCAGCGGGATCACCTTGTCGTTCAGCGTGAGCTGACCGGCTTCGTACTTGGCCGAGGCCTTGACGGCATCGCCTTCGACCTTGATGAAGCCTTGGGCCACGCCTTGCGCGATGCCGCCGTCCACCATGCTCATCATCATGGCTTGCTCCTGCTTGGCTGCTTCGGGATCGATCGCCGTGCCATCTTGTGGCGTCTTCATGGCAACGACCTTCTTGATGATCTCTTCGATCAGGGACTTCTGCACGTTCACCGATGCCGACAGGAAACCCTTGGTCTTGAACAGCTCTTCGGCCGGAGTGGCCGCGTCGGCCGGGGTCACACCGCGAATCGCCAGGTTGTAGGCCAGTTCGGCGCGCTTGCCACCAATTTCGATGGCAAGCTTGTCGAGTGCGTACTCTGGGTTGTATTGCAGCAGGGTCGTCATGGCGGCCAGCATCTCGGTCTTGATGATCTCGTCGACATCAGCCTCGTTGCCCTTGTCGCAGCTGAGGCCCTTGGACATGATGGTGCCCATGAGCTTCTCGTAGGTCGGCGCATGGAGGTTCTTGAGCGAGACGTTCATCTCGACCTTGTCGACGCTGAATGAATCGACACGGCCCTTGCCGGTGAATGACGAGGCGGTCGACAGCAGGCCCTTGTCGAGCTTGGTTTCGGAGGCGAGTTTCAGGTCGCTCAGGCCGACCACAACCGGCTTGCCCGCGGCATTGGTCGTGATGTCGAGTGAAGCGATCGAGCCCGTGCCCTTCGAGGGCGCCAGCCACACCGTGCTGCCATCATTGGCAGGAATGTCACTGCGCATGCTGATGGCGCCCAGCTTCACATTGACGCTCTGACTGACGTCGCCGCCTTTGGCGACGTCGAGCACCATGCCTGGTGCATCGAGCTTGAACGAACCACCACCAGCGATGCCCTTGTTGAGGTCGCCCTTGACCGTGGCGGTCAGGCCCTTCCAGTCGATGGTGCCTTCGTTGTTGGGACCGGCGAACTTGAAGGCCGGGCTGGCCAGATCGCTCGAGTACCCACCACCGAAACCCACCACGGTGCGCAGCGTGAACAGCGGTTTGTCACCCAGCACCTTCGCGATCTGGGCAGACGCTTCAGGGGGCAGCACCAGCTGCGAATCGATGGCCGCCAGGCCGACCGAGCGGAAGCCCGGCAGCGGACCGTGCGAAATGGTGTCGCGCCAGGTGATCTGCACAGGACCCTTGGCGACGGTGCCAGCGGGTGCATCGGCGGCCGGCACGGTGGCGCAGCCGATTTCGACGGTGATCTCGTGGGTGGACTTGACCCAGCCCTTGACCACGCTGTGTTTGACGATCTTCACGGCCGGGAAGGCTTTGAGGGTCTTTTCGGTTTGCGCATGCAACTCGTCGGCGACCTTGCCGCCCGACCACTTCGCCGTTGCCACACCACCACCAGCCACCACGGCCAGCACCACAGCCCCCACCACGATTTTGCTCATTCAGTTCCCCAGGTTTGGAAGTCGACCGCACGCCTCTGCGCAGTCAGCGCGTGAGTGTAGAAGCGACGGGCAGGTGTCACCACCCCCCGAAATGGGTCCGTGCCAGGCAGGCGCAGGCTCAGGACATGCCGACGAAGCCGAAATCAAGCCTCGGCCGAATGCCGCTGATGAGTTCGGCCAGCGCCCGGCCCGAGCCGGCGCCGTGGGTCCAGCCGAGCGTGCCATGCCCTGTGTTGAGCCACAGGTTGGGCAGCCGGCTGCGACCGATGCAAGGACGGTTGCTGGGGGTGCTCGGACGCAGGCCGGCCCAGAAGTGCGGCGCACTCAGATCGGCTACGCCTGGAAACAATGTTGCGTAGCGGGACAGCAGCGCTTGGCATCGCACGCGGCCGGTGGGCGTGTCCAGGCGAGTGTCATAGCCCGCCATCTCGGCCGTGCCGGCGATGCGCACGCGGTCGCCCAAACGGCTGATCGCGATCTTGGCGGCGTCGTCGATCAGGCTGACCACATTGGCCTCGTCCGGCTGCAGCAGCGGCAACGTGGCCGAGTAGCCCTTGGCCGGATAGATGTTCAGCCAAAGGCCGAGGGGGCGCAGCAAGGGCGCGGTGTAGCTGCCCAGGGCGGCCACGTAGGCATCGGCTTTCAAGGCGAACGGTGCAGCATGAATGTGCAGTGCAACATTCGGCTGAAGACGCACCTGCGCGACCTCACCGCCGGCCGCATCGAGACCAAGCACGTCGTGGTTGAACAGAAAGCGCGCCCCCCGCAGTGCACAACGGCGGGCCAGCGCCTGGGTGAACTCATGCGCATCGCCCGATTCATCGCTCGGTGTGTAGGTGCCGCCGGCCAACGCGGCGAAGCGACGCAGCGACGGCTCCACCGCCAAGACCTCGTCCCGGCTGAGCACACGGCGGTCCACCCCGTGATGGCGCATCAGCGCGGCACCGGCCGCACCTTGGTCGAGGTCACGTTGGCTCGAGAAGACATGAAGAATGCCGCGTTCCAGGCGGTGATAGGCGATGCCGGTGTCGTTCACCAAGGCCCGAAGGCTCTCGTGGCTGTAGCGACCGAGCGCCACCAGCTGGGCCACGTTGCGCTCGAACGCGGGCCGGGTGCACTGGCCCAGAAACGCCAGCGCCCAGCGCCATTGATGCAGGTCCCACTGGGGACGAAAGAGCAATGGGGAGTCGTCACGGGCCAACCATTTGAGCACCTTGAGCGGCGCTGCCGGATGCGCCCAGGGCTCGCAGAAACTGACCGAAATCTGCGCGCCATTGGCGAAGCTGGTTTCCTGCGCGGCGTCGTGCTGGCGGTCGACCACCACCACCTCATGGCCCTGCTCCAGCAGGTACCACGCCGTGCTCACCCCGATGATTCCCGCGCCCAACACGACGACCTTCATCGCACGTTCTCCTGCGCCATGCTTGAAGGGTAGCCGGGAAGCAACATCCCTGCAGGCGCGGGTGCACTGGCCTGTGATGAATTGCGCCCAAAGCCGACTTCAATTCAAAGCACCGCATTCAGGGGGCTCCGCTCACACTGGAGTTGAATGATGATGGGTCAACACGGAAGGGGCTTGCGATGAACCTGATGCCTGAGTGGTGGACCTCGCTGGGTCGGCGCCGTGAGACGCCGCCAGTCGACACGGACTTTGCCGACATGGGCACAGCCTTCGGGCTTGATGCCAGCATCGAGGCCGACTTGGCCCGGGGGCCTTCTGAGGGGGTTCATCCGGCAACGGGCTTGCCGGTGGTCTGGCCGCAGAATCCTGCGAGGTGACGGCCGCCGTTTCTCGGCAGAGGCTTCTCGACTGAAGCGTTCCATCTGTCCGACAAGGAGGTCAACTCAGTCACTTTGCTGGACCGTCGTTTTGTGCGGTGCGGTATGCCGCATGCACTGGGCCACACCAAGGCCCGGCGACCTGGAGGCTAAAATGCCCCATGCCCAAAGTGTCGTTCCGCGAACAAGTTCTGCGAGCCCGTGAAGACGCCATCGTCGCTTCGGTGAATCGACTGTTGGCCGAAAAGGGCTTCGACATGATGACCGTCGACGAGGTCGCGGCCGACGTCGGCATCGCCAAGGCCAGCCTCTACAAGCACTTCAGCTCCAAAGAGGCCTTGGCTGCGGCCGCGATGATCGGCGTGCTCGACCGGGCACTGGCCCACATGGCCGGCCTGGCTGCCAACGCTGAAGCATCCCCGTTCGATCAACTCCAGGCCGTGGCGCGCTGGACCATGCAAGTGCAGCTCGCAGGGCAGATGCCCTCGCTGCCTGCGCAGAACTCCACCCTGCGCGCAGCGCTCACGTCCAACAAGGACTACCTCGACCGTCTGATGTCCGTGAGCGACCAGCTCGGTGAATGGATCACGGCCGCCCAGGCTGCAGGCACCATCAACACGAAGCTCGTGCCCGAACTCGTGCTCTACACCTTGTTCGCCCGCGCCTGCGATCCGGTGCTGACGCTGCTCAAGGCAGGCGGCCAGTACAGTGATGAACAGATCATCGAGATGCTGCTCATCACCTGTTTCAATGGCTTGAAATAAGGCCCCCCAGTCGCTGTCGCTCCTGCCCCCCAAGGGGCGCCCGCCTGGCGGACTGGCAGAGCCAGATCCGCGGGCTCTGGGCAATGCGCTTCGCTCTGGATTTCTTTCGATTGCACCCCGCTGTTTGCTTCGGTTAAAGCACACAAGGGGCTGAGCCCGGACTTGAGCAGTCCAGTGGACTGTTCATGCCTGGCGAAGGGTTGCGCTTCAGCTCAACGCGGCCTGGCAGAGCCAGACCGCCAAGCGTTGGGCAATGCGCTTCGCTCTGGATTTTTATCACCTGTGACTGGCTGACGGCTTGGGTTCGGGCATCCATGCAGGTCCCCGGAGAAATTCCGGGGGGCCGCTTCGCGAGCGCTCAGGCGCGATGCGCGACGAGATTGATTCCTCCAAGTGGCGTGGTGCCGAAGCCGATGCGAAGCGAGGCCCGGCTGGCGTTGCTGGCGTCGATCAAGCAACCACGCGAGAGCCGGCTCTGCCGGTCGACCCGTGGGCGCCCCAGGGGGGCAGGAGCGAAGCGACGTGGGGGCCAAAGTTCTTGCGGCCATTGGGCTACCTTTGGGACGCCAAAGGTGACTCGCCTGCCGGGGCGAATACCCGGCGCGGCAGGGCCATGAACAAACCGGTTTGCGTTCAGCCCAAAAGAACCGACGAAGGTGCATCGAAGCAGAAGCACAAGCAGCTGCCCATCGGACCTGTGGGCCCCGTCCTGAGACGGGGTGACAGAGTGTGGTGTGCGTTCTGCCCCAAAAAATCCGACGAATCTGCGTCGAAGCAGGCGCAGCTCACATCGGACCTGTGGGTGCGTCCTTCGACGCGATGCCCGAGCGATGCGACCCTAAACCTCCAGAACCAACTCCCCATCAAACCCCCGCGCCTCACCTCGATGACTGTGCCCCCGCGCATTGCAGACCACGCGCGTCTGCCCGCGCTCATGCGCCACCACATAGTCGTGCCGGCAGTGCAGGTGCCCGTGGATCCACAGGTCAGCCCCGGGCAGCAGGTCGTCATCGGCATTGCAGAAGCTCGCCGTGCCGGGCTGGCTGCCGTAGCGTGGGTCGGCACTGCGCAGGCTGGGAGCAAAGTGCGTGATGGCCACCGTGCGTTCCCAGTCGCCCTCGGTGATGGCGAGTTCAGAAGCCAACCACGCGCGGCACTCGAGCGCGACTTCGCGCACAGCCGCTGCATCGAAAGGCAGGCTGTAGCGTGTGGCCCGCATCACATGGGCGAAGAAGGTGCCCGCGCGTTGCGCCTTGACCTGCATGGCCGGGCCGAAGAGGTTGAAGTCGCACCAGCGCACCGTGCCCACGAAGCGAATGCGCCGGCCGTCGCCGCCGGTGAGCACCACGCTCTCGCGCTCGATCAGGCGGATGCCCAGCTCGTCGCAATGCGCACGCAGCTCATCCCATGCGGTGCTCATCTCGCGGCGATCGAACTCGTGGTTGCCGGCCACCATCAGCACCGGCACGGGCCAGTTGCGAAAGCGGCTCAGAGCCTGCCAGCCGCTGTCGATGTCGCCGGCCAGCACCAAAAGCTCCGCCCCCGGGGCTGGCACCGGATCGAAGCTTTCGGTTTCGCAGTGAAGGTCAGACAGCAGCTGAAAGCGCACGCACCGGACTCTTCAGGTGGCGCCGTGGCACTGCTTGAACTTCTTGCCACTGCCACACGGGCAGGGGTCGTTGCGGCCGACCTTGGGGGTCTCGCGGCGGATGGTGTCGACGTGATAACGCTGCTCGCGCGTGAGGTCGGACAGATCGGCCACCGTGACCACGAGTTCTTCGATGGCGTCTTCGAGGTTGGCCAGCGGGTGCTCGCGGTCGAGCGTGGCGACAACTTCGCGTTCTTCATCGGTCTCGACCGGCAGGTGACGGTACAGACGGGCGAGTGCGGTCATGACGGCGTCGTCCGGCATCTCGGCGAGGTCGGGGAAACACAGTGTGGCGTGCTGGAAGCCGGCCACCCAGGGCATCAGGGCCTGGGAGACTTCACTCAGACCGGCCAGCGGATCGATTTCACCTTCGGGCGGCGGCACGCGCGGGTGTTCGTCGTCGAACTCGAGCACAAGCGGGTTGAACCAACCGTCTTCGACCATGGCGTGGTTCAGTGCGGCATAGCGGCGCAGGATCAGCGTGGTGGTGCGCTCGTACCAGGCGGCATCGACCGGCTCGGGGATGGACTGGCCGTCGAAGTCGAACACGAAGGGCAGCCACACGGCCGGCTCGAGCAGCACCGGCTGCACGAGCACGCCGCACAGGAAGCCGTCGAGCATGACAGCATCGACCGGCTGCAGCGGCTCGGGGGTGGCCAGCAGCAGGTCGTCGACTTCGGCGAATTCCTCGTCGGTGAGGTCGTGGGCAACAGACTGGACGATGGGCGGCGGCATGGCGGGATCCGGGTTGGAGGCCGCACAAAGCGGCGGCACAGGACATCAAGGCGGCCGAATCAAGCTCGGCACGGTCCCCATTGTCTTACGAAGCGGCGGCCTGCGGCATGTCGTCGTGTGGCGGCGGTGTTTGCGCGATCAGGTCCAGCGAGGCGTCGAGCAGGCGCGCGCGCAGCCAGCGGTGCGCGCTGCGGCGGTCGTCCCGCATGTGCCACATCGCCACCACATGGATGCGCGGCAGCTCCAGCGGCAGCGGCCGCTCGATCAGTTGGTCCTTGTAGCCGGTGGCCTCCACGAACGAGGCGGGCAGCACGGTGAGCAGGTCGCTGTGGGCCACCACCCGGCCCGCCGTGAAGAACTGGTTCACCGTGAGCAGGATGCGGCGCGAGCGCTTGAGGGCGGTGAGCGCCTGGTCCACCTGGCCGTGGGGCCGCCCCGAAAAACTCACCAACAGGTGGTTGGCGTTGCAGTAGTGGTCGAGCGTGAGGGGGGCGTCGGCCAGCGGATGGCCGCGGCGCATCACGCACACGTAGTTGCTGTCGTGCAGGTGCTGGTACTTCAGCGAGGCTTGCGTGTCCTGCGCCACCAGCGCGGCCAGTGCTTCGGGAAAGTAGCCCACGGCCACATCGGCCTCGCCCCGCTCGAGCAAACCGCGGGGGTCGCGGGTGGTGAGGGGCACCACCCGCAGGTTGGCCAGCGCCTGGGTCGCCTCGATGTGTTGCACGATGGCCGGCATGAGCGTGGCGGCCGAGGCATCGGCGATGGCCAGGCAAAAGCTCACCGGATCGCGGTGGGGGGCGTACTCGCTGGGGTCGAACACCTCGTTCAACCGACTCAGTGCGAGCCGCACATCGGGCCAGAGCTTGTCCGCAAGGGGGGTGGGCACCACGCCATGCGCGACCCTTGTCAGCAAGTCCTCACCAACGGCATCCCTCAATCTTTTCAAGGCATTGCTGACCGCGGGCTGCGTGATCGAGAGGCGAACCGCGGCGCGCGTGAGGCTGCGCTCGGCCATCACGGCATCGAAGACACGCAACAGATTGAGGTCCAGCGTCTTGAAGTTCATGGGGGCACGCGTTCCATCAAGATATTTCCATAATTTATATCATCCGTTCATAAATGTGATTTGTGCATTACTCGTGCAAACCCTAGTATTTGGTTGTGCGCTGATCGAATTCCCGTCCGGTGCACCACCTGAAGGAGTTTGTCATGACCACCACCACCCTCAATCTGCACACCGCCCCCGCTGGCAACAGCATCTTCGCTTCGGTCGCTCAAGCGGTTCGCGGCTTCTTCGCAGCCCGCCGCCAAGCCACCATCGACGCGCAAGAAGTGCGTGAACTCGCCTACAGCATGCTCGACACGCAACCCGGTGTCGCATCCGACCTGCTGGCCGCGGTTGACCGTTACGAAGCTCGCCAAGGTCTCTGAGACCGGGTGTCGACTCAAGGCAGACAACTGCCTGGGGTCGACCCTAGCTAGGGACGGCGCCATTTGCACGACCCTCGGCTCCGCGCTTATGCTCCGCTCCAACAGGACCGATCGATGAGCGCACACCTTCCCCTCTCCAGCAGCTTGCCGCCACCAGCGTGGGGCGGCCACACGCTGGATGCGGCGCCCGCCCATCGTCCCCTGGCCGATGCAGGCGCGGCGTGGTTCGCCACACCAGCCTCGGCGCGCACCTTGTCTGTTCAGTTCAATGCCCATGCGCAGGGTGACGTCGACAGCTGGGCCAACGCTCTGGTGAGCCACCTCATCGAACCGGTCGACGCCCAGCGCTGACGCGCTCGCCACGTTCACACGGGCCGCGAAGGCACCCCTGATCGTGGCAGTTCAGGAGCGACAATCCGCTGCACCGCCACCTCGTGGCGCTGAGCTGACCCCACGCGCCTGGCGATGAACTCTCCCTTCTCTTCTCCGTCTCCGTTCGCGACGCTGCCCACCCTCCGTGCGCAGCCCGACTGGGACGCGGCCGCCCAGACCCTCATCAACGGCTGCCACGCCCTCACTGACGTGGAGCAGCGCGTCCGCTTCATGGACCGTGTGTGCCTGGCACTCGGCGACCAGCTCTACCCCGCATTTCTGAAGCTGCTGTGCATGGTGAGCGACCAAGGGGACGCCACCGCCCGCCAGGCCGTGGCACAAACGCTCGTGCATGCGCTGTCCACCGGCCGCATGCCCTCGGGCCGCCTGCTCGCCTGGGGCGGCCACGCCACCGAAGGCCGCAGCCCTGGCGGCCACACACGCAGCCTCGGCCCACTGGAATACCTGTGCGCCTGGCACGCCCAGCAAAGCGGGCCATCACCCTTGCCCGCAGGTGCCTTCGACAGCGCGGCGAGAGCCGTGGTGTCCCTGGTGTCCTCAGACCCGCAGGCCCGCGCCCTCTACTGCGCCAAGTTGCGCCAGGACATCGACGACCCCCTTGGCGGCTCACTCACCCGCACCACCCGCTCAGGCCTGTCGGCGCTCGTCGCCACCTGGGAAGCCGGCGGCACCCCCGACGACGTGGTGCAAAGCCTGCTGAGCGCACTGCACGGCACGCCCTGGGGTTCGCTGGGCGAAGCACGCAGCCGCTGGAACGTCTAAAACCAGCCGACGAGAAACAAGGCCCATCAAGCCCAATGCGAAGCGAGGCAAGGCTGGTGTTGCTGGTGTTGCTGGTGTTGCTGGTGTCAGCGGCCATTGAGCGTCGGCTGAGGCGCCCGGTCTTGGAAGGGGCGCGAAGCGCTTCCAATCTGACTTCGTGTGGTTGTTTGAGTGCAGTGACCGAAGGGAACGTAGCGAGTTCCACACGACCCTTCCAAGACCGGGCGACTCAGCTTCCCCGGAGGGGCGACGCTCACAGGCCGCAGTCCTTTGGGTTACCTTTGGGACGCCAAAGGTGACTCGCCTGCCGGGGCGAAATCCCGGCGCGGCAGTGCCATGAACCAATCGGTTTGCGTTCAGCCCAAAAAAGCCGCGAGGGTGCGTCTCAGCACAAGCAGCTTCACATCGTACCTGTGGGCCCCGTCCTGCGACGGGGTGACCGAGCGTTGGGTGCGTTCTCCGCGCAAATTGTCGTCTGCCGAGGCGAACTCCCAGCGCGGCCTTGCCAGCAAGACACAACAACAACGGCCCCATCACGAGGCAAGAAGCCGCCTCGCGAAGCCGAAT
>JBEGTX010000020.1:0-6803 GCA_041179165.1 Pseudomonadota bacterium | reverse complement strand
TCGGTGCATCGTTGGTGTGCAGCGTGGCCAGCACCAAGTGGCCGGTGAGCGACGCTTGAATGGCGATCTGCGCGGTTTCGAAGTCGCGGATTTCACCGATCATGATGACGTCGGGATCCTGCCGCAGGATGGCGCGCAGCGCTTTGGCAAATGTGAGGTCGATCTTCGAATTGACCTGGGTCTGGCCGATGCCTGCGAGTTCGTACTCCACCGGGTCTTCCACCGTGAGCACGTTGGTGGTGGTCGTGTCGATGCCGCCGAGCGAGGCGTACAGCGTGGTCGTCTTGCCCGAGCCCGTGGGGCCGGTGACGAGCACGATGCCGTGGGGTTGCTGGATGAGCCGGTCGAAACGCGACAAGGTGGCGCCGCCCATGCCCAGGCCTTCGAGCGAGAACTTCGACTCGCCTTTGTCGAGCAGACGGAGCACGGCGCGCTCGCCGTGCGACGAGGCCAGCGTGGACACCCGCACGTCGACCGCGCGGCCGCCGATGCGCAGCGAGATGCGGCCGTCTTGCGGCAGACGCTTCTCGGAGATGTCCAGCTCGGCCATGATCTTCAGGCGCGAGATGAGCGCGGCGTGCAGCGCCTTGTTGGGCTGCACCACTTCGCGCAGCGTCCCGTCGACGCGGAATCGCACCGAGCTCGAACGCTCGTAGGGTTCGATGTGGATGTCGCTCGCGCCGTCTTTGGCGGCCTGCGTGAGCAGCGCGTTGAGCATGCGGATGATCGGCGCGTCGTTGGCGGCCTCGAGCAGGTCTTCCACCGCCGGCAGGTCTTGCATCATGCGGCTCAGGTCGACCTTGCTTTCGACCTCACCGATCACGGTGGCGGCGCTCGACTCGCCGCCCGCGTAGGCCACGGCAATGCGGTTGACCAACGTTTCCGACGGCTCGCGTTCGAGCGAGTCGATGTGGAACAGCCGCATCACCTCACCCAAGGCGGCAAGAGGGATGGTCTCGGGCGCCCACAGCACCAACCGCTCGCCGTCGTCTTCGAGCAGCAGCGTGTGGGCCTTCGCGTAGGCGTAGGGCAGGGGGTGGCGAGCGCCCATCGTGGAGCCTTTAGTTCGTGGTGCCGGAGGCGGGAGCGGCCGGGCTGGCCGGTTTGGCCGGTGTGGGCGGCACGGCCAGGGCGGGTGGCTGCGTCGGTGCGACCGGCTCGGATGGGGCAGGTGCGGCTGGGCTCGTGGAGCTGCCAGGCGCTGTCACCGCGTTCAGCGGAGGTAGCACAGGCGACTGGTTGATAGGCAGCATGAAGCTTTGCACCGGTTGGGCCGTCTGTTGCTGGGCGCGAATGAGGTCATACCGGTCAAGAGACAGCTTGCTCGCGGATTCCTGATCGCGCATCACGATGGGGCGCAGGAAAACCATCAGGTTGGTCCGCTTCTTGGTCCGGCTTTCGCTGCGGAACAGTGCGCCCAAGTAGGGGATGTCGCCCAGAATCGGCACCTTGCTCTTGTTGTTGGTGAAGCGGTCTTCGATGAGGCCGCCGAGCACCATGATCTGGCCATCGTCGATCACGACTGTGGATTCGATCGAGCGTTTCGCCGTGGTGGGACCGTTCCCACTGGTTCCCGCAGCCTGGTCGATGACGCTCGAAGACTCCTGGAAGATCGTCATGCGCACGGTGCCGTTTTCACCGATCTGCGGCTTGATGCGCAGCGTGATACCGACGTCCTTGCGTTCGATGGTGGTGAACGGGTTGCCCCCCTGGGTCTGTTGCGAACCGCTGATGAACGGAACGTTGCTGCCGACGATGATCTTGGCTTCTTCGTTGTCGAGCGTGATCAGGTTTGGCGTCGAGACGATGTTGGTGTTGCTGTTGCTCTGCAGCACTCGGGCCACCGCAGCAAGACCGTAGAGCCCATTGCCGAAGTCGCGCAGCAGGCCAATGTTGAGACCGGCGCCGACGAGGCCATCGGCGATTGCGGTGCCGACGCCCGTCCTGCCTCCGGCCGTCGCCGCCGACAAGGCGAGGATGTTGGAGCTCCCGAAGTTGGTGCCGGCCACGCCGATGTTCTTGTCGCCCTTTTGGCCAGTGAGGCCTTGCCACTGGAAGCCAAAATCGGCGGCATCGTCGCCTGCGACTTCGACGATCATGCTTTCGATGTACACCTGGGCCCGGCGGGAGTCGAGCTGGTCGATCACGGCACGCAGCTGCCGGTAGACCGGTTCGGGGGCGGTGATGATGAGCGAGTTGGTGGCTGGGTCGGCTTGGATGAAGCCACCGGTGGACGGACCGGCCGAAGCCGTGACCGGCGCAGTCGCTGCGGCACTCATGCCGCTGTTGTTGCCGCCGCCGCTCGGATTCACGGCAGGCGCTGCCGGCGCCGAGGTGGAGCTGGCTCCACCGCCACCACCGCCGCCACCTGCTGCGCCACCGACACCGCCAATGGCGCCGTAGGCCGCACGCAGAACCGCAGCGAGTTTCACGGCGTCGGCGTTCTTGAGGTAGACGACCTGGATGGTGCCGTTGGCGTTGCCCACCATCGGACGGTCGAGCTTGTCGATGATGGAGCGTGCCGCGGCCATGCGGGCCGGATTGGGCGCCCGCACGATCAGCGAATTGGTGCGCGGATCGGCCAGCACCGACAGGTTGCCGCCGGCGGCGGCCGGGGCCGCACCCGCAGGACCGCTCGCGCCGTCGCCGAGACGCTGCACCACCGCAGCCAGATCAGACGCCACACCGAATTTGATGGGAATGATCTCCACATCGCCCGCACCTGGGGTGTCCATCGCCGAGATGATCTTGGCCAGACGTGTCAGGTTGTCGGCGTAGTCGGTGATGACCAGCGTGTTGTTGCCGGGGTTGGCGTTGATCGTGTTGTTGGGGCTGATCAGCGGACGCAGCACGGGCACCAGGTTGTTGGCGTTCTCGTGGTTGATCTTGAAGATCTGCGTGATGATCTGGTCACCCTGGCGCGACACGCCCGAGCCCACCGACACCGTGCCCGACTGCAGCTTGGCATCGGCTTCGGGAACGACCTTGTAGAGGCCGCCGGCTTCGACCACCGTGAACCCCTGGCCGCGCAGTGCGGCGAGGAAGTTGAGGTAGGCCTCTCGCGGGGTCATCGGGTCTTCGCTGTAGAGCGTGATGGTGCCTTTGACCCGAGGGTCGACCACGAACTGCTGCTTGAGCATGGCGCCCATGGCCCGCGCCACGCCATCGATTTCGGCGTTGACGAAGTTCAGAGTCACCTCTTGCTGGGCCGCGCGCGTGCGCTTGGCCGGCATTTGCGCGTAGACCAGCGGGGCCGGAGCGAGTGTGGACAGCAGCAGGGCAGCGGCCACCGCAGTGACCAGAGGGCGCCTGGGCTGAGCAAAGAAGGGGCGCTGTTTCATGCTTATCCGATCGAAATGACGGACCGCGCGCCGTCGCGCCGTCCGATGATATTGAGCAAATTGGTCAATGCGGGTGCGTCGGCTTCGGAGGCCGTGGCCTCGCCACGAAAGCGCACGCCGGTGGGGGTGATGGTGCCGGCCCCATTGAGCTGCAGCGCGCCCGACAGGGTGACCAGAGAGAGTTGCGAAGGTTCACCCGGCCGGCTTGCATCGCCCGACAAGGTGACGCGGTAGCTGCCGAGCGTGTCGAGCGTGGACAGACGCGACGAGGCGTCGGTCAGTTCGATTTCAGCGCGGCCGTCGAGCAACCAGCGGCCCTGCACCCACTGCATGGTCATGCCGGAGCTCGACAAGCGCAGTGTGCCGCCGAGCTTGAGCGTGTTCCATGGCGTACCCAGGCCTTGCAGCAGGGCGCTCGGCCACTGGCCTGTCCATCCGGGCTGGGGCAGCAAGGTGACGGAGAACCGGCCGATGCCCGGGCTGACCAGCAAGGTCACGGTGCTGTTGAGGCAGCAGGCCTGGCGTGCGCGCACGGCCAGCTTGCCCGCCTGCACACCGAACGACCATTCAAGGCGGCCCGGCAGGGCGCTCGCGTCACGGCTTTCAGCGCCGCCGGTGAGCACCACGGTGGCGCTGCCCGACCACACCGTGCCACGCGCATCAGACAGCAGCACGCGCTGATTGGTGGCCGAGGCCACCGCACTCGCCAGCCACTGCGCCGGAGCGAACAGCACGATGCTGATCAACAGGCCGAAGATGGCGCCCGCGATGGACCAGCGGGTGGCCGCACTGCGTGAGCGCTCCCAGGCCACTTCGGCCTGGGTGGAGTCGAGCCAGGTGTTGGGCGCCACGCTGTTGGCGAAGCGGCTCTTGCGAAACCGCCGGGGAAGTTTGCGCGCCATCAGCTGTTGCCTCCGACCGCGAGGATCAGCGTGCCGCTGTAGCCTTTGGGCCCACGTGTGAGTTGGGCCTCGACGGGGCGGGCGCGGGCGCCGCTGCGGACTTCGCCGAGCAAGGCCTTGAGCTCGGCGCCGGTGACCGCGTTGAGGTTGAAGGTGGCGCGGTCGCCCTGCATGGTGAGTCGGGCCTTGTCGCCCAGCCGGTCGGCCACGGACTTGAGCGCGTCGACCGCCTGTGCAGTTTGAATGCGCGAGGTGCCGCGCAACTCGCGCGCTTCGGCCGCCAGGCGCTGCATGGATTGCAATTGGGCATCGGCCGCGTCGATGCGGGGTGGGGCTTCGCGCAGCGTGCGCAGGGCCGGCGCCACGGCGATGAGCCAGATGATCCAGATGCCGATGGCGCAGCCGGCCAGCGTGGCACCCAGGCGTTCGCGCGCGCCGAGTGCATTCCAGTGGGTGGCCGCTTGCTTGCGCAGTGCGGTCAGGCCCGGCGATTTGTCGGGGGTGGGCGTGGTCATGATTTGCTCCGCGGGAGCGTGGCGTTGGAAGACGCGCGGCTCAGCACGAGCAGCCCTTCATTGGCATCGACCTGCCAGCCCGACGGACGCAGCTGGCTGCTGAAGCGTTCGACCTGTTCGGGGCTCCAGCCGTCGATCTTGAGCGTGAGGCGGCCGGGCTCGAACTTGAACTGGTCGACCGGTGGCCGATCGGGCGGCCAGGCCGAGGCCGCGGCCTGCATCAGCGGCTCGAAGTCGGCATCGCCCGGCTTGCCCGCGGCGGTGCGCAGGCTGTCGGTTTCGCGCTGCATCTCGAGCGGCACGTCCAGGCCGCCGCGCACATTGGGGAAGGTGGCCTGCAGCAGCGCCAGCATGGACTTCTTCTTGCCCGAGAGTTGGCTGCCCTGATGGGCCGCCCACAGGTTGAGCCCCACGATCTGCACCACGATCAGGGCGATGATGCCGTAGCGCAGCGGCCGCCAGGTGGGCGTTTGAAACTGGCGCCACACATCGCGCAGCGCACGGGAGCCGCGGTTCTTGCGCGCCAGCGTGAACTGCCGCAGGTTCCACAGCGAGCGCGCTGCCTTGAGCGCGCGGTGCGCGGTGCTGGTGACCGACACGCTGGTGCCGAGCCAGCCTTCGGCCGTGGCGGCCACGCCAGGCGTGGCGGTCCAGTGGGTACCTTCGGGCAGCGGCGTGGGCAGCAGCGAGCGGGCGAGCGAGCCCTGCAAGGGGATGAACACCACGCCTTCAGCATGGGCCCAGCTGAGCGCCACGCCGGTGGATTCTTCACCCGGCCTTTGGGCTGCGGCGCTGAGTTCTTCGAAGTGGCCGCAGGGCGGCTCGTCGGGCCAGGCCACGGGAACCACGCGGTCCACGAACACCAGGGACTTTTCGAGCACGGCCAGTTCGCCCGCGAGCCAGGCGCGGTCGACCGCGGCCACCCAGGTGGGCTCGCCGGCGCTGGCACCAGGGGCGACCGCCAGGTGAACGCCTTCGGCGTCTTCAAGCAGGGCATCTTCGAGCACACCGACGAGGGCAGCTTGCAGGCGGGCGGCCGGGGCCTTGGGCAGCGTGATGCGGTGCCAGCTCACGTCGGCATCGGACAACACGGCCACCACACTCGTCGCCTTGGGCAGCAGCGAAGGCGCGCACTGGCCTTCGGAGTTCAGCGCCAGCCCGTCGCTGGTCAGCGCGTACTGGTAATCGACGCCGCTGCGGCTTTCAGGGTCGACCGCGTCCGAGCTGCGCGCGCGCAGCCGCAGCCGAGGAGGAATCTGAACGACAAGTGTGCTCATGGGACGTGACGGAAAATTGAAGCATTGTAGGCAAGGAATGCAAGCAATTCTCGAAAAATCAACGGCTTACGACTGATTCTTGGAGTAAAGCGTTGCATCCGGTCCTCGCTCATCCGGGATCATTCGAATTGACCCACTCGCGGGTGAGGGGGGTCACTTTGGTGTCTTCACGCTGGACCAGCGAGCGCTGCTCGAGCACTTGATCGCCGAGTCGCAGGCGGCCTGACACCACAAAATGCTTGGTCGTCACATTGACGCTGTTGGGGACCAAGACATGCCCTGGTGCCAGCTTGGCAACCACCTCGTCCATCGTCTTGAACGGGGTGCGTGCTCTGGTTTGCACCAAACTTTCCGCCAGGGGGGGATCGATGTTCAACACGGCTGCAATCACCTCTCGCGGGGCAGTGTTGATGTTGATCGTGGTCGGCGGTGGCTGCACGCCATTCTGACCCTGAGGCGACGGGAGCAGGGTCACGTAGGGCTTCAAGCGCTGGAGGGATTCCTTGTCCACACCCACCCAGGTCAGCTGGTCTACACGTTCCGGCAGCAGCGGTGGGTCAGGGTTTTCGTCGGTCATCTCCGGCTTGGAGTCCATCCCCGGGCGGACGGCGTCACGCAGCCCGTTGGCAAGGCGCAGTGCCGTCGAAGGGCCCACGCTCACGCGGTCGCACAACCTGAGGAGGATGTCGAACTGCTCCTTGACAACCTTGCCGTCCGGACCGACGAGGTTGCGCAAGTTGTACATCGATTGGGCATCGACGATGGCAC
>JBEGTX010000019.1:0-19006 GCA_041179165.1 Pseudomonadota bacterium | reverse complement strand
CATGCCCTGCCGTGAATGGCAACACGTGTCGCGAATGCGTCCTGTCGGTTGGTCCGGATGTGTCATGTGGGCGGACGCTGTGCATGCCACTCTGGACAGGGGCCATGAGCCCCATGTCGCGGAGAACGTCTTTGACCTGCAACGAGCATGAGGCCCATGCCTCCGTGCGCATGCCTTCCATGCAGGCGACGGTGGCGCATTCACCGAAGCGAACGCGCCACGGCCGCATCAGCGCGGAGCGATCGGCCAGTCGGTCTCCAGGAACACGGCACGGTCCGAGCCTTGCAGCGTGACCAGCACCGCAGCGCCAGGCGATGTGCCGGGCTTCAGCATCGTGGCGGACGTCGGGAACGAGAACGGGACGCTGTAGGTGCGCAGCACGCCGCCCGCCTCGTTGATGTATTTCAGCGATCCACCGATCCACTCGATGATCAGCATGCCGCCTTTCACCAGCGCGAAGTCGTCCAGGAAGGTCGTGCTGCTGTACAGCGTGACCGGCGTGCCCAAGGTGCCGGCGCTCGACACTGGAAAGCGCGCCAGGATCGACGTGCCGGACAGGGCAGGCGGGTTCGCTGTCACGTAGAGCTTGCCGCTGTCGAACTTCACCCCGTTCGGATTGAGCAGAGCCAACGCAGCGGTGGGCGTGGTGCCGATCGAGGGGTAGACCTGCGTGTTGGGGCCGGCGACTGTCTTGCGGCCCGTCAGTTGGATGCGGTGCAGGGTGCCTGGCTTGACGGCCGGGTTCTTCGTGAGGTCCGGCAGCGTGGTGTTGGCGAAAAACAGATTGCCCTGGCCGTCGCTCGCGAGGCCATTGGGCAGCTCGACGCCGGTCAGTTCGATGACCTGCAGCAGCACGTCGTTGGCGACCTCCAGCCGCATGGCCATCAGGTGTTTGCGTGCTGCGGCCGACGCGTTGTCTTCGGTGCAGACGGTGTACAGCGTGTTCGCATACTCCGCCATGCCGAGGAAGTAGCAGTGGCCTGAGCTGCCCGAAGGCATCAGCTTGGTGACCGGCGTCTTGGTCCAGGTGCCCGCGCTTTGCGTCAGTTCGAAGATCCCGCCGTCGTAGCTCACGAAAATGCGGCCCGAACTCGTCTGGATGCTGTTCTCTGCCTTCTCCATGCCAGTGATCTGCTGGCCGATGGTGACGGCAGCGAGCGCCTCGCTCGCAGGGGCTGCGGCCAGCACGAGACCGGCCATTGCCAGTTCGAAGCTCAATCGGCCGGCAGCGCGTGGAAGGGCAGACGAGCGCCGGGACCGGTCCCGCAGGCGCGTGTACAAGGTGATCGTGGCTGCGCTGATGGCGCCGAGCCGAAGCGGGCTGATCTTTTTCATGAGGGGTCTCCAGATGGTTTTGTTGTGCTGCCTTCGTGAAAAGGCCCGCCGGTTATAGCCCGCGCTGGAGAGGCGGCGAATACCCAGATCGGGTGAGCCCTGACCCTCCTCGACTCCCGGGCCACGTCGTTGAGGGCCCAAGTCCCCAAGCGCTGCGCCGTGCTTCACTGACGCCTCCTGACCGAACTGACGGTCAGCGCCTGTACAGGCAACAGCCAGCTTGCGTCGGCGCGTCGAGTGTTCGAACGACGAGATAAACAACAAGAGCACACGCAATGTGCCGTAAACGTGGGCCGCGAAAGAGCCCACGACCAGACACCGAAACCCGCCTTGCGCGGGCTTTTTCACGTCTTCGGTTTTTCGCGTGCGGCCTGCACGAACTCATCGAAGTCCGTCACCGCCACCGGGCGGCTGAACAGGTAGCCCTGGTACATCGTGCAGCCCATGCCTTCGAGGAACGTGCGCTCGGCATCGGTCTCCACGCCTTCGGCGATCACCTGCAGGCCGAGGCTCTGGCCGAGGTTCACCACAGTCTTGGCGATGGCGGCGTCGCTGGGCGACTCCAGCATGGCGCGCACGAACGATTGGTCGATCTTGAGCTGGTCGAGCGGCAGGCGGCGCAGGTAGCTCAGCGACGAGAAGCCGGTGCCGAAATCGTCGAGGGAAAAGCCGACACCGCGTGCCTTCAGGGTGGTCATCTTGGCGATGATGTCGTCAAGGTCCTGGGCCAGCATGCTTTCGGTGAGTTCGAGCTTCAGTTTCGAAGCGTCTGCGCCGCATTGCTCGATGCTGGCCAGCACCCGCGTCACGAAGTCGGGCTGGACGAACTGTGACGCGCTGACGTTGACGGCGAGCACCAGCGACGCCGTCTCGGCACGATGAGACGGAGAGAGCGGAGAGAGGGTCAGGTCTGAAGTATGTAGTTCAGACTTCAGACTTCAGACCTGACCCCGCCAGTTTGACGCCAGTTGCGACCCCGCCAGTTGCCGGGGGTGGCTAATGGGTGACCCCGCCAGTTGACTCGACCACCGCGGAAAGCGGAACAAGCGGGAGGATCAGTGAGGTTCAAAGGCCAGACCTGGCGCTCAGGTACCCCCCCTCGCGGCACTTGTGTCGCCGGCAATCACCGCTTGATCGCCTCCACCTGGATCAGCAGTCGCACGCTGTCGGGCGCGACACCGGGCAGCCCGAAGCTGAGGCCCCAGGCGCTGCGCTGTAGGGTGGCCTCGAAGTCGCCCCCGCAGACCTCGTGCTGGAGCTCCGGGTGGTTGTAGCAGCCATAGCTGATGGCGTTGAGCGTCACCGGCACGCTCTTGCCCATCATCACCAAGGTGCCCGACACCGAGACCAGCTTGTCGCCGTTGAAGCTGACCTCGTCGCCCACGAAGCGTGACTTCGGAAAGTGCTCGACGTTGAAGAAGTCGCGGCCCTGGAGTCGGGCGTCGACATCCGCCAGGCCGGTGTTGACCGAGGTCATGTCGATGTGGATCTCGACCTTGCCGGTCTTGGCCGTCTTGTCGATGATCAGCACGCCTTCCTCACGGTCGAAGCGGCCGCGGGTGGTGCTCACCCCGAAGTGCTTGACCTCGAAGACGACTGCGGTGTGGCTCGGGTCGATGCGGTACTTGGCCTCCTGCGATGGAGCGGCACCGGCGGCCAGCAAAGTCGTGACGGTGACAAGTGTGGCCGGGAGTGTAGGGATCATGGGAGAACCTGAGTGCGAACGTGATCTGAGCGCGAGTGATGGGGGCGCGCTCTGAGCGGGCCATTGCCGTATCGGGTGAAATTCGTGAACAAGAGCACAAAAAAGGTGCTCTGTCTTGTACGTTTGGCGCACTGGAAAACACCAGTCGACGCAGAGAAGGGGCGTGCCGATCATCCTAGCCGCGCGCCCTCTCAAGTCAATCGGTGCTGGGCGCTCATCCAGAACACATGAGCCCGAATGGGCCATCCACAGGAGACATTTCATGACGTCCTTCACTCGCGATCTCGCGCGATTGCGTTCGCGCGCGTTCGTGGTGGCCATGGGCCTGACGCTGGGCGCTTCGGCTGCCGTGGCGCAAACCACGACCACCGTGCTCCAGCAGAGCTTCACCAGCGGCCTCGGCACCTTCACTTCGGCGGGCGGTGTCACCACCGGCTCGACCGGCGCCGTGATGCGAGGCAGCCTTGCGTCGACCGACGGTTCGGTCACCTCGCCCAGTTTCAGCACGGTGGGCTACAGCGCGCTGACGCTGAGCTTCACACGCCTCACTGCCGGTGGCCTGACCAGCACCGAGGGCGGCATCGCCGAGGTGTCGACCAATGGCGGCACCAGCTACACGGCTCTCGAAAGCACCCGGGCGACCACGGCCAGCCCGGTCTCGATCACGCTGCCGGCCGCCGCGGCCGGACAGACCAACGTGCGGCTGCGCTTTCGCATCAACGCCAATGGTTCGGGCGACACCTACACGGTGGCCAACGTCGCGCTGAACGGCACCACCGGTGGCGGTGGCGGTGGTGGCGGAGACGCCTCCTTGCCCGCTCGCGGCAATTTCGCCGCCTATGAAAGCGGCCAGGTGCGCCCGATGGCCTTGTCGGCCGACGGCAACCGCCTGTACGTGACCAACACGCCCGATCACCGCGTCGAGATCTATAACGTGTCGGGCAGCGCGCCCACGCTGATCGAGTCGGTGTCCGTCGGCCTGGAGCCGGTGGCGCTGGCGCTCGCGCCGAACGGCAACCTGTGGGTGGTCAACCACCTGTCGGACAGCATCAGCATCGTCGACGTGTCGCGTTCGCCGGCCCGCGTGGTGAACACGCTGCTGGTGGGCGACGAGCCGCGCGACATCGTGTTCGCCGGAGCAAGCAACAAGTGGGCGTTCGTCACCGCGGCGCACCGCGGTCAGAATGCCGGTTTCGACCCGCAGCTGCACGCGCCTGGCATCGGCCGGGCCGACGTCTGGGTGTTCGACGCAGGCAACCCCGGCACCGCATTCGGCGGCACGCCGGTCACGCGCCTGAACATGTTCGGCGACACGACCCGCGCACTCGGCCGCAATGCCGACGGCACGCGCGTCTACGCCGCAGTGTTCAACTCAGGCAACAAGACCACGGTGCTCAAGGCCGACATCCCTGAGGGCGGCATCCCCAACAAGGCGCCGCCCAACGTCTCGGCGACGGGCGTGACCGCGCCGCTGACCCCGCTGATCGTGCAGAAGAACGCCGCCGGCAACTGGGTGGATTCGGGCGACCCCATCACGGGCACGCAGCCGCGCACCTGGAACAGCCGCCTGAAGATGGACCTGCCCGACCTGGACCTGTTCACCATCGACACCACCGGCACCACGCCGCGTGTCGTGGCGCAGGTGGCAGGCGTGGGCACCACGCTCTTCAACATCGCGGTGAACCCGACCAACGGCCGCGTCTACGTGAGCAACCAGGAAGCCCGCAACCTGGTGCGCTTCGAAGGCTCTGGCACACGCGGCTCGACCGTGCGAGGCCACTTCGTCGAAAGCCGCATCACGGTGATCAACGGCACGACCGCCACGCCGCGTCACCTGAACAAGCACATCACCAGCTACAACCAGCCTGTCGGCACAGCCGCCGAGAGCGCCCTGGCCCTGGCCACACCGCTCGAGATGGCGGTGTCGCCTGACGGTGCCAACCTGTTCGTGACGGCCATGGGCTCGAACCGTCTGGCGCGCATCAGCACCACACAGCTCGAAGCCAACACCTTCTCGCTCTCGAGTGGCGGCCAGGTCAACCTGACCGGCGGCGGCCCGACCGGCGTGGTGCTGAACCCGGCTCGCAACCTGGCCTACGTGCTCACGCGCTTCGACAATGGCATCTCGGTGGTGAACACCTCGGGCAACCTGAGCGAAGTGGCGCACGTGCGCATGTTCAACCCCGAGCCGAGCGAGATCGTCACCGGCCGCCCGTTCTTGTATGACGCGACCCTGACCTCTAGCCGTGGCGATTCGTCGTGCGCGGGCTGCCACATCTTCGGCGACATGGACCACCTCGCGTGGGACCTGGGCAACCCGGACGAAGACGGCGTGGCCAACACCAACGCCTACAGCCTGGAAGCGCCGACCTTCGGCCGCACGCGAACCTTCCATCCGCTGAAGGGGCCGATGACCACGCAGACGCTGCGCGGCATGACCGGCCAAGGCCCGATGCACTGGCGCGGCGACCGGCGCGGCACCAACCGCACCACCGGCCAGTCGCTCGAAGATGCGGCCTTCAAGGAGTTCAACCCGGCCTTCGTGGGCCTGCTGGGCCGGGCTACGCAGCTCACCGCAGCGCAGTTGGACTCGTTCACCAAGTTCGCGCTGCGGCTGATGTACCCGCCTAACCCGATCGGCAATCTGGACGGCAGCCTCACCGCCGACCAATCCGCGGCCATGACCCTGTACAACACCGGTCGCACTGACGGCGTCAGTTCCTGCAACGACTGCCACACGCTGAACCCGGCCGCCGGCCGCTTCGGCACCGACGGCACCATGTCGGTCGAGGGGAACAACGTTGCCGAGAACTTCAAGATTGCCGGTCTGCGCAACATGTACACGAAGGTGGGCATGTTCGCGACCAACAGCACGGCAGCGGGTACGCCTTCCTTCGGCAACCAGATCCGCGGCTTCGGCTTCGAGAACAGCGGCCAGTTCGGCAACCTCGACACCTTCTTCGCATCGCCCGCGTTCCAGCTGTCCGAAGCGCAGCAGCAGCAGATCGACAGGTTGATGATGACCATCCCGACCGAGCACGCCAACATCGTCGGCCAGCAGGTGACGATCACGCCGAACAGCGCGGCTGCCGCGCGCACGCGCCTCGACATGCTGGTGGCCCGCGCCGTGGTGACCTCGCCGCGCCGCGAGTGCGAGCTGGTCGCCAAGGGCGTGATCGGCAACGTGCCGCGTGGCTGGGTCATGAACGCAACGCGCAACTTCGTGCCCAACAGCAGCGCAGAGACTCCCGTCACGCTGGAAGGTCTGCTCAGCCAAGCGGCATCCGACGGCGGCGCGCCCATTACCTTCACCTGCGTGCCGGTTGGCAACGGCACGCGCATCGGTGTGGATCGCGATGGCAACGGCACCCGTGACCGCAACTGAAGCCTGACTGCAGGATCGACAGCGCCGGTGCATCAACCTGCACCGGCCTGCCTCTCCCGGGCCCCGCAGCGCGAAAGTGCTGCGGGGCTTTTTCTTGGCGCCGCGTAGTCGCTGGGGGGCGGGCCTGCGCGAAAGCGTGAAGGTCAGGCCTTTCCTATTGCTCCCCCAGGCAGCAAGGGCAGGCAATGCACGAGGCATGACCCCGCGTCACGTGACGCCGTCCTATTCTGATTTGAGGCGTGAGAACCGAAAATCGCAGTGGCTCGCGCCGCCGGCCAGCGTTTGCCTTCTTACTAGGTGGATGCCTCGCGTCGCATAGTCGTCGAAATCGAGTCCGCAAATGCTGGACAGGATTTCCTTGTCGCCGTGGAGAGCCGCGACCTTGCAGAAACCGCAGGCCTTGTAGTTGATCCCGAATTCGAAACTGTTACCCGGACCCGGCTGGACGAATTCGTAGGCGAAATCCCCCGGGAACGCTTTCCGGTGACTTTCCGTCATGCTGATCGCAGCCTGCTCGCGCACGACAGCTTGGTTCTCTGGCGATAGGAATTGAAGCCCTGCAGAGAGCCGTTCCGCTTCGGGCACGGTGAGACATTGTGCTTTCAAGGTTTCTGTCTCGATGTCGCCAATCACAGGCAGCGGCACGCCGTGGCGCTTCAGCACACGGCCGATGGCAAGGAAACCGATGAGCCGCATGAAGAAATTGCTCATGCGATTTTCAGCGCCCCCGACATAAGACGTCTGGGAGAGCACGATTTCGAATTCGTGCATCACCTCCTGCCTGATCCCATCGACATTGGACAGATGCCCGCGCTCGCGCAGCATCGGTTCGGCAAGGTCCAGGCGCTGTCGCATGGCGGCCTCCATGGCGCCACGATGCGATTCGTAAAAGGGATGAATGCTCTCAGGCATGGGCATATCCTTTCAGGACGAAGGCGCACACGCTGGTGGCAGGACTTCAGTGCTGCATGCCGCCAGTTGCCAAGCGCCGGGCTGCGCTGAGATTCGGATCCGTGTTGACGGAGGGTATAGGCGGAGGTGCGGCCTTCAAGAGGCGCTCGTCCGCCGCGCCGTTCAACCGTCGAACCCGACAAAGCGCGCAGCTTCCTTAACGCTCTTGCGTTCGGACACCACCGCATTGGCGGGAAAGGTTTCGTCGGGCCACCCGAGCGCGATGCTCTTCAAGATGACCTGGTCATCGGCAATGCCGGCGTGCTCGCGCACCACCGGAGATTGCATGATCCCTTGGCTGTTGATGACGCAGCCCAGGCCGCGCGACCAGGCTGCGTTGACGAGCGTCGTGGCCACCGCGCCGCAGTCGAAGGGCGTGTCGTCGCTGCCATCGAGCACACGGTCGTAGGTGACGATGATGCACACGGGGGCATCGAACTGGCGGAAGCCGCGCATGACCCAATCCTGGCGCATCGCCTGGTCTTCACGCGCGATCCCCATGGCCGAGAACAGTTGCTTGGCCACCCCGACCTGACGCTCGCGATGCGGCCCCGCGAAGGGCTGACCGGTCCGAAACTCGCGTGACTGAGGCACACCGCTGGCCATGCGCTCCGTGTTGCCCTGGCGGATGCGATCGAGCGGCTCGCCCGTGATCACATAGAAGTTCCAGGGCTGCGTGTTCATCGATGAAGGGGCCCGCATGGCGAGCTCGATGATCTCCTCGATCAGTTCGCGCGGAACCGGATCAGGCTTGTAGCCGCGGATGCTGCGGCGGCCAGAAATGACGCTGTCGAAGTCCATGTGATTCACTTGATCGCCGTTAGACAAGAACACGATCATAGTGGCCGGCCCACTGGGTTGCTGTCACCTGCGCTCAGCAGGCTCCGGCCTCGTGGATGCTCAGCACGGCAGGCTCTGGCAGGACCAAGGTCAGTCCTCACAACTGAAGCTCGGAACCGAAGGCCGGATTTTCAGCCTTGCGTGAGTTCAGTGAAGAAATCCAAACTTTCGCAGGAAGAATAGAGCAGCCGTCGATCCGATGATCAGAAAGATGATTGCAATAAAGATCCAGTAGCACTTGCGCGCTCTGGGCGTCATCTTCTTCCAGGTCTCTTCGTCAGGTGCGGGCACTGAACCTCCCCCGCTACTCTTTTTTGCAGGAGGCGTCGATCGCAGAGAACTGATTCAGGGCAGCCGGCTGTGCAGGCGCTGGCAAACCGCGCTCTTTTGCAGTGGCGGCTTCTGACAAGTAATCCGCCATGGCCAAGCCTATCTCGAAAAAGTTCTCTTCGGGAATTTCCTTGATCCGGTCGAACATGCAGGCGCAGAACTTTTCACTGTTGCGGGCCGAGCTGGCAAATCGTTCCTTGCAGCCATCTCCATAGGCGGACCGCAATTGATTGGCTGCGCACTTGTTGATCAGTCGCGGCATGTACTTTGTCGCGAACTCGGTTTGGGACACCGGTCGACTGAGATCTTCTCGTGAGAGCGATGCACGCAGTTGTCTGATTTCGCCAGGGAAACATTCGCACATGACCTTGCTTGCACTGCGAACGCCGTGAGCTTCGATCAAGCGACCCTGAGACTCGAGCGATTTGGCTTTCTCGTCATCCCTGTTCTTGCACCTTTCATCGGACATCGAAAGAAGGCCCGCCAGAATCTCCTCAACCCTGGCCTGTGGCTGTGCTTGCGCTGTCGACATGAAACCAACGGCGGCAACGAGCAGAAGGTAGATTTTGATTTTGATTTTCAATGTGGCCTTCTTCGGATACAGATCAGGTATGCAATTTTCGCTGGGCCACGACCCGCTGGCAACCCCAGGCCGGAACTGCAGGCTCGAGGCCTGACCCTTCCACAGGCCCGACCCTGCCACAGGTCCAGGGGCTTGGGTCGCGTCTTGCCCTTCGCTTCCCGTCTTGCAGATCACTGCTCGGTGAGATCACCAAGCAAGGACTCGCGCTGCTTCGCGACCCAGTGACAAAGGGCCGGAGTCAAGGGCCGATTCACATCGGCATGACGGCAGTGCTGCATAACCTCGCCCGCTCCATCTTGCCCTCCCGAAACGCCGCCAAGCTTTGCGCATAAGGGTCGAGTGCATCTTCCGCCGCGCCCAGCTGCAACCCCACCACCTTGGCAAACCTCGCCGGCGTGACCTGTCCGTTCGCCAGAAGTTCGTCGACCAAGGCGAGCAGGGCGCCGCGATGCGTGTCGAGCAGGCGCGTCGCGCGAGCGTGCTCGCTCTGCAGCAGCGCTTCGATTTGCGCGTTGCTGGCATCCACGTCGGTGCACACGTTGTCCTCGCTGCTGGTGGACACGTCGATGCGCCCGATGCGAGCGCCATGACCCAGGTGCCTCACCATGCGGGCCGCCGTTTCTGTGGCCTTGCGCAGATCGCTCTCGGCGCCGCTGGAGCTCAGCTCGGGCCCGAAGACGAGCAGCTCGGCCGACCGACCTGCCAGGCTGGTGCACATCGAGTCGAGCAGGTTGCGGCGTGACCACACCTTGCGCGAGGTGTAGGCGTTGTACCCGCCCTCGAAGCTGGCCACGTGGATCTTGATCTCCTGCGGCGCACGGCCGAAGAGCAGGGCGTGAACCAGGCCATGGCCCGCCTCATGGACCGCCAGCAGCGCGCGGAAGTCAGGGTTGTTGCGTTGACGCAGGCGGCTGATTTCGAAGGGTGCTGCGATGGCCTGTGATTGGCCTCGCCAATGCGCAATCAGGCTGCGGCCATCGGCGGTGAGGCCCACGGTTTCATCCGCCGCCGCGCCTTGCTCCAGCGCCCACAGCGCGGCCTTGGCGAGGCCTGAGCCGAGGATCGCGTGCAGCGATGAAAACAGCGGTCTGGTCCCCTGTGCTGGGAACACGGCGTTGGCGTAGATCTGCTCACGCACACTGGTGTCTACATCGAAATGCAGGCCGCAGCCCGAGGCCGTCTCAAGGACATAGCGGGTGCAAGCCTGTTCGATCAATTGCTCATAGGCCCGGCGGCTGAGCGACGGGTAGATCACATGCTCATTGCCCAGACGGGCCACCTGCTCTGGCTTGAAACGCTTGTTGAGCGCCTGCTTGACGTCGATGAGGCTCAGCTTGCGGGTCAGTGCGTGGAAGGTGTCGGCATCGCTGTCGCAGTCGTCCACGCTCGTGGCGATGTCCTCGTACATCTCGTCGAGGTTGCCGCAGACGAAGATGAGCAGCCGGCTGTAGTCGGTCTCCCACTGCAGTTGTCCGCACTCCCGGAAGGAACTCAGGTGCTGCTGGATCTGCTCGGGTGTCCAGCCCATGATCTCCATCAGAGGTTCGTCGAGCTTGAGGTTGCGCCGCAGTTCCTGCGCCTCCCAGCTGCTCAGCTTGAAGCGCCGCTTGGCATCGTCAGCGTCGGCGCGCTCGGCGTCGTAGGCCGCCTCTGCGATGGACGACTCGATGTCACCCAGCAGCGAAAGCGCGGGCGGCAGCCGCCCGTCGGACAGCAAGGCCCAGACGTCCTGATAGCGCTCGACACGCAGCTCGCCACGTTTGTTGTCGATGGTCCGAAAGCGCTGGAACTCGTCGAGCGCAAGGATGCCGGGCTCGCCCTCGCGCACGCCGGATTGCCCCAGCATGCCCGAGATGCTTTGTGCGCCGCGCCAGCTCGCGCCGTTGGAGAATCCGTCCATCTGCACTTCGACAAAGCGGTCGTAGAAGCCGAGAAGCTGCGTGAGCCGGCGCACGAGCTGTGTCTTGCCTGTGCCGGTCAGGCCCCACAGGCAGACGATGACAGGGCGCGTGACCAGCTCAGGCAGCACGTACCAGGCACGCACTGAATCGATCACACGGTCGATGACCGCATCGATGCCGAACAGTTCGGTCTTGAGCTGCGCTGCAATCTGCTGCAGGGCGTGACTTTTGAGCGCGAGTTGCTCGCGCAATGTTGGGGCGTCATTCATCCCAATCCTTTCTTCGCACCAGCGCTTGCAGCGCCATGCGGTCTGCGCGGCGCTGAGCGCTGCGGCTTTGGATGTGTTCACCTGCGCCACGCATGCCACGCTGGCCGAGTGCGCGCGCCACGGGGTCGCGCACACCGGGGCTCGATTCGAGCACCAGCGTCATGGGTTGTTTCATGCGGCGCAGGGCCTTGACCCGCCCTTCTTGGAGGGAGCGGGAACGGAGTTGTGCACTCATTTCGGTTTCCGAAAAACAAAAGCCCCGGCTCAATGGCTGCGGGGCTTTTGCTGCCGCGCGGTCTGAGGCCGTATCTGTGAAGAGACACGGTTCAGCCGGGGCTTGGGAACCGTGTCAGTCGTTGGTCGTGATGAACAAGAAAGACATAAGTGGATCTCCGTCAGGTAGGAGGTTGTCGCGGGCGCCGTCGTTGGCGCCTTCAGCGATTGCCGCGGATGATATCGAGATGGAAATGAGTTTGCAAGCGAGGTGTGCGATCGGATGGCGCGTTGGCATCGCGCTGGCCGGTCCGTCGCATGGTCTGGCATCGGTGTGCCGACAGGCTCTGCAGTCCCAGCGGCGAGGCCACAGATCGGGTGGGTACAGGCAGGCGATCGGCATGATCTGGCATGCTGCGTTCATCAGCGGGCGGCGTGACCCAGCATGCCCGGGTTCACGCCGCCGCAGCCATCACCTGCCTTGTGTGCGTACGACGGCCGCTTCAGGTGCCGAGTACGTGTAGGCCTCGACGGTCCGGCCCTGGCACAAGGACACGAGGTCTTTGGCCATCGCGGGCAAGATGTTGTTGAGGCCATAGTTCAGCGTGTTCGAGTACTCCGACGCCGCGCCCCACATGTTGGTCTTGTCGCCATGCGCGCGGTAGTACTTCTCTTGCAGCACGCCGTTGCGATCGATGAACTGGACCTTCAGCGCCACCATGCTGAAGATCTTCAGTCCCACTTGCCATGTGTAGGCGCGGGTCAGTGTGGGCTTGATCAGCACGCCTTCGCGCGGCGGCGTTGCGTCGGTTGCGCGCGTGACGGTGAAGCCATACGACTTGAGGCTGCCGAGACCGTCGGTCACCCAGCCCGCCAGGTCGCCGCTCACGAGCGGGGCGCCGGACACCACGTGGAGGAAGTCGGGCGTCTGGCCGACCGTTTCCTTGTTCTGACGAATGTCGGCCGCGGGCACCAGTTGCACGGGGCACACCTGGGTCTGTGGTTGCGGGTTCGGGTTCTCGCGGTCGGCCCAGGCGTACTTGACGTCCACATCGACAGCCAGGGCAGGCCCGGCGGCGGCGATCGACACCGCCAGCGCGGCGGCGATCTTCCAGTTCAGTTTGTTCATGGGGTGCTCCGGGTCACTGGGCCGTCGGGGCCGGTTGGGCCTTGGGCAGCGAGTAAGTCTTCTGGTCGGCGCCGAGGATGACGGCGCGTGTGGCGGTCTCGCTCAGCTGCTGACCCTGGATGCGGCCGATCTGGCCGCCGGTGTTGAACGCGTAGGTCTTCAGGTCGGACGGCTGGGCGACCACGGCCGGAGGGGCACCGTTGTCGACGATGGTGAGCCGGATGGTCTCGGCGATGGCGTCGCGCACGGCACTGCGGAACAGCGCCGCGTTGTTGGCGCTCCAGAGGTCGATCGACGGCTTGCCGCCGGGCCCGATCGCTTGTGACTGGTAGTGCAGCGCACTGCGCTGGACCGGCTCCAGATCCGGGCCGTCCTTCACCCACAGCGTGACCAGCGTCTCGACGTCGAGGCTGCGGAAGTCCATCGTCAATGTGTAGCGCGGCTTGATGATGAGCAGCGCTTGGCCGGGGGTCAGCTTGGACCGCAGCACCTTCAGCGTCGCCACGTCGATGGACCGGGGTGTCGTGACGATGTTGCTGACCTTCAGGGGGTAGCCAGTGAGCTCACGGCGCATGGTGTCGTTGAACTCGGTGCGGAAGTCCAGGTCCTCGATGGCGGCGTAGAACGGGCCCATCATGGTCTGCGCGGTTTTCATCCGCTGGTTCGTGATCTGCGAATCGATGGCGGCACCGATGAGGCCGCCACCAGTGAACGCGGCCACGTTCGACGGCTGCACCGCCGCCCTCACTTCGTCTTGCGTCACGACGACGTGTGCACTGACATCGGTGATCTTGGCGCGTTGCTCCGGGGTGAGCGCGACACGCAACGGCGTAGCGCATGCGCCGAGCAGCAGCGTCAGTGACACGGCTGCGATGGTTCTTAGAAACTGCATGAGTGAATCCCTTGGAATTTTTGGTATGCCCGCAGGGGCGGCGCCATCGTAGTGGGCCGCACGTTTGGCGGCAATGGTCACTCAGGGGTGCGTCTGAAAGGCGCAACGCCAGGGGTCTGCGAGCGACGTACAGCGTGAACTCGCCTTGCGCGCGGATCCCCGCCGATCGGCAGCAGGCTGAGAACTTCATGGCGAGTTGCTGGGCCCCGCCGCGAATCAGCGACTTTGGGGCGAGGCGTCGCGTCAGCTTAAAACTTGAACGATTCCCACACGTTGTGTTTCTTGAAATACCAAAGCATGAATGGAATCTCGATCGCCATGCAGGTTGACAATGTGAACCAGAACCAATTGGCAGAGAACCAGATCATGCTGAACACCTGGCCCGACCCCCAGAAGAAATAGCCTGATATCAATAGCACCACGCTTGTAATGATGATGTCGTTGTTGACGATCTTCATTCCATCCGATCCACAAAATCTGGGGTAGATGAAGAAGTAGGCGATCAGCATCATCGTCAGATTCATGCACAAGATCAGGATTTCGGGCTTGAACATCAGACACCAATCTGTTGAATTTTTCGATTCAGGATGGAAAGGCAGCAGGCGCACGGTTCGATCGTGTCAGCCTTGCCGTGGCGGTCGAAGCTCAGTGTGCCACCCAGGGGCAGTGCGGCCATGGGGCAGTTGGGCTGGCGCTGTCGTTCGCCCCCGCGCGTCGTGACACCAGGAACTATCTTGTGGTCAGTTTCGTGTGAGCTTGCTTGCGACTCAATGAACGCGAAGCACCTCGAACTGCTGTCGGCTTGACCCGATCTGTATCGACACCTCATCACCCTCGAACTTGCCCAGCATGGCCCTGCCCAATGGGGCTTCGCTGCTGATGACCTGAACGAGCTGATCACCGCTGCCTAAGGTCCTGCTTCCGCCATCCGGGCCGAGAAAGAGTTGCTGCTGCCTGTCGTCGGAATCGACCAGGCACACCAGCGCGCCGAGCTGTATCCCTTGGTCGGCGTCGTAGGGGCGGGGGCGGAACTGGCGCCAATGGGCCATCGCCTGACGGATGGCATCGGCACGGCGAGCTTGGCCTGTGGCCAGGTAGGCGGCTTCAAGTCCCAAGGTGTCGTATTTGTTTTCGGCGATGTTCTCTTCATGAGTCGCCGCTTCATGGGCCGACCGCACGGCCTCTTCGGCTTGCAGCAGGTCTTCGGCGAGGCGTTCCAGCACCTGCTGCTGCAGCAAGAATTTATCCATGAAAGGGCGGCCTCTCGAACAAGCGGGGCGGGCAGGTCATGATTATGAAGGGCTCTACCAACCTTCGACGCTTTTGTTGGGTGCAGGCTGGCTTCAGCGATGGACACTGTCCTGCTGTCCGCACCATGCACCACAGGGCAATCAGGCTGCGGTTGGGTTCGCAGTGCTTGCGCACGCTGCGGGTACACCGAACACGTTCTCGATGGGTTCGGGCTTGTGCAACAGAAAACCCTGGGCGTAGTCGATACCGATCTCCCGCACCCGTTGAAGAACCTCTGGTCGATCGACGAATTCGGCCACAGTCTTGGCACCGACGACGCGCGCCACGTCGACGAAACAGCGCACTGCTGCGTCGTCCAACGGGTCGGAGATCAGGTCCCGGATGAAGCTGCCATCGATTTTGAGTAGGTCGACTTTGAGCATCTTCAGATAGCCGAACGAAGAGGCCCCCGCGCCGAAGTCGTCTAGCGCGATGCGTACCCCCAGTGCCCGCGCTTGTTCGATGAAGATGGCGGCGTCCGTGATGTTGGTGACGGCTGCCGTCTCGGTGATCTCGAGGCAGATGCGCTGGCACACCGCGCTGCCGGCTTGAGCCAGTGCGTCGATGGCATGGCGATGAAACGCCCGGTCGCCCACCGACTGCCCCGAAAGGTTGATGCACAAAGTGTCCAGCGCCGCCAGCACGGGCAAGCTCTGAATGTGCCGCAGGGCGCGCTTGAGCACCCAGCGGTCGATGCGCGTTGCCATGTGAAAGCGCTCCGCGGCCGGCAAGAAGGCACCCGGCGGAATCAGGCTGCCATTGGTGTCGAGCAGGCGAATGAGCACTTCGGCGTGCAGCCCGGTGCGGCGGTTATCGAGCGGTTCGATCCGCTGCGCGTAGAGGACGAATCTGTCTTCATCCAGTGCTTGCTCGAGCCGGGTGGCCCATTGCATCTCGCCGTGGCGCGCACGCATGGCTTTGTCGGTATCGAACCAGGCGTGCACACGGTTGCGCCCGGCCTCCTTCGCGGCATAGCACGAGGTGTCTGCCGCCTGCATGGCGGCCGCGGTGTTGGCCCAGCGGTTGTCCACGGGCACCAGCCCGATGCTCGCGCCTATCCTGAACCGCCGCTCGTCGTGGAGGAACCTGAACTCCTCCATGCGATCACAGATCTGTTGGGCGAGCCGTCCAGCCTGCTCTGCCGTGCAGTGCTCGAGAATCACCGCGAACTCGTCGCCGCCCAGCCGCGCAAGGGTGTCGCGCGCTCGAACGTTTTCTCTCAGCAGCTTGGCCACCTGTTGCAACAGCTGATCGCCCACCGAATGACCGCAGGCATCGTTGACGAGTTTGAACTGATCGAGGTCGATGTACAGCAAGGCGTGCTCGCTGCGATCTTCGTGTGACTTGTCAAGCGTGCGGCGCAGCCGCGTCTCGAACTCGGCCCGATTGACCAGGCCGGTCAGCGCGTCGTGCGTGGCGCGGTAGCTCATCTCGCCGGACAGGCGGCGCTGCTCCGTCACGTCATGGAAGACCAGCACGGCGCCCAAGAGCTCACCGCTCGGGTTGAGGATGGGCGCGGCGGAGTCTTCGATGCCGAACTCTTCACCACTGCGGGAGATGAGTACCGTGTGGTTTGCCAAGGCCACGGCCTGGCTTTGCTCCAGGCAGGCGGCCACCGGGTTCTCGGCCAGCTGGCGGGTGTCTTCGTTGACGATGTGGAAGACCTGCGTGAGCGGCCGCTCCAGCGCTTCGGCGGACAGCCAGCCGGTCATGCGCTCGGCGGCCGGGTTCAGCCAGGAGACCCGGCCTTCGGCGTCGGTGGTGATCACGGCGTCGCCGATCGATTGCAGCGTCACCCGCAGCAACTCGTGCTGCTCGGCCAGTTTGATGCTGAGCTGACGCAGTGGCGTCACGTCCCAGTTCACGCCCACCATCCGAACGGCCAGCCCCTCGGCATCGAGCGTGATCCTGCCGGTGCTGCGAAGATGATGCACCGAGCCGTCGGGCCAGACGACGCGGAACTCGGAGCGCAAGTCGGTGCCGCTGTCCCGGGCTTCATGAATTTCGCGTTCGGCCCGGCTGCGATCGTCGGGGTGAAGATGGCCGGCCCACAGCGCATAGCCATCCGTACCCGAGCCCTCAGGAAGGCCGTACAGCGAGTACATGAGGGCATCCCAGGTGAGCGTGTCAGTTTGCACGTTCCACTCCCACACGCCGATGCCGCCACTTTCGGTGGCGAGCGACAAGCGCTCGTGGGTGCTCTTGAAGGCTTGCCTGCTGAGCACGCTGAGCGTGATGTCCTGAAATGCCCCCAGAAGCCGTACCGGTTGGCCACCTTCGAACATGGCATGGCCCACCGCACGCACCCAGATGCGCTGCCCACCCCGCTTGATGAAGGGCAATTCCAAGTCCCAACCCTGGCCGTCGGCCATAGCCCTTGCCACCGCGGCCTCGATCACCGGCCGCGCTTCGGGGGCGTAGAAATCGATCGCCTCGGTGAGCTGAGGCTGGTAACCGGACTCAACCCCGTGAATGCGGCAGGTCTGCTCCGACCACACGATGCTGCCGCAGGCGATGTCGAGTTCCCAACCGCCGACTTGCGCCAATGCACCCGTGCGATTGAGCAATTCTTCGCTCTTGCGCAGCATTTCTTCCTGCAACTTGCGCGCGGTGATGTCCAGGTGCGTGCCGAACATCCACTCTGGCTGGCCGTCTTGTGTTCGTGTGAGAACGCGCCCGCGGTCGAGCACCCAGACCCAATGGCCGTCGCGATGGTGCATTCGCACCTCGCATTCGTAGGCCGCCGTCTCGCCAGAGAAGTGGGCCTGCAGGAGCGCACCCGAACGCGCTGCATCCTCAGGGTGGGACAATGTGGTCCAGGTCTGGATGGTGCTCGGCGACAGCTCCTCGAGCGTCATTCCAACGATCTCGGCCCAGCGTTCATTGAAGCGGGTCTCGCCAGTCTGCACGTTCCATTCCCAGGTGCCTGCGCCAGTGCCCTGAATGATGGCGGCCAGCCGTTGTCGCTCATGCTCCAGTGCGCGGCGTGCACGCAGACGCTCGGTGATGTCCTCCACCGAGCCCACGTACTCCGTGACCTCGCCAAGCTCGTCCAGCACCGGGCGGGAGACGGATCGGACATCGCACACCGTGCCATCGTCGCGGCGCACCCTGAACTCCAGGTCGAACTCGAGCTTCAATGCAGCGGTGCGTTGCCACTCCGCAAAGACAGCGGCCTTGTCGGCGGGATGCAGCGTGCGGCTCCAGCCGTCGCCCAGCGCTTCGGCCTCGCTCATGCCGTAGATCGCGCGCCAGCGCGCATTCGTGTACGTGCAGGCACCCGCGGCATCGGTGGCGAACAGACCGAGCGGAGAGGCTTCGCTGAGAGTGCGAAAGCGGGTCTCGCTGGCCACGAAGGCGCGGGCCATGTTTCGTGACTCCAGCGCCTGAACGGCGGCGATCGACAGGAGGCGCAGTACTTCGCGCTGCAGCTCGTTGAGCTTGCGGGGCACCCGGTCGATCACACACAAGGTGCCGACGTGCGCGCCATTGCTCAAGCGCAGCGTGGCCCCGGCGTAGAAACGGATGTCGGGCGCCGTCGCGACCAGCGGGTTGTCGGCGAACCGAGGGTCGGCCAATGCATCGGGCACCTCGAACACCCCTTCGTCGAGGATCGCGTGGGCGCAGAACGCCACGTCGCGGGGCGTCTCGGTGACACCAGGCAAGCCGACGTTGGCCTTGAACCACTGGCGGTCGCTATCGATCAGACTGACGAGCGATATCGGAACACCGCAGACCAATGCCGCGGTCGCCACCAGGGCGTCAAACTCGCGTTCGGGTGCGGAGTCGAGTACGTCGAGGCGTTCGAGTGCTCGAAGGCGCTCGGGCTCGTTCAATGGCAGGGGTGCTGTCAACATAGGGGGCATTCTTGAAACCTCCCTGAGTGTCGCGCCGTTGCTGCCTTGCTGGTGGCTTGATTTGCCCGTCGATCGGTGCAATTGGACCGGGAATCCGTGCCAGCTTGCGATGGCCGGGGCACCCATTGGCCCGCGGCTGTCAATGAGGGCGGGAGTGTCATGTGGGCATGAGGGGGCATGAGGGCCAGTCCGTGCCTATTGCTCCCTAGGAGCCTGTCGGACTTGGAAAGCGTCGGCTGCAAATCGACCGCAGCGGTCCATTTTTCACCGTCTTTTTGTCCCATAGCGGGGCTATGGGCCTGCAAATCCGGCAAAAACTGTCCTCG
>JBEGTX010000018.1:0-7050 GCA_041179165.1 Pseudomonadota bacterium | reverse complement strand
TTCATCCACGCGGGCTGCCACGGGAATGCTGAGGTCTTGGTGGATGGGAACGAGCCAGTTGTGGTCTCGCGACTTCTCGAAGAACGTGCATTGGACCGCCAGATGGCCATCGGGTATCAGGCCCGACAGTTCGCCGTGCCGGAGCAGCGTCTCGGCCAACTCGACGCACCAGGGCTGATTGAGCAGGCCGCGTGCGCCGCCGGATACGGCGTCCGCGCGAACGCCTGCCGCGATGGTGTCGCAGGCCTCCGCAGAGAGGACACCCCCAACGATCGCGAAGCCACGTTCCTCGAACACTGTATTTTTCAGACTCATCGCCGCAAGCGTACCGCAACGCCGCCCCGTTACCATCGCAGCAACCCGCCATTCGATCCAAGGGAAACTCCAATGAGCCACGTCAGGTACACGGCATGACAACACCAGGTCCTTCGCATTGGCGCATCCTCTGCGCCGCTCTGGCCGGGCTTGTGCTGGCCTCAGCGGCACAGGCACAGCCGGCCTCCACGGTGCTGCAATGCCAGGTTCGCTACATGAGCCAGACGCTGTCGTTCGACACCCTGCCCACGGACCAACCGTATGCGGTCACCTCTCACGACATCGCCGAGCGCTTCCGCTTCAAGGCGGTGGTGGTCGGCACGCCGAGCCAGGTCGATCACATCGCTTTGTACGCCTACGACATGTCGGTGCCCAATGCACCGGTGCTGGTTCACGAGGTCGTGCACAAGCCGCCCTTCGCACTCGATCGGCCCCTGCCCGGGCTCACCGGTTGGAACCACATCTATTCTTCACGGCTGGGACGCGAAATGGTCTACGGCTGTGCGCTCACCCAGCGGCCTGCCCCATGAGGACGACGATGACACTGCCCCGCGCTCTGAGTTTTCGTTCGCTGTGGATCACCATGCTCTTCGGTTTCGCAGGTGCGGCCTCTGTGGCAGCGCCAGCACCCGAACCCGCGGACCCCGGCCCCTCCGTGTCCATCGCCTTCGTGGGCGACATCATGCTGGCCGACGCACCGGGCAAACGGCTTCGCCAGGGCCATGATCCGTTCGCGCCCTTCGCCAGCATCCTCAAGCAGGCCGACCTGCGCGTGGGCAACCTGGAGTGTGTGGTGGCCACCATCGGCAAGCCCGACGACAAGCCCTACACGTTTCGCGCGCACCCGCGCGTGTTGGGCGCGATCAAGAAGCACCTCGACGCGGTATCCCTGGCCAACAACCATTCAGGCGACTTCGGCCACGCCGCATTCGCCGAGATGCTGGGGCACCTGAACAAGGCCTCGCTGCCCTTCTTCGGCGGCGGCAAAGACCTCACACAAGCTCACGCGCCATTGATCATCGAGCGCAAAGGCCTGCGCATCGCGCTGCTCGGCTACGACGAGTTCTTTCCCCGCTACTTCGAGGCCGGCCACGACCACCCCGGAGTGGCCTGGAGCGAGGACGAGCAGGTGGCCGCCGACATCCGCCGCGCGCGCGAAGTCGACCGCGCCGACATCGTCATCCCGTTCATGCACTGGGGCGAAGAACACCGCCCCGCGGCCAACGCACGCCAGCGCCATCTGGCGCGGTTGATGATCGACGCAGGCGCCGATGCCGTGGTGGGCACCCACCCGCATGTGGTGCAGGACGTGGAATACCACCGCGGCAAGCCCATCATCTACAGCCTGGGCAACTTCATCTTCGACGGGTTCGATGACGAGGACAACAACACCGGCTGGGTGCTGCTGCTCGACGTCAACCGCCGCGGCGTGACCCAGGCCACGCGCCATGTGGCCCGCATCGATCGCCACGGAACACCTCACCCCGTGGGCCCCAAGGCCATTCCACTGCCGCTGCCGCTGGACGGCACGAAGCCGCCCATGCGCTGACGGGCCCCTCAGGATCGCTCGCGCCGCTGCCTGGCCGGGAACACGACCTCCCTGTCCAACCAATGCTTGAACCGAAGTGAATCGGGCGCAGTGGCCGTGTCGAGGTACCGCGCCAGCGTCTCGGCCTGAATGCGCGATGCCGCGGGGTGTTTGCTCATGCGCACCCCATCGGGGTAGCGATGCAGAAGGCTCTGCGCACTCGGCAGGCCTGGAATGATCTTGCGAACGTCATTCAAGCTCAACCACCGATGGCCAGCGTCGTCATCGACGATGTCCAGCATCGTGCCGCGGTGCTCGAAGTGGCGCCCACTGACGCGCCGGAAGGCCAACGCACGAATGGCCTGGTACGTTTGAGACAACAGTGACAGGATGGGGCGCGTCAGCAAAAAAGCGTACATCGGCGAGCAGATCGCCAGGCTCATGGCGCCCATCCACTGCCACGCGAGCAGGTTGAAGCCGATGGCACCCAGCACCATCACACCCAGCCGCCATGGCCCCCTCGTCACAACCGCCACCTGCACTCGATTCGATGCGGTATGCCACCGTCGCACGGAAGGACAGAAGTGACTCGCATTGCCTACGTCGTCCAGTCGAACAAATAGATCTTTGCATCCCGCCGTGAGACACCAATCCATCCACGAAGGCGATGGCTCAGCGCACCGGCCTCGAAGAACTCCAGTTGGTCGTGCTGGTCGATGGCGACCCACCAAGGGCAATCGCAGGCGGGTGCCGTGAACGCCGGCTTCGACCCGAGCGGTTTGAACCTGGCGATCCACGCATCGATGCTTTCGGGCGGAACAGCGGCCGCGACATAGGAGACGTAGTCGACCGGGCCGATGTCGAACCCGGTGGAGGCCGCCCCCCTGCGGAACTCGGTGTAGTGTCCCTCGAGCAGCCTGGAAGGCAGAGGCGACTTGGAAGCCAGGATCTTCTCCACCACATCCGCGCTGTCGGAGGCAGACGCCACCGTGAGGGCCGCGGGATCGGCCGGCTTGCGGGCCGGTTCACAGGCCGCGATCAGCAGCGTGCAAGACATGATTGCGGCGCGAAACGCAACTCGGCAACAGCGACGGTTCATGCCAGAGCCAGCTCGCTCATGTGGCGCCAAGCGCGCATGTAGTCGGCAACATCCGGATGGGCCAGGAACTCTTCATGGTTGTTCATGACCGTGAGGCGTCCATCGTCCATGAATGCGTACCGGTCACACACCCCTCGAATCAGGTCGAGATGCGATGCCTTGCTGGGGTGTGCCGAGAAAATCACCAGGTTGCCCTGGTCCCTCAGGCGAGCGAAGCGGTCGAACATCAGACCGCCATACGGCGGCGCCATCGACGGTTCGTCGAACAGGAAGATGCGGGGACCGCTCGTGGGCGCCTTGCGCCGGGCCAGGTCGCGCATGCCTTCGATGGCAACAGACATCCACTCCCGCGGATGAAGCGTCATGGCATCGAAGCGTCCCTTCTCGGGGGCCTCCCCGCGGGCCTGCGACTGATGGCGCACCACGAGGTGCCGCTGGCCCCGCCGGATCTGGCTCAATCCATGGCCCCCCACCCGCACCGAACCAGCGCTCGGGTCGACCTTGCCGGCGATGAGGTTGAGCAGCGTGGACTTGCCCGCGCCGTTGGAGCCGAACAGGCCGATGACCTCTGGCTCGGCAATCTGCAGGTCCACCTCGAGCTCGAAATGGACGCGCTTGCCGCTGCCATGCACGCGCCGCACCCTCTGCATGTCGAGCAGAAGCGGTGGGGGCGGTGATCCGTGTGGAGAGGCTTTGGCGCTCACGGCGTCTTATCCGGCATAACGATAGTGGCCGGTGATCGGGTAGACAAAGAGGATGTCGTCTTCGACCGGGCCGGCACCGATGTTGTGAAGGATCCTGGGCCGGCGTGTGCCCCGAACATGTTCGTTGGACACGATGCCGATGTGCGGCAGGTTGCCCGGAAGGCGCCACGTGACCAGCGCGCCGGGTTCGTAGGCTGTCGGCGCGTCGCTGACTTTCCGGGCGGCACCTTGGTGTTCAAAGAAGGCCTGCAGGTTGGGAACGCGGCGGTGATCGATGTTGCGGTCGGGGTCCTTCATGCCCCACCGGGCCGGATAGCGGTGAAACGCCTTGCGCATGTCTTCATGCACCAGCACCTGCAGGTCCAGCCCCAACTTGCGGTACGCGCGAATCACCAGGTCCGTGCACACCCCGAGGTGATCGGGCACATCGCCCATCGGGTAGCCGATCGGCCGGTAGGCACCATCGTAGGTTTCACGGCGGCGCGTGCGCTCGCGTGCGGCATCGACCAGACGGCGCGAGAAGTCGTCGGCATGGGCGGTTGGTGCGCCCAGCAGTGCGAGCAGCGCGATGGAAAACTCTCTTCGGGAGGACATGCGGAAATTCAGGCGGGCCAGCCCGCGCGGTGTGAATGCACGCGCGAAGTGTGCCGCTCACCCTGGCGCCGTGCAAGCGCAAGCCACCCGCATTCAAGGGGCCCGCGGAGGCGCCGGGTCTGGCGTCAGATCAGCTCAACCAGCGCCTGCACATCAAGGCTTGGGCTCTGCCGGGGCGGGTGCCGTCCACTGGCGCATCTGTTCCAGGCCTTGCGGTTCGCCCGAGAACCAGAACCACTGTGCATCGGTGCCGCCCTGGCGAAGAATGAACTGCCAGAACGTGAGGCACCCCACCGCCGCGATCAGCACCACCGCCAGCAGGCTTGCAGCACCCAGCGCGCTGTACAGCACCACCATGGCCAAGGGCATGGACGGCGCCAACTGCGAGCCTGCGACCCCCGCCAACGCGGCGAGGCTGGCCACAGCCACAAGCACCTTGCCGATGGTTGCGGATTTGACGGAAGACAGCGCGGAAAAGAGGGGGGACATGGAACGCTCCTGGTGTGAGACAAGCCGCAACTTGCATCTCAACTCAGCCCGCACCGCATCCAGAGGGGCGCAAGCGCCGGCATCTGGCATTCCCCGCAGGCAGCGAGTTCAGCGCCCCACTATACGGACTTCGACTCCGCCATCACTCAGGGATTTCGTCAGTGGGTCGGGCTTGTTGGGCCACTCGCGCCTCTTGCGTCACTTGCGTCACTTGCGCCTGTTCCGCCAGAGCCCGACACGATGGCCCCGGCGTGAACTCACGGCTTCCATCTGTTGGCTCCTTGTTCAGCACCCGCATCCATAGCCGAAGACATCACTGCCGAGCACCTTCCACTGGCCGTTGATGTTGACCATCGCCAGCCGGTACCAGCGGTCGTTGGTGGTGGTAGGGC
Source organism: Pseudomonadota bacterium (assembly GCA_041179165.1). Lineage (GTDB taxonomy): Bacteria > Pseudomonadota > Gammaproteobacteria > Burkholderiales > Burkholderiaceae_C > Rhizobacter. The sequence continues at coordinate 1,929 of JBEGTX010000018.1, read as the reverse complement.
CACCAAGATGCCCCGGACCGAAGCCTTCGCCTTCCCACACGGCGAGGTCGTGAGTGCCGTCGCCATCGAGGTCGTAGTAGAGCGAGGTGCCGCCCACAAAGCCCGTCTCCTCACGGTTCAATGTCATCTTGGCCCCAAACACCGTGGCGGCACCGCGTGGCAATTCCATCGGGGTCAGAAAGGCAAACAACCGGCCAGACACACTCACGTTCTCCGGGCCTCCGGCTTCGATGAGATAAGGCCGCATGCTGGGATGGGCGTCGCCGAATGAAAATCCCGGCGTCCAGCCTTCGCACATGGGGCCGTCAGCGTCCCACCTCAAAATTTCTTTCGTGCGCGCCAGGCTCGGCACCGCTTTCAGTCGCCCATCGCGAAACAACTGCACGCGCTGCACTGAACGCACCAGCACCGAGGTGTGATCCAGCATGTCGTAGAGCCCTGCCGATCCGCCCTCTCCGGCACCCTCCTTGGACTTCGGCCGAGCACTCACCAACTGCCGGTACACGATCCCGAAACGGCCGCTGACCGCCTCGGTGGTCGCGTTCGGCGGAGCCACGTCGGCGACACTGCGAAAGAACGAGGGGCGGATGGCGGGAAACTCGAGCGCACGAACCAGCCGGATGTTGCGGATCGCCCCGTGCCCTTCGATCGAGATGGACTCGTGCAGAGGCCCCCCCAGACCGAGGTGATGCTGCAGTTGCCCGGCGACCGCCTCCATCTTGGCCTGACGTTTCCACGCCGCATCCGGCGCCTTCAGGCCCTGCGCATTCAACCGACGCACCTCGCCGCTCAAATCCAGGTCTTGCGAAGCCTGCCGTTTGAGATCGGCCCAGTCCGCATAGGGCTCAGGCCGGCTCCCCTTCAGCCCCAGGGCCAGGTGCGCTTTCATTTTTTCCAGCTCGTCGTCCCGTGGCCACGGACCCGTCACACCCTTGGCACCCAGTCCTGCCTTGAGGTGTGTCGCATAGGACGTGAGGGTATCCCAACCAGGCGACAGCCAGAAGGCGCGCACAGGATCGAAGCCGGCAGGCGCAGGCGCGTCCGCATACCGGATCCCCTGCACGTGGGCCACCACCACCGGCGTGACCGCCAGGTACCGGCAGGCAGTAAATCCACCCGCCCCCGACGCCGGCTGGACCTCGCAATAACCGCCATCGACAGAGCGGACCAGCTTCACGACGGCATTGAGTGCCAGCCGGTCCACCACTGCAGCGTCGGCGCGCGGCGCCTCGCGCACGGTGACACCGTTGCCGCTCGCCCACCGTTGTGCCGCATCGACCCCACCTTCACCGGCCCGCCGCCGCTGCACCCGCTCAGCGCTCAGGAACTTGCACGCGACATACCCGAACTGCCCCTCGCCTTCGATGAAGCAGAAGCCGTTGTCCGGCTCAGGAGCCTTGAGGATCAGCTCGGCGCCACGCAGCAAAGCCCCAATGATCCTGTGCTCGGCGCTGGGGCCGTTGCGCACGCGCACATCGTCAGCGTTGATCCAGCGCGGTGGCTGGACAGGCTCTGCGGCCTGGGCAGAGAGTGCCCCCAGCGCCATCAGCCACCCCGCCACCCAGTGTTTTCGTTGCATGTTGTTCCCGGCAAAGCCCTGGGGTGCAGACGGTACCCCCCGTGCCCTCAGTACCGCATCATTCTGCGGGACGGGGCACGGAACGGTGCGAGACGAAGTGCACAAACCTTGCCCCGACTTCGGGGGATAGGCAGCCGGGCCGAAGCGGTATGGCGCCGCGATGCACGCGGGCCGCACCCACGGTGTTCAGGCTCATCAAGACGCCGGCTCTCCATCTGCAAACACACGGCGCACGAACTCGGCCATCGCCCCGGCCAGGCCGGCCACACGCGCCATCTCGCCGTTTTCGATCTGCTCGAGCACCAGCTCATGGATGCCGCCGACGAGGGCCACCGACAGTCCGCGTGTCA
>JBEGTX010000017.1:0-16675 GCA_041179165.1 Pseudomonadota bacterium | reverse complement strand
GCGCCAAAAATGCATGAAACGGGCATGGTTTCTGCTACATTCCTGTGCGCATTTCTGAGTCCTCGGACCCTGAAAATCACAGCGTTACTTCGCATTCCCGTATTCCACCCCCGCCCACAAGCGCCTCGCTAGGAGTTCCTGATGGCAAAGACCGTCGCCGACGTGATGAACATCGTGAAAGAAAACGAGATCAAGTTCGTTGATTTCCGCTTCACCGACACCCGCGGCAAAGAGCAGCACGTCACCGTGCCTGTCTCCCACTTTGATGAAGACAAGTTCACGTCGGGCCACGCCTTCGACGGTTCCTCGATCGCTGGCTGGAAGGGCATCGAGGCTTCGGACATGCAGCTCATGCCCGATCCGAACACCGCCAACATCGACCCGTTCTTCGAAGAACCCACGCTGATCCTCACCTGTGACGTGATCGAGCCGGGCGACGGCAAGCCTTACGAGCGCGATCCACGCTCGCTGGCCAAGCGCGCCGAGGCCTACATGAAGGCCTCTGGTCTGGGTGATACCGCCTTCTTTGGCCCTGAGCCAGAGTTCTTCGTGTTCGACAGCGTGCGCTGGGGCAACGACATGTCCGGCTGCTTCTCGAAGATCGAATCCGAAGAAGCCTCCTGGAACACGGGCAAGGAATACGAACACGGCAACTCGGGTCACCGTCCAGCCGTCAAGGGTGGCTACTTCCCAGTGCCCCCGGTCGACAGCGCCCAAGACATGCGCTCCGAAATGTGCCTGGTGCTCGAATCGCTGGGCATCCCGGTCGAAGTGCACCACCACGAAGTGGCCAACGCTGGTCAGATGGAAATCGGCACGCGCTTCAGCACGCTGGTTCAGCGCGCTGACTGGGTGCAGCTGCAAAAGTACGTGATCCACAACGTGGCTCACTCGTACGGCAAGACGGCCACCTTCATGCCAAAGCCGATCGTTGGCGACAACGGTTCGGGCATGCACGTGCACCAATCGGTCTGGAAAGACGGCAAGAACCTGTTCGCCGGTGACGGCTATGCAGGTCTGTCGGACTTCGCGCTGTACTACATCGGCGGCATCATCAAGCACGCTCGCGCGCTGAACGCCATCACGAACCCTGGCACCAACAGCTACAAGCGCCTGGTTCCTGGTTTCGAAGCCCCGGTGAAGCTGGCCTACTCGGCCAAGAACCGCTCGGCCTCGATCCGCATTCCGTATGTGGCGAACCCGAAGGGCCGTCGCGTCGAAGCGCGCTTCCCGGATCCTCTGATGAACCCGTACCTGGGTTTTGCGGCCATGCTGATGGCCGGCCTCGACGGCGTCGAGAACAAGATCCATCCGGGCGAAGCAGCGAGCAAGGACCTGTACCACCTGCCGCCAGAAGAAGACAAGCTGATCCCGACGGTCTGCCACAGCCTCGACCAAGCGCTCGAATACCTCGACAAGGACCGCGCGTTCCTGACCAAGGGTGGCGTGTTCACCGACTCGTACATCGATGCCTACATCGACCTGAAGATGCAAGAAGTCACGCGTTTCCGCATGGCCACGCATCCAGTCGAATTCGACATGTACTACAGCCTCTGATCCTCGCGATCAGCATTCAACCCGCTTCGCGCGGGCTGAACAGCAAAAGGGACGGCCAACGCCGTCCCTTTTTTTTGTTCGTTCTCGACTGATGAACGTGCAGTCAGCTTCCAGCAGACTTCAAGTGGAGGGAACGAAGTGTGGATGTGGTGTCACAAACGGAAGCGAGGCATGCTTGCCGCGAGCAAAGAGTTCGACTTGAATAGAGGCCCATGCGAAGCAAGGCCAACCGATCAAGCAATTGGTGTTCGCAAGCGTCTAGAGCGAAGCGCATTGCCCCACGCCCGCGGATCTGGCTCTGCCAGGCCGCCAGGCGGCGCCCCCGTGGGTGCTTGAGGTGGAGTCGTTGGCGAATGAAAGGTGGCAAAGTTCTAGAGCGAAGCGCATTGCCCAACGCCCGCGGATCTGGCTTTGCCAGGCCGCCAGGCGGCGCCCCCGTGGGGGGCAGGAGCGAAAGCGACGTGGGGGCATCATCCCATGGGCCACAATGGCATACCGTCAACATGCGTGTCACCCAAATGGGCCCGGCGCGCGTTATGACTTCAGAGGTGAACTGCATGACATGTATTCGATGGTCCGTTGGTTCTAAGCTGTCTGGTCTGCTGGGCATTGCCGCGCTGGGCGTGGCTTCGCTGGCGGCCGGATCGGCCTGGGCCCAAGACAAACCCGTGTACCGCTGCCCCGGCAAGCCGGTGCTCTACACCGACAGCCTGTCGGCCAAAGAGGCCAAGGAAAAGGGCTGCACGACGCTGGAGGGCGCGCCCATCACGGTCATTTCGTCGCCCAAGTCCGGCAAGGCGGCGCCTGCTGCCACGACGGCCCGCCCGGCCAGTGGCGGCGAGAAGATCGATCCGGGCGAGCAGAAGTCGCGTGACAGCGATGCCCGTCGCATCCTCGAGTCGGAGTTGCGCAAGGAAGAAGAGGGCCTCGCCCAGCTGCGCAAGGACTACAACAACGGCGAGCCCGAACGCAAGGGCGAAGAGCGCAACTACCAGAAGTACCTCGACCGCGTGGCCGAGATGAAGGCCAACCTCGCCCGCAAGGAGAGCGACGTGGCCGCCCTCAAGCGCGAGCTCGGCAAGCTGCAATGAGCCCGGAGGCTGCGTTGGCGTTGATGGACCTCTCCACCTGATGAACATGCCTTCCGTCTCGCCTTCCGCCTCGCGCTCCACCCCCGACGGCACGGCCGGCCTGCAGGCCTTCGACCACCTGGCCACGATGGTGGCCGTGGTCCAGCGCGATGGCAGCTGCCTGTTTGCCAACGCCGCCTTCGAGAACGTGCTCGGCCTGTCGCGCCGCACGGTCGTTCGGGGCTCGCTGTTCGACTGGTTCGTCGAAACCCAGATCCTGCGCGACACCGTGTCAGCCGTGTTGCGCAACGACGTCTCCACCAGCCGCTTCGAGGCGCTGCTGCGCCGGCCGGCCACGGCCCACGGTGACCCCCTGCCGGTTCACGTCATCGTCACCCAGATGGACAGAGACGACCGCGTGGTGGTGGAGCTGCTCGAGATCGAGCAGCAAACCCGCCAGGACCGCGAGGAACGTGCGTTGGGCCAGGCCCAGGCCACCAAGGAGCTCATCCGCAACCTGGCGCACGAGATCAAGAACCCGCTCGGCGGCATTCGGGGTGCCGCCCAGCTGCTCGAGATGGAGCTCGAGTCGCGAACACTGACCGAGTACACCCAGGTCATCATCAACGAAGCCGACCGCCTGCAGGCCCTGGTCGACCGGTTGCTGGCACCGCACCGCAAGCCCCATGTGGTGAGCGACGTCAACATCCACGAGGTCTGCGAGCGCGTGCGCTCGCTCATCCTGGCCGAGTTTCCTCGGGGCCTGAGCGTCCGGCGCGACTACGATATCTCCATCCCCGATTTCCGCGGCGACCGTGAGCAGCTCATCCAGGCGGTTCTCAACATCGCCCACAACGCCGCCTTGGCCTTGGCTGAGCGCATCGGCCAGGGTGACGCGAACATCATTTTGCGCACCCGCATCGCTCGCCAAGTGACCTTGGGCAAGCAACGCTACCGACTGGCATTGGAATTGCATATTGAAGACAACGGTCCGGGGGTCCCCGAGTCAATCCGTGATCGCATCTTCTACCCGCTGATTTCGGGGCGCGATGGCGGGTCGGGTTTGGGACTCACACTGGCGCAGACGTTCGTGCAGCAGCATCAAGGCATGGTCGAATGTGAAAGTGAACCGGGCAAGACCATTTTCAAGATCGTGATTCCTCTGCCTTGAGCCTGTGGCTCGTGTCGAGGGGGTCACCACCACGGGCACGGCATGAAACCCATCTGGATCGTTGACGACGACCAATCCATCCGCTTCGTTCTGGAGAAGGCACTCGCACGCGAAGACCTCGCCGTGCGCAGCTTCACCAACCCGCGTGATGTTCTCCTGGCCCTGGAGGACGACGTGCCGCAGGTGCTGGTGTCCGACATCCGCATGCCGGGGGGCTCGGGCATCGAGCTGTTGACCCAGGTCAAGGAGCGCCATCCGGGCCTGCCGGTCATCATCATGACCGCGTACTCCGACCTCGACAGTGCCGTGAGCGCTTTCCAAGGTGGCGCGTTCGAGTACCTGCCCAAACCGTTCGACGTGCCCAAGGCGGTCGAGCTCATCCGCCGCGCGCTCGAAGAGAGCATGCGCGAGGAAGTGCGCGACGAGCGCACGGCGCAGATGCCGGAGATGCTCGGGCAGGCGCCGGCCATGCAGGACGTGTTCCGGGCCATCGGCCGTCTGAGCCAGTCCATCGTGACGGTGCTCATCACCGGCGAGTCGGGCTCCGGCAAGGAGCTTGTCGCGCATGCACTGCACAAGCACAGCCCGCGCGCCACCGGCCCCTTCGTGGCGATCAACACCGCGGCCATCCCGAAGGACCTGCTGGAGTCCGAGCTTTTCGGTCATGAGCGTGGTGCCTTCACGGGCGCGCAGACCACCCGCCGAGGGCGCTTCGAGCAGGCAGACGGCGGCACCTTGTTTCTCGATGAAATCGGAGACATGCCCTTCGACCTGCAGACGCGTTTGCTGCGTGTGCTGAGCGACGGCCAGTTCTACCGCGTGGGCGGCCACAACCCGCTGCGCAGCAATGTGCGCGTGATTGCCGCCACCCACCAGAACCTCGAAGAACGCGTGAAGCTCGGCGCCTTCCGCGAAGACTTGTTCCACCGCCTCAACGTCATTCGGCTGCGTTTGCCGGCCCTGCGTGAACGTCGCGAAGACGTGCCTTCGCTGGCGCGGTTTTTCCTTCAGAAGAGCGCCAAGGAGCTGGGCGTCGAAGCCAAGCGCATCACCGATGCGGCACTCGCACGCCTGATGGCGTTCGACTTCCCCGGCAACGTGCGCCAGCTCGAGAACATCTGCCATTGGCTCACCGTCATGGCACCCGCCCAGGTGGTCGAGCCCAAAGACCTGCCGCCGGAGCTGATGGGCGAGTTGCCGGTTGCTGCGCGTGCGGTGCCTGTGGCCCTGCCTGTTGCTGCCGAATCGGGCGAGATGGCGGCCGCGGCGGCGCTTTCGGTTGCCACGCTCACGCCGAATCCCGGCACGGCGATCCTGTCTGCCGGTGCCGACCTCTCGAGCGGCCCGTCGCCGCTGCCCGCACCCAGCACACCGACCCACTGGCTTGTCGATCTGGAGCGGGAATCGCGCACCATGTTGCAGGCGGGGCAAACCGAGGTGTGGGACACCCTCACGCGCAAGTTCGAAGCGCAGCTCATTCACACCGCCCTCGAGATCACGCGCGGGCGGCGCATCGAAGCCGCGCAGAAGCTCGGCATCGGCCGCAACACCATCACCCGCAAGATCCAGGAGCTCGGTCTCGAAGATTGATGCTCACCCGCAGGCCGTGCAACGGCACGATCGTGAGCACTTGCGTGGCCCGCGGCCCCGCCCGTTGTGGGGGGTGAGAGACTGCGTCAACACCCGGTGGGGCCGATAGAATCGGCCCCAAACAACTCCAGGGAAGATGCATGCCGATCGCTGCCCTCTTGCATTTTGCCGTGGCCATTTTCTTTGCCGTCCATGCGGTGCGCAATGGCAAAGATCGCTACTGGCTGATGGTGCTGTTCGCATTCCCTCTGCTGGGCAGTGCGGTCTATTTTTTCGCAGAGTACTCGCGCGAATTGCAACACACCCGGGGTGGGCGCCGTGCGCTGCGCCTGATGCAGGGCGTCATCAACCCCGACCGCGAACTCCGCTATGCGCGTGAAGAGTTCGACCGCACCCCCACCGCTTTCAACGAGGCCCAACTGGCGCGGGCACTGCTGGCCAAGGGCGATGTCGACCAGGCCATCGTGCACTACAAGCAGTGCGTGTCGGGGCCTTACGCGCAGGATCTGAGCTTCCTCAAAGGTCTGGCCATCGCCCAGCTCGAAGCGCAGCAATTTGCACCCGCCGTGACCACGCTCGACGCCTTGGTGGCGGCACACCCCGATCAGCACAAGGGCGACGTCTCGCTGATGCGCGCCGAAGCCCTGGCAGGGGCAGGCCGACCCGAAGCCGATGACGCCTTCGAGCATGTCATTCGCACCGATGGTTCCATCGAGGCTCAATGCAAGTACGCGCAATTCCTGCTGGGCAAGGGCCGCACCGAGGCCGCACGCAAGCACTTCGAGCAGGTGCTGACCGACGCACGCCGCGGTCACGGCCATTCGCGCGACCTCAATCGCGAGTGGATCGGCTTGGCGCGGGACGCCCTGAAAAACCTGGGCAGCTGAAGGTCGCTGCGCTTCACCGCATTGAAGGAGATGGCTCATGGGACTTGATCACATCGCGGCCCGCACGGCCCTGGTTCTTGAAACCAACAACCTGCGCGGCGGTGAAGACCTCCACGCGGTGGCCACGAGCCTGGAGCGGCTCATCGACCTGCTGTCTGCACAGACGCAGCCTCTGAGCAGCTTGGCGCAACTCGTGATCACCCACGACGGCCTGCCGTTGGCGGTTCGCGAGTCGCTCGTTCAACGCGCGGGCCGGTCCATCGATTTTGTCGAGATCGATCACACGTTGGGCTATTACGACGCCAAGAACCTGGGCTTCGCGGCCGTGGATGCGAGCCGCAGCGACCAGGTGGTCTTCGCCGACACCGACTGCATGCCGGTGCGTGAATGGCTGGCGGCGCTGCTCGCGCCGTTCGCGAGCGACACCCCGCCCGCCGTCGTGGCCGGGCGTACCAGCTACGCGGCGACCCTCGCAGGCACGGCGCTCACCACGCTGGACTTCATGTACTTTCCCAGTCCCCTGCAGGCCGGTGCCACGCGCAACTTCTATGCGAACAACGTGGCCTTCCGCCACGACGTCTTCTTGCAGCACGGCTATCAGCCGCTCGAAGGTGTGTACCGCGCGCACTGCCAGGTGCTGGGCCTGCGTCTTCAGGCCGCTGGGGTGGCGCTGCATTTCGAGCCGCGCGCACACACCGTGCACCGCTTCCCCGACAGCCCGCGTGAGACGCTGCAACTTCGCTGGATGCGCGGGCAAGACACGGTCGGCCTCACGCCGCACCTTGTGTCGAGCTACCTGCCACCGCGCTGGCAGTGGCTGTCGCGCAGCGGCCCCATCGGGCCGGCCTGCGTGCTGTTGTCTCGCCTGGTGTTCAGCCTGTGTGCAGTGAACCACCAGCACCTGCCGCCCGTGCGCGGGTTGCGCTGGCTGGGCACGATGGGTCTGGTGCTGGCGTTTTCTGCGGTGGATTTTCTGGGGGCCGTGTGCCGTGGCTTCGGCATCGACACCGTCGGCCGAGGCAAGGCCTCGGCCGATGCGCAGGCCTTGTCGTACCACCGGCCATGACATGAGTGCGCCCACACCGGCCTCGGCCGATGGCGCCTGGCGTGCGCTGCTGCAGCCGCCGCAGTTGCACGGCTTGGCGCGTTGGCAGGCGTGGGCTGTCGACCGCATCAAGCGGGCGGCCTTGCATCACCTGCATGCGAGCGCCGCGGGCGAACGCCTGCTGCTGCGCATGTACCTGGCAGGCGAAGAGGCCACCGAACTCACCTTGCAGCGTGAGCTGATTCCGTCGCCACCCGAGTGGTTGTCGCGGCAGATGGCGCAGCACTTGACCGAGGAACAGGGGCACGCCCATCGCTTTGCCGAGGCCCTGCGGGCCCGTGGTGCCGATGGCGCATCGGGGATGGCGCCCGACCGCCTGAGCCGCCAGAAGATCGCTGCCTGGCACCGTCTGGCGTTGAAACACGCGCCCGAGTTCGAGCAGGGTGTGCTCGTGCCAGCCTTTGTCATCGGCCTGGCCGCCGAGCAGATGGCCTCGCGGGTGCTGCAGCGCCACGTCGATACGATTGCGCCTACCCATCCGATGGCCAGCCTGTTGTCGGACGTGCTGGCCGATGAGACCAAACACATCCGCCTGTGCATGCACACACTCGAGCGCCTCGTGCAGCCCCACGAGTGGCCGCATCTGGCGCACCTGCTGGCGGTGGTTCGGCGCATCGACCGCGCCTGGGGCGTGAGCGGCGCGTTGGCGATGTGGCTGGCCGGCGTGGCCCTGAGGCTCGCCCCCGCACGCACGCCCGTTTCTGCCTGACCGTGCGCATCCTCTACCTCGCCACGGCCGATGCCCGCGGGCACCTGATGCGTGCACAGCTGCTGACTCACGCGCTGCGTGCGGCCGGTGTGGAGGTACAGCTGGTGACCACGTCGCACGACGGCGTTCGGTTTCTGCAAGCCTTCGGTCTGGAGGCTGAGCTGCTGTCTACCCACTACGCCGTTCAGTTCGACGCCTGCCAGAACATGCTGCGCCGCGAGACCGACCGCAACGTGGCCCACTACGTGTTCCGCCCGAACCGCATGGCGCGCGACATCTGGCAGCTGCACCGCTGGATGCGCGATTGCGACCTCGTCGTCAACGACTCCTTTCACCCGGCCCTGCTGAACATGGGCGCCTGGCCCGGCTGGCGTCGCAAGATCGTGCACGTCTACGGGGCCAGCCTGCGCCGTGCGCTCGAGTCGAACTTCAAGGGGCGTGTGCCTTTCGGTCTGGCCGGCGTGTTCCAGCGTGTGATCGCCTTGCAGCTCGCACGCAGCCGTGCGCGGCTCGAACATGACTTTGCATTCGAAGGGGTGGAACGCATCGATGCAGGCGGCTACCGTCTGCCCACGCCGGTCGAGGTCGTCTCACCCTCGTCGCCGGACGTCGCGGGTCCGTCGTCGTGTGGCGTCGCCGTGTACCTCAATCCACACTTCACCGAGCCCATGCTGGCCGAGGCACTGGAGCGCGGCTTTGCGATGGCAGGCGTGGCGTCGCACAAGGTGGGCGAAGGCTATGCGTCCCGTTCGGGTTGGCAGGCGCGTGATGCGCAGTGGGTGCAGGCGGCCGCCCGCAGCGACCTCATCGTGACCGCGCCGGGCATGGCCGGCCTGTCGATCGCGCTCGTCTACCGCCGGCCACTGCTGCTCGTGCTCACCGACCAGCCTGAGCAGGCTCAGAACGCGCAGCGCGCGCGCGAGCTGGGCCTGTTGCATGAGGTCGTGGTGTGGCAAGGCGAGCGCGATGCCTTTGCGGCGGCCGTGGCTGCCTCGGTGTGCCGCCTCACTCGCGACAGCAAGCCCGCGGCCAGTGTTGACGGGCGGCAGGCCGCCGCGGCGCGCCTTGCTGCCTGGGTGGCGCTGTTGCGGGAGCTTGCTGGCGTCAGGACAGGGTGAGCTCGGCGATCACCGGCGCGTGATCGCTGGGGCGCTCATTCTTGCGCGGCAGTTTGTCGATCACGCAGGCACTCACACTGGCCTTCAGCGCATCACTGACCAGGATGTGGTCGATGCGCAGCCCCTGGTTCTTGCGGAACGCGAGGTTGCGGTAGTCCCACCAGCTCCAGCTTTTCGGCGGTTGCTCGAACAGCCGGAAGGCATCGTGCAGGCCGAGTTGCAGCAGGCCTGCAAAGTGGGCCCGCTCGGGCTCGCTGCACAACACCTGGCCGGCCCAGGCTGCGGGGTCGTGCACATCGCGGTCTTCGGGGGCGATGTTGTAGTCGCCCAGCAAGGCCAGCCGGGGGTGGCGCGTGAGTTCATCGCGCACCCAGTCGCGCAGGGCGTCGAGCCAGCGCAGCTTGTAGACGTACTTGTCGCTGTCGATCGACTGCCCGTTGGGGATGTAGGCGCCGATGATGCGCACGCCGTTGACCGTGGCGGCCAGCACACGCGCTTGCACATCGTCATGGCCGGGGATGTTGCGCTGCACGTCGGTGACCGCGCTGCGTGTCAGCAGCGCCACGCCGTTGTAGGTCTTCTGGCCGAACCATTGCGCTTGATACCCCGCCGCCTCGATCTCGGCCACCGGAAACTTGTCGTCCGTCAGCTTGGTTTCCTGGATGCACAAGGCGTCTGGTTGGTGCTCGGCCAGCCAGGCCAGCACCTGCGGCAGCCGCACGGCGAGGGAGTTGACATTCCAGGTGACGATTTTCATGGGCGGTCCGGTGTTTCGATGATTTTAGGGGGCGAGTCACCCCCAGCCTGCGCAGGGCCCATGCGAACGCACCTTGGCGTGCGTGAGTGCGGTGTGGATGGCCCCCAACGGCTATTTTTCGGCTTGCGCGACCGCGGCAGACTTGGTACCTTGAACCATGGAATCACGCCCTCCCTTTCCGCCGTTCACCGCCGACTCCGCCGTGCTGAAGGTGAGGGCCGCCGAAGACGGCTGGAACTCGCGCGACCCCGACCGGGTGGCGCTGGCCTATACGCCCGATACCGTCTGGCGAAATCGAGCCGAGTTTCCTGTGGGCCGCGAGCAGGTGCGCGAGTTGCTGCGGCGCAAGTGGGCGCGCGAACTCGACTACCGCTTGGTCAAAGAGCTCTGGGCGTTCGGTGGCCACCGCATTGCCGTGCGCTTCGTCTACGAATGGCACGATGAATCGGGCCAATGGTTTCGCAGCCATGGCAATGAGAACTGGGAGTTCACGGCCGAGGGCCTCATGCACCGGCGCTTTGCCAGCATCAACGACCAGCCGATCCGTGACGATGAACGCAAGCTGCTGTGGCCGCTGGGGCGGCGTCCGGACGGGCACCCGGGTCTGAGCGACATGGGTTTTTGACCTGGCATTCAGGCCGTCCATGGGCTGCAGGCGAGAATTGGCCCTCCATGAAAATCGACCACCTCGCCGACCTCCATGTGCTGATCCAAACGGCCAGAGGCGGCACGCTCACCGCCGCGGCACAGGCCTTGGGCATGACCCCGGCCGCGGCCAGTGCGGCCTTGAAGCGCCTCGAGGGGCAACTCGGCACCCGGCTCTTCGAGCGCTCCACCCGGGCCATGCGGCTGACGTCGCCAGGGCAGACTCTGCTCGACTACGCGATCCGGGCGTTCGAGTTGCTGGACGAAGGGGTATCGCAGGTGCTGGCCGACCGGGCCGAGTTGGTGGGCACGGTGCGGGTGGCGGCACCCTCTGATCTGACCCGCGCCACCTTGCTGCCATGGCTCGACGAATTCCTGGTGTTGCACCCGGGTGTGCACCTGTCGCTCACGGTGGGCGACAGGCTGCTCGACGTCGTGCGCGACGAGGTGGACGTGGCGATCCGCTACGGCCTGCTGGCCGACTCGGGTCTGGTGGCGCGCGTGCTCACCCCGTCGCGCCCAGTGCTCACGGCATCACCCTCCTACCTGGCTCGGCATGCCGCGCCTCGCGTGCCGGAGGATCTGCTACAGCACAACTGCCTCACCTTCGCTCGCGGTGGCCGGCGGCACCGCGCTTGGCGGTTCGCAAAAGACGGCGTGTGGACCGAGGTGCTGGTGAATGGTGACCGCACGGTCGACGATGCGTCGCTTGTGCGCGATTGGGCCCTCGCGGGGGCCGGCATCATGCTCAAGTCGTCGAGCGAGTCGCGGCACGATCTGGCGCGCGGCGCGCTGGTTCAGCTGCTGTCCGATTGGGAGACGGAGTCGTATCCACTGCATGCCGTGCTGCCCAGTGGGCGTTTTGTGCCGGCGCGGGTCAGGGCGCTGGTGGATTTTCTTGCCGAGCGCTTCGCGGCTTTGGAGTGACTCTTGGGGTGATCAGCGGCGCCGGTACACGACGAACGAGAAACCGAAGTCGTTGGGTGCAGCGGCCTGGTGGTGTTCGCGCGAGACCTCGACAAATGCGTTGCGGTCCCACTCGGGGAAGTGGGCATCGCCTTCGAATGGGTGGTCGATCTCGGTGATCAAGAGTTCGTCGGCCAGCGGCATCGCGGCGGCATAGAGCTCGCCGCCGCCGATCACGAACACGCGGTTCGCATCGGGCTGCACAGCGGCCAGGGCTTCATCGAGCGAGTGTGTGGTGGTGGCGCCTGCGGCCTGCCAGCCGGGCTGTCGCGTGACCACGATGTTGTGCCGGTCAGGCAGCGGGCGAAAGCGCTCGGGCACGGAGTCCCAGGTCTTGCGGCCCATGATGACAGGATGGCCGAGTGTGCTGCGCTTGAAGTACTTCATGTCTTCAGGCAGGCGCCACAGCAGCTGGTTGTCGTGGCCGATCACGCCGTTGCGCGCCACGGCGGCGATGAGTGCGAGGGTCTGGCGCGGCATGGCAGTCACACCGCCATGGGAGCCGTGAGGGGCGCGTGGTGCTGGTAGCCCTCGAGCGTGAAGTCACCCGGTTCCACCATCTCGAGCCACTCGGGCTCGTAGATGCCGGTCTTGCCGAAATCGGGAATGCGGTCGGACAGCACGAGCTTTGGCGGTGGGAAGGGCGTGCGCGTGAGCTGCTCTTTCAGCATGTCCACGTGGTTCTCGTAGATGTGGGCGTCGCCGATGAAGTAGCTGAACCAGCGCGGCGTGTAGCCGGTGAGGCGCGCCACGAGGTGCAGCAGGGCCGCGCCTTCGGTGAGGTTGAAGGGCGTGCCGAGACCGAGGTCGTTGCTGCGCACGAGCAGGCACATCGACAGCTCACGCTTGGCCGCGTTGGGGAGGAACTGGTACAGCAAGTGGCAAGGCGGCAGGGCCATCTCGTCAAGCTGCGCGAGGTTCCAGCCGTGGAACAGGATGCGGCGATCCGACGGGTTGTTGTGGATGGTGTCCAGGCACTGGCGGAGCTGGTCTACAGCCTTGTACAGCAGCACCTGGGACACACCGTTGTCTTCGAACACGGCCACCTGGCGGTAGCCGCGCGCGAGCGCGTCGTCGATCTGTGCAGTCTGCACTGCAGCCAGTGCCTTGTAGGCCGGCCAGGCGCGCCACTGCACGCCGTACACCGGGCCCAGGTCGTCGTCACCCAACCGGTAGGGATTGGCCAGCCAGGCCTTGTTCTCGTTGGCGTTCTGGTCCCAGACCTTGCAGCCCAGGTCGCGGAACTCGGCCGCGTTGCGCGATCCGCGCAGGAAGCCGATGAGTTCGCCAATGGCCGTTTTGAAGGCCAGCTTCTTGGTGGTGACGGCCGGGAAACCCTGGCTCAGATCGAAGCGCATCATGGCGCCCGGCAGGCTCAGCGTGCGTGTGCCGGTGCGGTTGTCTTGCCATCCGCCTTGGTCGAAGATGGTTTGAACGAGGTCGAGGTACTGTTTCATGGGAGAGAGCCCGTGAGGGCTGGCAGTCTCGGAGGCGGAGAGGGCAGGGCAGCGCGGGGCGCCGTGAGAGGCCGATTATAGAAAGTCCACGGGAAACCGTGCGGACAAGCCTTCCCATGGCAGCAGTTGCGGGTGGCGCCGTGCGTTGTCCGCACCAAAGAAAAAGGCACCCGAAGGTGCCTTGGCGCAAACGCAGAACGCGTTCAGCTCGGTTCGCGAATGAAGATCTCGACGCGGCGGTTTTGCGCACGGCCGGATTCATTGGCGTTGCTGGCAATGGGCTCGCGCTCACCACGGCCTGCGGTTTCGATGCGTGCCGATGACACACCGCGGCCGGTCAGGTAGTCGCGCACGCTGTGCGCGCGTTCCAGTGACAGCGGGTTGTTGGTGGCGTCCGAGCCGCTGCTGTCGGTGTGGCCGATGATGCTCACGCGAGCGGCTTGGTCGTCACGCAGCGTGTTGGCGAATGAGTCGAGCACGCCGCGCAGTTGCGGCTTGATGGCTGCGCTGTTCAGGTCGAAGGACACGTCGCTCGGCACGTTCAGCTTGAGCCGGTTGTCGTCGGTGCGGGTCACGTCCACGCCGGTGCCGCGGCTGGCTTGTTCGAGCGCCTGGCGGCGGTCTTCCTGGCGCTTGGACCAGAGGTTGCCCGCGATGGCACCGAGTGCGCCACCCACGACAGCGCCCGTGCCTGCCTTGCCACCGGTGGCCGAGCTGATGACGGCGCCACTCACAGCGCCGATGCCAGCGCCAGCGGCCGTGCCTTGCTGGCGTTCGCTCATGCTTTCACAACCGGCCAGCAGCGCGGCGGCAGAGACCAGGCCGGCCACGGCCGTGCGGGTCAGAATCGATGGGTTCATGTGATGCTCCTTCAAGTGTTCAGTCGGCACCCCCACGGGGTTCCGAGCGCCGATTGTGGGATCGGCGAAGTGCCGCGTCTGTCAGGCGTTGGGTGCGGGCGATGTCAGTTCTGGCCTACAGCGGGCTGATCGAACTGCAGCGCGGCAAGCCTCGCATACAGGCCTCCGGCCGCAGCGAGTTCGGTGTGGGTGCCGGTCTCCACGATGCGGCCGTGCTCCATCACCACGATGCGGTCCGCGCGCTGCACGGTCGACAGCCGGTGCGCGATGACCACGGTGGTCCGGTCTTTCATGGCCGACTCGAGTGCGGCCTGCACCATGCGTTCGCTTTCGGCGTCGAGCGCGCTCGTGGCTTCGTCGAGCAGCAGCAGCGGCGGGTTCTTCAGCATGGCGCGTGCGATGCTGATGCGTTGCCGCTGGCCGCCCGACAGCCGAACACCGCGCTCTCCGAGGAACGTCTGGTAACCCTCGGGCAGGGCGCTGATGAAGTCGTGCGCGAACGCCGCTTTCGCCGCAGCGATGACCTCGTCGTCGGTGGCGGTGGGGCGCCCGTAGCGGATGTTCTCGAGCGCGTTGGCCGAGAAGATCACGCTGTCTTGCGGCACGATGCCGATGCGTTCGCGCAAGGTTTGCAGTGAGGTGGCGAGCACCGGCACGCCGTCCACGCTGACCTCGCCTTCGGCCGCATCGTAAAAGCGCAGCAGCATCTGGAACACCGTGCTCTTGCCGGCACCGCTCGGGCCCACCAGGGCCACGGTTTCACCGGCGCGCACCTGCAGGTTGAAATCGATCAATGCAGGCTGCAAGGGCCGCGATGGATAGCGGAACCCCACATGGTTGAACGACAGCGTGGAGCCGCCTTGCGTTGCGGGCAAGGCCCGCGGCTGCGGTGGCGAGGCGATCGGCGATTGCGTGGCCAGCAGTTCCATCAAGCGCTCTGTGGCACCGGCGGCACGCAGCAGGTCGCCGTACACCTCGGCGAGCACGGCCACCGAGCTGACGAGGATGACCACGTACACCACCGTCTGGCCGAGATGCCCGGCGCTGATCTCGCCGGCAATGACAGCCTGCGTGCCTTGAAACAAACCCCACAGCAGCGCGCCGAAGGTGGCGGTGATGATGAAGGCCACCAGCCCCGAGCGCACGCGCGTGCGGCGGATGGCCGTGTCGAACGCATGCTCGGTGGAGTCGCCGAAGCGGCGTGCCTCGCGCGCTTCCTGGGTATAGCTTTGCACCACCGGAATGGCGTTGAGCACCTCGGCCGCGATGGCGCTGGAGTCGGCCACGCGGTCCTGGCTGGCGCGCGAGAGCTTGCGCACGCGGCGTCCGAAATACAGCGAAGGCAACACCACCAGCACGAGGATGCCGAGCACCTGCGTCATCACATACGGGTTGGTGATGATGAGCATGGCCATCGCGCCCAGGCCCATGACCGTGTTGCGCAGGCCCATGCTCAGGCTGGATCCCACCACCGTCTGCACGAGCGTGGTGTCGGTGGTGAGGCGCGACAGCACCTCGCCGGTCTGTGTGGTCTCGAAGAACTGCGGGCTCTGGCGCACCACGTGCGAGTAGACGGCGTTGCGCAGGTCGGCGGTCACGCGCTCGCCCAGCCAGGTCACCATGAAAAAGCGGGCTGCGGAAAACACGCCCAGCGCCGCGCCCACGGCGAACAGCGCGAAGAAGTGGCCGCGCAGTGCCAGCAGGCGCTCGCCCGGATCACTCGCCACCAGGCCTTGGTCGATGAGGGACTTGAGCGCGGCTGGGAACACGAGCGTCATGGCGGCGGACATCACCAGGAACACCATCGCCAGCGCAATGCGCCCACGGTAAGGTTTCACGAACGGCCCCAGGCCGCTGAGCGAGCGCACCTTGCGGCCGGGCGCGTCGGCGCCCGGCGGTGGACTGGCGGCAGCGGAGGAGGGTGACACGGGCGCGGTGGACATGGGGCGGGCAGCAGGGACGAACGGTTGGGGTCCACGGGCGGCAAGTTGCCGTCCGTGATCAATGCCGCAAATATACAGCCTTGACACTAATTGACTAGGCATCTATTATTCAAGCACTCATTTTCGGCCCTTGCCATGACCCGTTCCCAGCCTCCTGCCGACTTCTATCAAGCCGATGCCTACCAGGCCGGCGAGAGCGTGGGCTACCTGATGCGCCGGCTGGTGCAGGTCATCACACAGGACATCGGCAAGCGCCTGGAGCCCCACGGCATGACCCACGCGCAATGGGGGCCCCTCTTCAAGCTGCGCCGCTGCAAGGAGGCCACTGTGGCCGAACTGGCGCGCGACCTCGACATGGACCCCGGTGCCATGACACGCCTGCTCGACCGCCTCGAAGCCAAGGGCCTGTGCAAAAGGGTGCGCTCGGCCGTCGACCGCCGGGTGGTGAATGTCGAACTCACGCCCGATGGCGAGGCGGCCTCCGACAAGGTGCCTGAAGCTCTGGCTGCGGTCATGAACGACCACTTGGCCGGATTCTCCAAATCCGAGTGGACGGCACTCAAAGGCTACCTGCGCCGCATGCTTGAGAACGCCGATGCCTTGAAGGATCTGGCATGAAGGCCGAACAGGCGATCGCCGCCATGCAGCGGGAATGCCGCCGCCTTCCCTCAGCCTTGCTATCGCCTGCGGATCACCCCGATTCTTTTGCCCACTTAAATGCCTAGGAGCCTGTCGGACTTGGAACGTCGAAAGCGAAAATCGGCCCCAGCGAGGACAGTTTTTGCCGGATTTGCAGGCCCATAGCCCCGCTATGGGACAAAAAGACGGTGAAAAATGGAC
>JBEGTX010000016.1:0-10423 GCA_041179165.1 Pseudomonadota bacterium | reverse complement strand
GGCCAGGGCGATGCGCTCATGCTCGGTGCGCTGGTGGGGCTCACGCTCGTCGGACTCGGGGTCAACTACTGGCTGATGATCCCGCTGGTGTGCCTCTTCGGCGCCTTGCAGGGTGCGCTGGTCGAGCGCATCGGCGTGCGCCCGGCCATCAAGATCAAGTCGGAGTTCGGCTGGATCATGTCGACCATCGCGCTCGGCATCATCTTCAAGAACGTGGCCGAAAACGTCTGGGGGCGTGACGACCTGAAGTTCCCATCGCCACTGCCCGAAGCCCCGTTCAAGTTCCTCGGTGCCAACATCCTCCCGATGGAGGTGCTGGTGGTGGGCGGCGCGCTGCTGATGATGATGGCGGTGGAGCTGTTCAACCGCAAATCCATTTACGGCAAGGCTGTCGTCGCCACCTTCAACGACCGCGACGCCGCCAAGCTGATGGGCATCAACACCGGGCTCGTGATCACCTTTTCGTACGCCCTGTCCTCGCTCACGGCCGCCTTCGCCGGAGTGCTCATCGCACCGCTCACGCTGACAGGCGCCACCATGGGCGCGGTGCTCGGGCTCAAGGCCTTTGCCGTGGCCATCATCGGCGGGCTCACGAGCGGCATGGGCATCGTGGTCGGCGGCGTGATCCTCGGCGTGGCCGAGACCACCACCGGCTACTACCTCAGCACCGGCTACAAGGATGTGCCCGGCCTGGTGCTGCTGCTGCTCGTGCTGGCCGTGCGACCCGCCGGCCTGTTCGGCAAGACCGCCATCAAGAAGGTCTGAGCATGCGAGGCACGAAGCTCATCCTCTCCCTGGTCGCCATCGCGGCACTCGCCGCGTTTCCCCTCGTCATCGACAACCCGTACTACATCCACCTGCTCGAGACCATCATGATCTATGCGATCGTGCTGTTCGGCCTCGACATCGTGGTGGGCTACACCGGCCAGGTCTCGCTCGGCCACGCTGGTCTGTTCGGGCTGGGCTCGTACACCGCCGGCGTGTTGGTATTCAAACTGGCAGCGCCGCTGTGGATCACGATCCCCGCGGCGATCGGGGTGACCGCCCTCTTCGGCGCCCTGCTCGCCTTGCCGGCGCTGCGGGTGTCGGGGCCCTACCTCGCGATGGTGACGCTCGCCTTCGGCACCATCATCCAGATCCTCATCAACGAGATGAGCTTCCTCACAGAAGGGCCCATGGGCATCACGCTGCAAAAGCCCAGCCTCTTCGGCCACGCGCTCGATGAGCGCGAGTACTTCTGGGTGGTGGCCGCGCTGCTGGTATTGGCCCTGCTGGTGGTGCACCGCATCCTGCGCTCGCACCTGGGGCGGGCCTTCGAAGCGCTGCGCGGCAGCCCGGTCGCCTCCGACTGCATGGGCGTGTCGGTCTACCGCTACAAGGTCTATGCCTTCGTGATCAGTGCGGGCTTTGCGGGGCTGGCGGGCAGCCTTTACGCCTACTCCGAGCAGTACATTTCGCCCAACTCGTACAACTTCGAGCTGACCGTGATGTTCCTGCTGGCCATCATCATGGGCGGGCGCAAAACGCGCACCGGTGCCCTGCTGGGCGCCACCATCATCGTGCTGCTGCCCAAGCTGCTCGACGATGTGGAGATGTTCCGCTATGTGTCGGTCGCCATGGCGTTGGTGGTGCTCATCTCGGCGGTGGTCGGGGTTCGCCGCGGAAAAACCACGTCAGCTTCGATGGCCATCCCGGTGGCGGGCAGCATCGCGCTGGCAGCGCTGTCGTTCTGGCTGCAGACCATGACCGACTGGCGGCTCTCGATCTTCGGCGTGATCATGCTGTTCGTCGTGTACTACCTGCAGGACGGCATCGTGGGTTTCGTGCGCAACGCCTTGAACCTGCGCCGCCCCGTCACCGAAGCCCAGCAGAAGAGCGCGCCACTGGCCACAAAGGATGCCGTGGCAGACGCGTCTGCCACCGGGGCCTCCGAAGCGCTGCTGGTGGCCGAGGGGGTGCTCATGCAGTTCGGCGGCTTGAAGGCCCTGAACAACGTCGACCTCACCGTGCGCCGCGGCAGCATCCACGGTCTCATCGGCCCCAATGGGTCGGGCAAGAGCACGATGATGAACGTGCTCACCGGGATCTACCAGCCGACAGCCGGGACCGTGATGTTCGCCGGGCGCTCGGTGGTGGGCAAGACCTCGTCCACCATCGCGCTGTCGGGCATTGCACGCACCTTCCAGAACGTGCAGCTGTTCGGTGAAATGACGGCACTCCAGAACGTGCTGGTCGGTCTGCACCACACCTTCCGCAGCCACCTGGTCGACGTGGCGCTGCACACGCCGCGCTACCACCGGGAAGACCGTGCGGCCACCGAACGGGCACTCGGCCTGCTGCAGTTCGTGGGCCTCGCCGACCTGGCCCATGAAGAAGCACGCAACCTGCCCTACGGCCGGCAACGCCTGCTCGAGATCGCCCGGGCGCTGGCGCTCGACCCGCAGCTGCTGCTGCTCGACGAGCCCGCGGCCGGACTCACCGCGCCCGACATCCGCGATCTGGTGGAGTTCATCCGCAAGATCCGCGGCCACGGCGTGACCGTCATCCTCATCGAGCACCACATGGATGTGGTGATGAGCATGTGCGACACCGTGTCGGTGCTCGACTTCGGCCAGAAGATTTCCGAAGGTGCACCGGCCGAGGTGCAAGCAGACCCCAAAGTGATCGAAGCGTATCTGGGCGGCCAGGCCGATGCGCCTGCCCCCGCATGAGGACCCTGCCATGCTGACCATCCACGATCTCCACGCAGGCTACGGCAAGGTGCAGGTGCTGCACGGCATTTCCATCGAGGTGCCCAAGGGCAAGGTGGTGACGCTCATCGGCTCCAACGGCGCCGGCAAGACAACCACCATGCGCGCGGTGTCGGGCATGATCGCGCCCACCGCCGGCCACATCACGCTCAACGGCAAGCGCATTGAGGGTCTGGAGCCCTACACCATCGCCAAACTCGGGCTCGCCCACTCTCCTGAAGGGCGGCGGGTCTTCGCGACCATGAGCGTCACCGACAACCTCATCCTCGGCGCCTTCCCCCGCCTCACTGGCAGCCGTCCGCGAGGCGACGTGGCGGCCGACCTCGAGCGCGCGATGGAGCTGTTTCCGCGCCTCAAAGAACGCCGCACGCAACTCGCGGGCACGCTGTCGGGCGGCGAGCAGCAGATGCTCGCCATGGCACGCGCCACCATGCTCAACCCCGACGTGGTGCTGCTCGACGAACCGTCGATGGGCCTGGCGCCGATTCTCGTCGCCGAGGTGTTCCGGATCATCGAGCGGCTCAAATCCGAAGGCGTGACCATGCTGCTGGTGGAGCAGTTTGCCGCGGCTGCGCTGGGTGTGGCCGACTACGGCTACGTGCTCGAGAACGGGCGCATCTCGGTGCACGGCCCGGCCGAACAGCTGCGCAGCGACCCGGCGGTGAAGGCCGCCTACCTCGGCGGTTCCCACTGAACAGACCGACGTCAGCCCGCCTCAGCGGGTGACGTGCAAGAATCGAGGCCAGCGCAACCTTCTTCTCGACCCGCCGTGAGTCTTGTCTTTCCCCACACCTTCGTTCCCTGGTTCCGCGCGGTGGCTCCGTACATCCACGCGCACCGCGGGAAGACCTTCGTGGTCGCCATTGCCGGAGAACTGGTGGCAGCGGGCAAACTCGCCACGTTCGCGCAAGACTTGGCCATCCTGCATGCGATGGGCATCAAGCTCGTGCTGGTTCACGGCTTTCGTCCGCAGGTCGAAGAGCAGTTGCTGGCCAAGGGACACAGCTCGCACTTCAGCCACGGCATGCGCGTGACCGACGCCGTCGCCCTCGACTGCGCTCAAGAGGCCGCCGGCCAGATGCGCTACGAAATCGAGGCCGCCTTTTCGCAAGGCCTGCCCAACACCCCCATGGCGCACAGCCAGATTCGTGTGGTGTCGGGCAACTTCATCACGGCGCGCCCGGTCGGCATCCTGGACGGCGTGGACTTCAAGCACACCGGCCTCGTGCGCAAGATCGACGCCACTGGCATCCGCCGCGCGGTGGAATTCGGCGCGCTCGTCATGCTGTCGCCGTTCGGCTTCTCGCCCACCGGCGAGGCTTTCAACCTCAGCATGGAAGACGTGGCCGCCAGCGCCGCCAGCGCCCTGCAGGCCGACAAGCTCATCTACGTGACCGAGGTGAAGGGCATTCCGCTCGACCCCAAGAACCCCAACAGCGAAATCGACACCGAACTCGCACTGGCCGACGCCAAGCGCCTGCTCGCCGACCTGCCCAACCCGATTCAGCCCACCGACACCGCCTTCTACCTGCAGCACGCGGTGAAGGCCTGCGAAGCGGGTGTCGAGCGTGTGCACATCGTGCCCTACTCGGTCGATGGCTCGGTGCTGATGGAGTCGTTCACCCACGACGGCGTGGGCACCATGATCGTCGACGAAAAGCTCGAGAGCCTGCGCGAGGCCACGGCCGACGACATCGGGGGCATCTTGCAGCTGATCGAGCCTTTCGAGAAGAACGGCACGCTGGTGAAACGCGACCGGACCGAGATCGAACGCGACATAGGCCTGTATACCGTCATCGAACACGATGGCGTGATCTTCGGCTGCGCGGCGCTGTACCCATACCCTGAATCTCGCACGGCTGAAATGTCGGCGCTGACGGTATCTCCGAATGTGCAAAGCCAGGGTGACGGCGAGCGCATTCTCAAGCGGGTCGAGCAGAGGGCCAAGACGGCCGGCCTCGATTCGATTTTCGTGCTCACGACCCAGACCATGCACTGGTTCCTGAAACGCGGGTTTGCCCAGGTCGACCCCGACTGGCTGCCCGACGCCCGCAAACGCAAATACAACTGGGACCGCCGGTCACAGGTGCTGGTGAAGAAATTCACCTGATCTGTTTGGCGTCCCGCTTCTCCATTTTCAAGGACATAACACCATGGCTCGTACCGTTCAATGCATCCACCTCAAGAAGGAAGGCGACGGCCTTGATTTCGCGCCCTACCCTGGCGAACTCGGCAAGCGCATCTACAACGAAGTCTGCAAGGAAGCTTGGCAGCTCTGGATGAAACACCAGACCATGCTCGTCAATGAGAACCGCCTCAATCTGGCCGACCAGCGCTCACGGCAGTATCTGGCCCGCCAGATGGAGCTCTTTTTCTTTGGCGGTGGCGTGGAGCAGCCGGCCGGCTACGTGCCGCCTTCGCCGTGAGGCAAGCTTCTTCTCGACCCTGCGGGGTCGACCCCTAAACCATCCGTGGGGCATCTCTGGGCCGCTCCTGGCCGATGCGCCTCCCCCGCCCATCGGTCGGTGTCTGACCCGCCCCTCAGCACCGTGCCCTCCTGCTGATGGCGCAAGGTTGTGCAGTGCCGCACGAATATATTTTCTACAGATATTCCGCCCTGTACTGCCGGCAAATTCGCGCCAAATCCCATGCCGCCAAATGGCGGCGGGGAATAGAGATGGGTCCACACTCAGATATCCGTCTAGAATGCGGCCCACGTGACCGACATAGAATCGGTTCAGCCTGCAGCGCGATGCTGCCCCTTTTCTAAAGGATATCCATGAGCAAACTTCAAGAACTGCTGGCCCAGCGTGCAGCCCTGGAGCAGGAAATTGAAAGCACCCAGAAGCGCGAGCGCACCGATGCCATCGCCAAGGTGAAATCGCTGATGGCCGAATACGGCCTGTCGCTGGCCGACCTCTCTGGCAAGTCCGCCGCCAAACCCGGCGCGTCCAAAGGCGGCAAAGTGGCGGCCAAATACCGCAATACCGCCACCGGCGACAGCTGGAGCGGCCGTGGCCTGCAACCCAAGTGGCTCAAGGCCGCGTTGGCCTCTGGCAAGAAACTCACCGACTTCTCTGTCTGAGTTTCGTGGCCTGAATTTCGCGGTCTGAATCCAGCGGCGGTGCCTGTACACCGTCCGGCACCAGCACCCTGAATCGCCGAGCCGCCCTCCGAGGCGGCTTTTTTCACGC
Source organism: Pseudomonadota bacterium (assembly GCA_041179165.1). Lineage (GTDB taxonomy): Bacteria > Pseudomonadota > Gammaproteobacteria > Burkholderiales > Burkholderiaceae_C > Rhizobacter. The sequence goes on along the minus strand of JBEGTX010000016.1, from coordinate 4,479 downwards.
CCGGCTTCTGCGCAGGCTTGTCGACAATTCTGCGTTTTTCCACGCGGCGCGCCGGCCCGCCACCCCGGCCATCGGTAGACTGCGCGGGTGATCCCATCCAGTTTTGTCCAAGACCTCCTTGCCCGCGTCGACATTGTCGAGGTGGTGGGCCGCCATGTGCAGCTCAAGAAGGCCGGCGTGAATCACAAGGGCCTGTGCCCTTTTCACGGTGAAAAAACCCCCAGCTTCTCGGTCAGCGCCTCGCGCCAGACCTACCACTGCTTCGGCTGCGGCGTGCATGGCAATGCCATCGGATTCCTGATGGAACACTCAGGCATGGGCTTTCTCGACGCCGTGCGCGACCTGGCCCAGCAGGTGGGCGTCACTGTCCCTGAAGACGACCGCTCACCGCAAGAGCGTGAACGCGCCGCCGAACTCAAACAGCGCCAGGCCACGCTCAGTGATGTGCTGCTGAAGGCCAGCGACCACTACCGGAAACAGCTCAAAGGCAACCCGCGCGCGGTCGACTACCTCAAGGGCCGGGGCCTCACGGGGGAGATCGCATCGGCCTTCGGGCTGGGCTACGCGCCCGACGGCTGGCGCGGTCTGGCCAGTGTGTTTCCGAGCTACGACGACGCGTTGCTCGAAGAAAGTGGGCTCGTCATCGCCACCGGCGACAACGAGGCCGACAAGAAGCGCTACGACCGTTTCCGCGACCGCATCATGTTCCCCATCCGCTCGGTGCAGGGCGAGGTGATCGGCTTTGGCGGACGCGTGCTCGACAAGGGCGAACCCAAGTACCTCAACTCCCCGGAAACGCCGGTGTTCGTGAAAGGCCGCGAGCTCTACGGCCTGCACGAGGCGCGTGTGGGCCTGCGCAAGCGCGGCTATGCACTCGTGGTCGAGGGCTACATGGACGTGGTCGCGCTGGCGCAGTTGGGGTTCCCCAACGCGGTGGCCACACTCGGCACGGCGTGCACCGCCGAGCACGTGCAAAAGCTCTTCCGCTTCACCGAATCGGTGGTGTTCAGCTTCGACGGAGACGGCGCCGGCCGACGTGCTGCAGGCCGCGCGCTCGAAGCCGCCCTGCCCCATGCCACCGACACCCGCAGCGTGCGCTTTCTTTTCCTGCCGCCCGAACACGACCCCGATTCCTTCGTGCGCGAACACGGTGCCGAAGCCTTCGAGCGCTGCATCGAGCAGGCCGTACCGCTGTCACGTCAGCTCATCGAGGCCGCCCGCGAAGGCTGCGACACCGACACGGCCGAAGGCCGGGCGAGGCTGCTGTCCAACGCCAAGCCGCTCTGGCACGCCCTGCCTGAAGGTGTGCTGAAGATGCAACTGCTGAGCGAACTCGCGTCGGTCGCCGGACTGGGCGTGGCCGACCTGAGCCGCCTCTGGCAGACCAGCTCGGCGCCCCCCCGCGGTGACCGGCAAGAGCGCCAGGACCGCCCTCGCAACCCTGACTACTTCGGGGCCGATGAAGGCCCCCCGCCCGAGGACTACAACAGCTCCTACGAGCCGAGTGAGAACCTCGGCAGCCACGGGGGTGGCGGTGGGAGCGGCCATGGGGGTGGCGGAGGTTCCTGGAAAGGCCGTGGCAACGATTTCGCCAACCGCCGCCCGCGCTTCGGCTTCAAGCGGGGGGATGCGACGGCGCCTCCCCCTGCAGGCCCACGCGCCGCGCCGCTCAGCCCGGCGGACACGGCGCTGCGCATGCTGCTGCTGCACAGCGACTGGTGGGACCGGCTCGACACCGCCGACCACGAGCTGCTTCACGGCCTTCCCGAGCCCCACGGCCCGATGTGCGCCTGGCTCGAGCGCTACCTGCACGAGCACGGCGCCCCAGCCTGGGCCGTGCTTGAGCAAGCGCTCCAAGACACGGCCTGGGCTGAACTCGCCCCCCGGTTGGTGCCGGCAGGTGCCCTGGACGACGAACTCGCGCTCGCCGACCTGCGTCGGGTGCTCGACGCCATGTGGGTCAACGTGCTCAAGCAGCAGCAGTCCGACCTCGTTCGGCAGGCTGCGACAGACCCCTCTGCCCTCGTGAAATGGCGTGAGGTAGACGCCCAGCTGAAGCGCCGCCAACAGGGGTTGGTGCTGCCCACTTTGACGTAATGCCATTCCTGGTCGATAATCAAGGGTTTGTTACGGCGCAAGAGTGACAGCAGCACCTCCGGGCCCCGGCCACCCTGTTGAACCAGGGTCCCCTCACAAGGCCACCTCTCCCCGCAAGGACTGCACTTCGTTTACCGATCGGTCACGCGATCTTGCCCGTTCCATGCCAACTCGCCGGCCGCACGCTGGCGCGGTTGGCATGCCCGTGTGGATGTCCCTCAAGAATTTTTTGTGCTCTGCCTGTGCTGAATCAACGATCAGCCGTGCGGGCTCACCTGTTTCCTGTCCGACCCCCATTCGGGCCCTATGGCACCACGCCATGAAGCCCAACACCAGTCAAGGATTTGCATGACCGCGAAGAAGAGCGCCCCCGCCAAAGCAGCCCAGCCCGCCGCGCCCACCAAGGCCGCGAAGCCCGCCGCCACGGCCGCCGAAGACAAGAAGAAAACGGCCAAGGCCACTGCTGGCGCGCCCGCCAAAGCCGCGGCCAAGTCCGCTGAACCCAAGGGCAAGCCTGGCCGCAAGCCCAAGGCTGCAGCCAAAGAAGAAATGCCGGACGAAGACTTCTCCGACATCGAAGCCGACCTGGCTGGCGAACCCGAAGTCGAGTCCAACGAACCCGCCGATGGCGAAAAGGTCGTCAAGGCCAAGCCACTGCGCATGAAGGTGTCGCGGGCCAAGGAACGCGCGCTGATGCGCGAATTCGGCCTCGACGAGACCGCCCTCACCGAAGAGGAAATTGCCAAGCGCCGCCAGGAGCTCAAGACGCTCATCAAGATGGGCAAGACGCGCGGTTTCCTCACCCACCAGGAAATCAACGACCACTTGCCTGAAAAGCTGGTCGACGCCGAAATCCTCGAAGCCATCGTGTCGATGCTCAACGACATGGGCATTGCCGTGTACGAGCAGGCGCCTGACGCCGCCACACTGCTGATCGCTGGCGGCGGTACCACCACGGCCACCGAAGAAGAAGCCGAAGAAGCCGCCGAAGCGGCGCTCTCCACGGTCGACTCCGAGTTCGGCCGCACGACCGACCCGGTGCGCATGTACATGCGCGAAATGGGCACGGTCGAGCTGCTCACCCGCGAAGGCGAAATCGAAATCGCCAAGCGCATCGAGGGCGGCCTGCAGGCCATGATGCTCGCCATCAGCGCCTCGCCCACCACCATCGCCGAGATCCTCACCTACGCCGACAAGCTGGCCTCGGGTGAAATGAAGATCTCCGAAGTCGTGGATGGCTTCGTGTCAGAAGACGAGGCCGACGACTACGTGGCCGAAGAAGACGTGGACTTCTTCGACGAAGAAGACGACGACGACGGCCAGGGCGGCAGCAAGGCGCTGACCAAGAAGCTCGAAGAACTCAAGAACGCCGCGCTGGTGAAGTTCACCAACCTGCGCACGAACTTCGACAAGATGCGCAAGGCCTTCGAGAAAGACGGCTACCAATCGGCGCCGTACGACAAGGCCCAGCAGGCCATCAGCGCCGAGCTGATGACCATCCGCTTCACCGTCAAGACGATCGAAAAGCTCTGCGGCATCCTGCGCTCGCAGGTCGACGACGTTCGCCGCTACGAGCGCGAGCTGCGCAAGATCCTGGTCGACAAGTGCGGCATGCCCCAGGAGTACTTCATCAAGCACTTCCCGCCGAACATCCTGAACCTCAAGTGGGCAGAAAAGGAAGTTGCGGCCAACAAGAGCTACAGCACGATCCTGTCGCGCAACCTGCCGCCGGTGCAAGAGCTGCAAAAGAAGCTGACCGACCAGCAGGCACGCGCCGTGGTGCCGCTCGAGGACCTGAAGGGCATCAACAAGCGCATGAACGAGGGCGAAAAGTCCTCGCGCGACGCCAAGAAGGAAATGATCGAGGCCAACCTGCGCCTCGTGATCTCCATCGCCAAGAAGTACACCAACCGCGGTCTGCAGTTCCTGGATCTGATCCAGGAAGGCAACATCGGTTTGATGAAGGCCGTGGACAAGTTCGAATACCGCCGCGGCTACAAATTCTCAACCTACGCTACCTGGTGGATTCGCCAGGCCATCACCCGCAGCATTGCGGACCAGGCCCGCACGATTCGTATCCCGGTGCACATGATCGAAACCATCAACAAGATGAACCGAATCAGCCGTCAGCATCTGCAGGAGTTTGGGTTTGAGCCCGACGCCAGCGTGTTGGCCGAGCGCATGGAGATTCCGGAAGACAAGATCCGCAAGATCATGAAGATCGCCAAAGAGCCGATCTCCATGGAAACGCCGATTGGTGACGATGATGATTCCCACCTGGGCGACTTCATCGAAGACAGCGCCAACACGGCCCCCATGGAGGCGGCCATGCAGGCAGGCTTGCGCGATGTCGTCAAGGACATTCTGGACAGCCTGACGCCG
>JBEGTX010000015.1:0-4970 GCA_041179165.1 Pseudomonadota bacterium | reverse complement strand
TGCGGATGCTGTCGACCTCGTCGCCGAACAGGTCCACCCGGTAGGGCACGAGAGAGCCCATGGGAAAGAGGTCGATCAACCCGCCACGCACCGCGTACTCGCCCGGCGACACCACCTGGCTAACATGCGAGTAGCCGGCCAACGTCAACTGAGCCTTCAGCGACGCCTCGTTGAGCTTTTCCTTCTGCTTGAAGTGAAAGGTGTAGGCCGCGAGGAAGCTCGGCGGCGCCAGGCGCACCAAGGCGGTGGTGGCCGGCAGCAGCACCACGTCCACATCCCCCTGGCGAATGCGCCACAGCGTTGCCAGCCGCTCGGAGATCAGGTCCTGGTGAGGCGAGAAGGTGTCGTAAGGCAGCGTCTCCCAGTCGGGAAACACGGCGATGCGCAGCTCGGGCGCAAAAAACGCCAGTTCGTCTTCGAGGCGCTGCGTGTCGGCCGGCTCGGCCGTGACGATGCCGGTCAACTGACCCTCGGCCTTGCGCGCCTGCGCGAACTGCGCCAGCAGCAGCGCGTCGGCCGAGCCCAGCGGCCGAGGCACGGTGAAGCGTTTACCAGGAGCGATGTGGGGCAGAGGCATGGAAGTCAGGCTGAATATCAAATCGCCCCATGCGGGCGAGGCGCAAAATCAAAGCGCCCCGTGCAGGGCATTGGAGACCCACGGGGCGAGAATGGGCGATTATAGAATTCAGCCCATGAGAACCTTTGCATGAGCGCGACGCGACCTTTCAATTTGTACGCCGTGGTGCCCTGCGCCGGCGTGGGCGAACGCGCTGCCGCTGGCGGACCCAAACAGTATGCGAGGCTGGCCGGCCGCAGCGTGGTGTCGCACACCTTGCGCGCGCTCGGCGAAGTCAAGCGCCTGAAGCAGACGGTGGTCGTGCTGAGCCCCATCGACACCGCCTTCGAATCCCACGCCGCCGAGTTCACCGGCTGGGTCGTGAGGAGTGGGGGCGCCACGCGAGCCCACTCGGTTGCCGCCGGTCTGCAAGCACTGCTCGCCCACGGCGCGCAGGTCGACGATTGGGTCCTCGTGCACGACGCCGCGCGATGCCTGGTGCGCGCCGCCTGGATCGACACCCTCATCGACGCCTGCCTCGACGACCCCGTCGGCGGCTTGCTCGCCTTGCCCGTGCCCGATACGCTCAAGAGCGAACACGAGGGTCGCGTCGCTGCGACGATCCCGCGCCAGGCCAAGTGGCAGGCCCAAACGCCCCAGATGTTCCGCCTCGGCGCACTCGCCACCGCCCTGATGAAGGCCGACGACAGCGTCACGGATGAGGCCAGCGCGATGGAAGCCCAGGGCCACGCGCCCAAGCTCGTCACCGGCTCGCTCGAGAATTTCAAAGTCACCTACCCGGGCGACTTCGCCCTTGCCGAACGCCTGCTCAGGACCCGTGAATGATCATCAAAGCCCCCGTTCCTAAATTCAGAGTGGGTGAGGGCTGGGACACCCATGCTCTCGTCACCGGCCGCAGGCTTGTTCTGGGTGGGGTGGAGATTCCGCACACGCATGGGCTGCAGGGGCACTCGGATGCTGATGCGCTTTGCCATGCGCTGACTGATGCGTTATTTGGCGCTGCTGCCTTGGGCGATATTGGTCGGCACTTTCCTGACACCGATCCGCAGTTTCAGGGCGCGGATTCTTTGGCCTTGCTGACAGAGGCTGGGCGTCGGGTGCGTGCTGCGGGGTGGCAGATCTGCAATCTCGACAGCACGATCGTGGCGCAGGCTCCGAAGATGGCGCCGCATATTCCTGCGATGCGGCAGCGGATTGCGATTGCTTTAGGCATTGCCTTGGATCAGGTGAATGTGAAGGCCAAGACGGCTGAGAACATGGGGCCTGTGGGGCAGGGGGAGTCCATTGAGACGCGGGCGGTTTGTTTGTTGACGAGGTAGGGTTGGGTGCTTCGCGTGGTGACGTTTTCATGAAAGAGAGCCTGCGACCGAACCTGTTCGCACACTGGCTCTGCAAGCCGACGGCTGGACAATAGGAGCCGTATGAATCGAGAGATTCACGTACGGTTCTGGGAGAGCGCGGGGGTGAGATTCCCCTGCGCCACTCAACCCGGCGCGCGTCATGGTCGTTGTCGCCTCGCAGGCTAGATGTTTATCAAGTCGTGAGCGTCCAGCCGCCCCCTCTTGAAGTGCACAACAGTTCGGCGCACTACACGAGGGTCTGGCCTGACCCTCACAACAGCGCCTACAAAATGGCAGACCCCTGGCCGTCTTGTTATGCGCCTTCATTCACCTGTTCAAAAAGGGCAGCATGCAGCATTCCGAGCTTCCTAAAACTATCGTCATTGGTGGCCGCGACATTGCGATTTCAGTCGATATGTCAGTGGCGAGGCAACTCGACGCCTTCGTTGAGTTCCTTCATCACTACGATCGATTTGAGCCTGCTTTTGCAGCTGCGATCAAGTCTTCCTACCAAGACCATTCGGCGCTGCTCTGCGATTTGGAGCAAGGTTTGAAGTCTTCCACTTGGCAGGCGTTGTTTCCGGGCTGTAAAACGGCATCAGATGTCACCGCAACGAAATTTTTTCAAGCGACGACTCTCTGCGGAATCCATCTGTGGAAGGACGACGATGACGGTGAAATGATCGTCGCCGATTACCGATTTTGCGTCGAGAAGGTATCCGAAAGCGAACTTAAGGGTCTCCAGTTCGGGGAGCTAATCGACGTCACTGATCAGGTTATAGCCGTCAAGGCAAAGCTGGATGGCACCGTGTTGCGTGTGGATCACGAGTCGTAGGGGCAGTATCATAGGACATCACCCGTCAGGTCTCGCGTTTTGCCTGTTCCCTGACCAAAGTCCGCGCAGCGAGATGACGAGCAAAACGCGAGCGCCGACCCCAGCGCCAGAGCAACGCCCGAAAGTTGGCTGATCGAGGCCCTGAGCTACGAGCGCCGGTGAAGATCAGCAGCATCTGTCCCGCCCTGTAGCTCAACGGCCAGATCTTGCGCGGCACGAACCATCTCCAAGAGGTTGGCGGGAGAGACGGGTTTGACCAGGAAACGGAAACGGTCAAATCCGGCCTGCCGCGCTCGCAGTGCGGCGGATTGTGGTGAGGCAGGGCGTCCACGTTCCGCATCTCCGGGTCGGCCTTCGCAGGTGATGTACCCTCCAAGCTCACAACAGGAGAAAACGAATGGCCATCAAAGCACAGCGCAACCGCGCCAAACTGCATGTTCTTCGCGACAACGTTCACCGCGCCAAGCGCGCTGTGAAGCTCGGTCTTCCCGGGGCAGCGGAACGGTTGAAGGTCCACAAGGCTGCGCGTCTGGCGTATGCGGAGACCGGCAAGTAAGTTTTTGCGCTGCGGGGCACGCTTGATTTTCGAGCGTGCCTCGGCATGCGAAGAGATCGAGGGCTGCCCCCCCCCCCCCCCGTGCAGCACATTCGCAGTCAGCGCGCTGACCCCGATCCTGGGGTCCGGTTGCCGTTTTCAACGCGCAAGCCGGTGTTCAACATGGCTTGAGGAGGAGCATGCGATGCTGCGGCCGAAAGGGCAGGGTTTTGACCTGAGGTCGAGATCCCTTCGATGTGAAAGTTGATGTTTGCACCAAATACGGCAGTGCCGTATCATCTTCATGCGAACGGTTGCCGAGACCCCCATCTTTCAACGTCATGCCACTGAAGTATGGGACGACGCCCAACGCGATCAATTCATCGTTTGGAGTGCAGCAAATCCCGATGCTGGAGACCTCATTCGAGGCAGCGGTGGATGTCGAAAAGTGCGCTGGTCACGTACTGGATTGGGCAAGAGCGGGGGAGCCAGGGTGATCTACTTCAACATGGATGATTCCACGATCTGGTTGCTCGTTGTCTACAAGAAGGCCGAGTTCGATAACCTGCCCACGTCGTTCATTGCGCAGTTGAAGCAAGGAGTTGAAGATGCTCTCGGACATTGAAAAGTTTCAGAAAGACCTGCTTGAGTCTGTCAAACAGATGGGCAGCCAGAAGGGTGCTCGCTTGACGCAGGTTCAAATGCCTGCGGCCGCACAAGCCCGTGCGTTGGTCGGGCTGTCTCAGCACGACTTCGCGCTGCTTCTGGGTGTGTCAGCCCGAACACTTCAGGACTGGGAGCAAGGCAGGCGTGAGCCCACAGGCGCTGCAAAGACATTGCTGCGTGTGGCCGTTGCTCATCCGGAAGTGTTGAGAGAGTTGCACACCTGACTCCTCGCTCGCGCCTGGCTTCAAAGCTCCAGCACATCGATCACCGGCCACACCCTGAACCGCAGCGGCAACTTGCTCATGCCGACGCCGGAGGTCACGAAGACCCGAGTCATAGGCAGCGTGTAGAGCCCACGCCGGAAGTGGCCGCGTGTGGCGGCATGGAGCAAGCGATCGGTGAGCCACGGCAGGTCGATCTGGCCGCCGTGGGTGTGACCTGCGAGGACCAAGCCGGCGAAGTTCTTGGGAAAGAAGGTGGCCGTGTCGGGGTCATGCACGAGCACGACGCGGTGAGCCGCATCGACAGCACCCGTCATGGCGGCATGGGTGCGCAGCTGATACAGGTCACCCTTTGCCGAGCCTGAACGCAGGTCCCCCATGCCCAGCAGGTCGCATGCACCCAGCGGCACCCGCTGCCCTTCGATGCTGCGCACGTTCACGGCGGCCAAGGCATCGCGCAGTGATTGGGTGAGTGGCGCGCCAGGGTGCTGTTCATCGTGGTTCCCGGTGACCGAGAGCGTGCGATGGCGCAGGCGTTTCAATGGCGCGAGCATGCGAACAAGGTCGCGCGGTGGCTCGACAGTGATGTCGCCTGCAATCAACACGGCATCGACGTCCAGCGTGTTGAGTCGGTCGACCAGACGATCGAGGTCGTGCGTGCGGCCGTAGATGCCAAGGTGAAGGTCGGAGATCAGCGCCACGCGCACGCCGCAGGTCGACGACACCGAAGCCTCACGCACGACGAGCAGGCTGGGTTCGATGAAGCGCATCCACACCAGCAGGGCGCAGCCGATAA
>JBEGTX010000014.1:0-10440 GCA_041179165.1 Pseudomonadota bacterium | reverse complement strand
TCCATTTTTCACCGTCTTTTTGTCCCATAGCGGGGCTATGGGCCTGCAAATCCGGCAAAAACTGTCCTCGCTGGGGCCGATTTTCGCTTTCGACGTTCCAAGTCCGACAGGCTCCTAGAATTCGCTCCATTCGCCGAGGAGCGAAGTTCGATCGAAACCATGCAAGACTCCGACCCGCCGTTGAGCCCTTCTCACTAGAACCTCTCTTCATGACGAACGATTTACCCACCTATGCCGGTTTCTGGTCACGCACGCTGGCTTCGTTGATCGACACCCTTTGGATGAGTGCCATCCTGGTGCCGGTGCTCGTGTCCATCTACGGCTGGGCCTACTTCGACGGAACCAAGACCTCGGTGTTCGCAGGCCCGGCCGATATCCTGTTGACCTACGTTGCACCCGCCGTGGCCGTGGTCGCCTTCTGGATCTACAGGCAAGCGACACCTGGCAAATCCGCGCTCGGCCTCAAGGTGGTCGATGCCACGACCGGAGGCCCACTGTCTCCGAAGCAGGCCATCCTGCGCTACATAGGCTACTACGTGTCGACGATCCCTTTGTTCATCGGCATCCTCTGGGTGGCCTTCGATGAACGCAAACAAGGCTGGCACGACAAGATCGCCGGCACGGTGGTCATCAAGGTGCCGAAGGCCTGAGCCCCGCTGGCTCGCGCTGCGCGCCGCGCGGTGGGTGACCTCCATCGCGGCATGGCGTGGGCTTCGACCCACCCGGAATGGGGCCTCGTGCCGCCTTGGACGCGTCGATAGAATTTGACGCAGTGCGGCGGGATCGAACCCGCATCGCACCCCGGCCGACCTCGGCCCGCCAGGCGCGAAGACGCCGTCCTCCAGGGAGTTCAGCATGTTCCGCACCGCCCCCATGATGCCCGCTCGCGCCTCGGCCGAGACGGCCTCCGTCACTCGCTGAGCCGGCGCGCCATGCCCAGCTTGTTTCGCATTGCCTTCGGCCTGCTGGTGCTCGCGGCCATCGGTTCGCAGCTGGCAATCCATTTGGACAAGAGCTTCAACGTCCTCAACTTCTTCAGCTACTTCACAAACCTGTCGAACCTGTTCGCGGCCGCGGTGCTGCTGCTCACAGGCTGGCGTGCGGCCGCAATGCGGCTCCAGCCGGGCGCCGTGGATGCCCTGCGCGCGGCATCCACCGTCAACATGGCGGTGGTGGGCATCGTGTTCGTTCTGCTGCTGCGCGATGTCGACCTGGGGTCGCTGCAGCCGTGGGTCAACTCAGTGCTGCACCATGTGATGCCCTGTGTCGTCGTGCTCGACTGGCTGTTGCAGGCCCCGACACAGCGGCTTTCCCTTCGCACCCTGCTGGGCATGCTTGTGTTCCCGATGCTCTACCTGCTGTACGTCGTGGTGCGGGGCGAGATGGTCGGCTGGTACCCCTATCCGTTCATGAATCCTGCCCTCGCCGGCGGTGCAGGCGGCGTGGCGCTGCATGCGGCCGGCATTGCCTTGCTGTTCGCCGCGCTCGGCGGCGCGGTGCTCGCGTGGGGCCATCGCCGCCAGCGCGCATGATCGCTTCCGCCGCACGATTTCTTCTTTCGATCAACCCTGAGACCCCTGCCATGAAACACCTCACCGTCGCCCTTTTGTTGAGCGTTGCGCTCGTCGCCTGCTCCAAGAAGGAAAACACCCCGTCCGTCGAAACACCGAGTGCGGCGGGTGATGGCAGCAGCGTGATCGAGAACAAGCTCTTCGGTTTCTCGGTGGCCAAGCCCGCAGGCTGGCATGCGCAAGGCACCGAAGAGATGATCAAGCTCAGCCAGAAGGGCTCGTCCCTCATGGCCGGCAACGACCAGAACATGAAGGCCCTGCTTGAAGAGTCCCTCAAGACCACCCTGCCGCTGTTCGGCTTTTTCCAGCACCCCCCCGGCACGCCGGTGCCCACCAACGCCAGCCTGATGGGCGTGGCTGAAAACGTGTCGCAAGCGCCCGGCATCAAGAAGGGTTGCGACTACATCTTCCACGCGCGCAAGCTGATCGAGGGCGCCGCGCTCAAGTACACGGTGTCGCCGGGTTGCCAGACGCTCACGCAGAACGGCATCACCTTCGGCTACATGGACGCCAGCGTCACGGCCAATGGCGTGGACGTGAAGCAACGCTACCTCGCCTGCGTGAGCGGGGACCACGTGCTGTCGTTCGTGCAGACCTACTTCGACGACAAGAGCAAACAGGAAGTCGAAGCGGCCTTCGCCACGGTGAAGGCCAAGTGCGTCTGAGCGCAAGCTGACGAACCAAGCCGGGCCGCCGCAAGGCTCTCGACGGGCCGAATGTCAGAATGCCCAGCATGACGACCTTCCCCGATGATGTGGCCAGCCCCATCGACCTGCGTGACCCGGCCGACGCCCTCGATTGGGAGCAGACCGCCATGGTCAAGCGGCCGTGGCGGGCTGATTTTTTCGTGCGCTTCTCCGAGGCCTTGGGTGGCGTGTCACCGCCGGTTCAACGCGTTCTGGAATTGGGCTCCGGCCCTGGGTTTCTGGCAGAGCACCTGCTGAGCACCCATCCCGCGCTCAAGGCCGTGCTGCTCGACTTCTCAACGCCCATGCACGCATTGGCCCGAGCACGCTTGGGGCCCCTGGCCTCGCGGGCCGAGTTCGTCACGCGCAGCTTCAAAGATCCCGACTGGGCCGAGTCCCTCGGTCTGTTCGATGCCGTGGTCACGAACCAGACGGTGCACGAGTTGCGCCACAAGCGCCATGCCGCCGGCCTGCACGCCCAAGTGCGTTCGCTGCTGCGGCCCGGTGCGATCTACCTCGTTGCCGACCACCACTGTGGCGACGGCGGCATGACGAACAACGACCTCTTCATGACGGTGGCCGAGCAGCACGAGGCCCTGCTCGATGCCGGCTTCACCCGCGTAGACGGCTTGCTTCAACACGGCGGCATGGTGCTGCATGCCGCGCGGATGGCCTGAAGGCCGGTTCGCTGACTCGCACCCTCTGCCCGCTCCTTCTCTCAACTGGTCTTGCCCATGAAACGATTGCTCATTTCGCTGTGGATCTGCACCACGACCTTCGCCCCCGCGGCCCACGCACAGCCCGAAGACAAAGACGCGTCGGGCATTGCGTTCGTCGCATCGCTGGTGGCGGCCACCGAGCGCTGCGAGCGCCACGATCCGCGCCACGCGAAGGACTTTCGGCGTGTGGTGAACGAACTCCGGCGCATGGACACCGAGAACTTCCAGCGCCTCACCAAACACGCGTCGTATCCGGCCGCGCTGCGCACGGCCCGCGACGACGTGAACAAGGCCTCCGAAGCGGAGGTCACGAAATCGTGTCTCGACATGCGCGGTGGACGCTGAAACCAACACCCCCTGCGGCACCAAGCCCCCCGGGCGGACCTTCGAGCGGCCAGCGCGACGCCCTCTCCCGAGGGAGCCGCACCCCGGTGCGCAGCCTTTATCATCACTCGGGGCTGAGGGCAGCCTCCCAACAGGAATGCAGTGAATGAAAAGACGTGTGGTGGTCACCGGCATCGGCGCCATCAGCCCGCTGGGTCACGATTGGGCCACGGTGCGCGAGCACCTGCTGTCGATGCGCAATGCGGTGGCCTACATCCCCGAATGGGATGTGGTCGAAGGCCTGCACACGCGGCTGGGCGCTCGCGCCAAGCCTTTTGATCTTCCGGCGAACTACACGCCCGAGGCCACCCGCCAGATGGGCCGCCTGTCCATCATGGCCACACGCGCCAGCGAGCTGGCGCTGTCCGATGCGGGCCTCACCGGACACGCCATCGTGAGCGGCGGGCAAATGGGCGTGGCCTATGGCTCGTCCATGGGAGAGCCTGCCGCCATCGGCGACATGGCCTCGCTCATCCACCTGAAGAACACCTCGCGTTTCAAGGACACCACCTACCGCCGCATGGTCCCCGAAACCACGGCGCTCAGCGTCTGCGATTTCCTCGACGTGCGCGGCCGCGTCATTACCACATCGAGTGCCTGCACCTCGAGCAGCCAGGCCATCGGCTACGCGTTCGAGAGCATCCAGAACGGCAAGCAGATCGCCATGCTCGCCGGCGGCTCCGACCAGCTCGACGCTGCCGACGCGGCGGTGTTCGACACCTTGTTCGCCACCAGCACGCAGAACGACAAGCCCGCATCGACCCCCGCGCCTTTCGAGTCGACACGCGACGGGCTGGTGCTGGGCGAAGGCGCTTGCACGCTGGTGCTCGAAGAGCTCGAACACGCCATGGCGCGTGGAGCCACCGTGCACGCCGAACTGGTCGGCTTCGGCACGAACTCCGACGGTCAGCATGTCACCAACCCGAGCCCCGCCACGATGGCGCGGGCCATGGAATTGGCCCTCGAGGACGCCGGCCTGCAGCCCTCGGACATCGGCTACATCAACGCCCACGGCACGGCCACAGGCCAGGGCGATCCGGCCGAGGCCGAGGCCACGCATCGCGTGTTCGGTGGCGGCACGCCCATCAGCTCCCTCAAGAGCTACATGGGCCACACGCTGGGTGCCTCGGGCTCGCTCGAGGCGTGGATGACCATCAGCATGATGAACGAAGGCTGGTTCGCGCCCACGGTGAACCTGGTCACCCCCGACCCGGCTTGCGCGCCGCTCGACTACATCCAGGGCGCGGTGCGCCACCTGAACACCGACCTGGTCATGACGAACAATTTCGCGTTCGGCGGGCTCAACACCTCGCTGATCTTCCGCCGCTGGCGGCCGCAGGGCTCCGGGCCGGTGCAAGGGCAACGCTGAACAACGCCCTCGCGTTCAGCGTCGCCCGAGGTGGGTGCCCGCAAGGGCTTGGCGACCGCCTGCCGCGGCTTGGGTCAGTCGGTGGTCCAATAGAGGGTGTGCTCCACCGACGCGCCCGTGGCGCTCATCGGAGCCCTCGTCGACAGGCGCCCAGTCGAACCCTTGTTCTGGCGCCCCGTTGAGCCCCTTGTTTTGGCGCCCTTCGAGCCCCTTGTTTTTCCTTGGATCTCCCGCACATCGTCCCATGACCGCCCGTTCCGATCCGCCCTCCGTTCTGCCCACGCCTGCCCTGTCGAGCCTCATCAGTTGCTGGCTGCCCACGGCGCTCGGTGAGTTTCAGCTGCACGGCCATGTGGACGACAAAGGCCACGAACACGCGGCGCTGTCGATGGGGGTGGTGAACGACGGGGAGCCGGTGCTCACTCGCCTGCACTCCGAATGCCTGACTGGCGACACGCTGTTCAGCCTCAAGTGCGATTGCGGCTCGCAGCTCAACGCCGCCATGCAGGCCATCGCGGCCGAGGGCCGGGGCGTGCTGCTCTATCTGCGCCAGGAAGGCCGCGGCATCGGGCTGGTGAACAAGATCCGGGCCTACGCGCTGCAGCAGGCCGGGGCCGACACGGTCGATGCCAACCGCTTGCTCGGGCTGCCCGACGACTCGCGCGAATACGGCACCGCACGCGACATGCTCTTCGCCTTGGGGGTCCAGCGCGTGAAGCTGCTCACCAACAACCCGGCCAAGGTCGATGCGCTGCAGGCGCTGGGCATCGAGGTGACCGAGCGCCTGCCCCACGCAGGCGGCCGCAACGAACACAACGAGCGCTACCTGCAGACGAAGTCAGAACGCATGGGGCACTGGGCCGCATACGCCTCTGGCGAAGAACCCACCGCGGATTGAGCAGAGTCCCTCGCCTGCTGGGCAGCGACCGTCGAGCCTTCAAGGCAAAGCTCAGATGTCGCTTGAACGCGGCCGAAGGCTAAGTTGAGCAAAGCCCGCGGATCTGGCTCTGCCAGGCCGCCAGGCGGGCCTTGCAGGCCGCGCTGAGCTGAAGCTCAGCCCTTCGCCAGGCATGAACAGTCCACTGGACTGTTCAAGTCCGGGCTCAGCCCCCCGGGGGGCAGGAGGGCGGAGCCCGACTGGGGGGCCCTATTCGTTGACCTGCGCGCTCAAGAACTTGCTCGTGCGTGTGTCGTACTCGCAGCGGTAGCTGAACGGAATGGAGCTCATGCCCAGGGCACGTTCCACGCCCCCCTGGCCTTCGAGGCGGGTGCCGCCGTTGGCCGAAGGGCGCAGCTGGCGTGAATCAGATCCGAAGGCGATGCGTCCCACACGGGGGTGCTTCGACTTCAACGCCGCTGCCACGCCCGCCTCGCAGGCCTCGGTAGACAAGTTGACGATGTCGGGTTGCCAGGGCTTTTCAACCGCCTGGGTGCGATTGACCCCGGTCTCGCTGAACACCACGCCTGTCGTGGCCTGGGTCTTGGCGCTGAAGACGCAGCGGTAGGTGAAAGGCATCTGCCCCCCATTGGCCATGCGATAGCGGCCCTCGCCCTTGACGGCAGTCTCATCCTCCGGCGAGGCGGCGAGGCGGCGCTTTTCTCCGATGAATTGAATATCCTGTGCCTGCGATCCGCGCACTTCGCGCACGTTGTCGGCCACGGCGGCCTCGCAGGCGGCGCCTGCACTGCGCCCCACGCCGTCCGCAGGCATCGCACTGGCGGCCGGGGCCGCACCGGGGGCGGCGTGGGCGGCCACGCTGCTGCAGACAAGGGCCAGACCGACCCATCGAAAAAGTGCACTCATGAAGGTCCTACTCCTCGGGCGTTCAGGCCACCCGCACCCGTATTGTCACCTCTGCGCCACAGTGCGCCGAGATCACACCCCCTTGGATAAGGGGCAGCCCCCCTGGTCGACGATCACGCACCCAGAGGTGTCGCAGCCCGCGACGCGCGGCTGGCTGCATAAGCCTCGCTGTCATCACAAGGCAGGGCCGTGAGAATGCAACGGCGCCGGCTGTCGAACACCAGTCGCAACATGACGCCCCGGTACTCCAACGCCCAATGCGCCACAAAACGGCTCTGCCGATGCAGCAGTCGCCCCTGCCCATGGGCCAGGCGCTTGGCCAGCTGGAACAGCTCGGCACTGTCCACCTCCAGCGCGTAGCGCTCGCGAAGGCGTTGTCGGGTGTGGAAGCGTTCGGCAGACGAATTCATGGCAGGGCGATGTGACGACAGCATGGCATTTTCCCTGCAGCGTGCCAAATAACTGCACAGGTGTGCACGCGCTGACATGTCACCCCCTAGTTTGATGTCCCATTAAGGCTTTTCCTTACTCCTGTATCAACTTCTAGAGGCTAGCATCTGCACGGCCGTGCAAATCGTGCGCACGTTCAACAGGCGGGATCCGACATCCGGCCTCCGCCGATCCACCATGGAGTAGACGAATGACAATGAATCGAAGAGAAGTACTGGTCACAGGTGTGGCTGGTGGAGCCCTGTGGGGCACCGGCCTGGGCGTCGCCCAGGCGCAGGTGATCCCGCCGGTTTCTGCACTGGACGCGGCCTCACTGGCCATCCTCCGTGTGTGGGTCCCGATCGTGCTGGGCGACAGCGTCCTGCCGACCGACCCGACCGCCCGTGCCAACACGATCGCCTTGGTCGCTCAACGCGCTGGCGAAGTCGTCAGCAACTATCCCCCACTCAACCAAGCCGGCATCGTGGGTCTGTTCACGACGCTCAAGAATGGTCCGCAAATCTTCAACCCTGGTTTCCCAGCCACGTGGGAAGCCATGCCAGCCGCAGCCCTGTCGGGCCTGCTGAATGCCTTCCGCCTGAGCGCCGCCGCCGGTCAACGTTCGATCTACTCCGCGTTCATGGGCATCGTTCCTAACGCGCACTACTCGAACCCAGTGAACTGGCCAGCCATTTCCTACCCAGGACCTCCGAGAATCGCATGAGCATCACCATCCCCCAAATCGTTCCCGTGCCAACGAAGAAGCCAACCGACCCTTGGGTTGTTGGCAAAAGGGCCGGCTGGAAGATCGTCGACGCGTCGAAGCTCACGGCCAACCAGACCATCACGACCGACGTGGTCATCATCGGCACCGGTGCCGGTGGCGGCATCACCGCTGAAATGCTGACCGCCAGCGGCATCAAGGTTGCGCTGATTGAAGAAGGCCCGCTGAAGAGCTCGTCCGACTTCAACATGAAGGAATCCGAAGCCTACCCAGCGATGTACCAGGAAAACCTGGGCCGTCGCACGGTGGACGGCGGCGTCGGCATCCTGCAAGGCCGCACCGTCGGCGGCGGCACGACCGTCAACTGGGCCACCTGCATCCGCACGCCTGCACCGGTGCTGGAACACTGGCAACGTCGTTTCGGCCTGGCCGATCTGACCAGCTCGCGCATGGCACCTTGGTTCCAAGCCGTTGAAAAGCGCCTGGGCATCGCCCCTTGGGGTGGCGTGCCTAACGCCAACAACCAGATCCTGTCGAACGGTCTGTCGAAGCTCGGCTACTCGTGGGGCACCCTGTCGCCCAACGTGCGCGGTTGCGCCAACCTCGGCTACTGCGGCCTGGGTTGCCCGATCAACGCCAAGCAATCGATGCTGGTGACCACGCTGCCAACGGCCATGTCCCTCGGCGCCAGCCTGCACACGCGCCTGCGTGCTCAGACTTACGTGTTCAACGCCGCCAAGACGAAGATCGAGTCCCTGATCTGCGACGTGCTCGACGCCTCGGGCCTGCGCCCAACCGGCAAGACCGTCACCTTCAAGGCCAAGCACTTCGTGCAAGCCGCCAGCGCCATCAACGGCCCAGCCTTGCTGCTGCGCTCCGGCGCCCCTGATCCGCACGCCACCTTGGGCAAGCGCACCTTCCTGCACCCGTCGCCTGCCGTCAGCGGCATCTACGCCCAGCAGGTCAAGGCCTATGAGGGTCTGCCACAGTCGGTGTACTCCGACCACTTCCTGGACAACGTGCCGCTCACCGGCACGCCAGGCTACAAGCTCGAGGTGGCTCCGCTGCACCCTGTGCTGGTCGGCAACTCGGTCTCGGCCACGGGCGAAGGCCATGCCGACGTCATGCGCAACTTCTCGAACTACGGCACGGTCATCGCCTTCGTTCGTGACGGTTTCTCGCCTGACTCCGTGGGCGGTACCGCGGTTCTGCGTGCCGATGGCTCGCCAGGCCTCGACTACCCGCTGAGCCCCGCCGTGCTGGACGCCCTCAAGCGTTCGGTCAAGACCATGGTGCAAGTGCAGTTCGCTGCAGGCGCAACGCGCGTGTTCACGGGTCACCAGCTGTCCAACCCAGCCGGCTACACCTCCAACGCTGAAGCGCAAGCGGCCATCGACAGCTGGGCGTTCACGTCCGGCACGATCCGCCTGAACTCTGCCCACCAGATGGGCGGCTGCGGCATGGCGGCAGATCCGAAGCTGGGCGTGACGAACCAAGACGGCCGTCACCACCAGCTGACGAACCTGTCGATCCATGACTCGTCGCTGTTCCCGACCGCACTGGGCGTGAACCCGCAAGAAACGATCTTCGCGCTGACGGCTCGCATGACCGCCAAGCTCGCACTCGACATCTTCCGCGTCAAGAACTGCGCACTGAAGTCGGTGTAATCCGCTTCGGCGAATTCACCTGAAAGCAAAGCGCCCTGGGGCAACCCGGGGCGCTTTTTTCATGGGCGCGCGTTGTTCGTTCCGGGCACTCAGAACAGGCTCGCGCCGATGTTGATCATCAAGGCCAGCAGCGTGGTGTTGAACAGATAGGACAGGATGCAATGCACGGCCCCCACTCGGCGCAGCGGCTTGGTCACGAAGGCCACGTCCGCCGTTTGCCCCGAGGTGCCGATCACACTGGCGAAGTAGAAGAAGTCGGCGTAGTCCGGCTCAGGGTCTCCCCCCCGGAAATTGCAGTGGCGCGGGTTGCCCTCGGCCCACGGCAAGGTAGTGGTCGTGGGCGTAATGCAAGGTGAACATGACCTGGATGAAAGCCCACGACGAGAGCACCGTCATCCCGGTCAGACCCAGGTGGGCGGCACGTTCCGGCCCCTGCATCGTCTTGACCAGCGACAGCTCTCCGCCAATGGCCGCCAGGCTCGCCGCCGCCGAGGCAATCACCAGCACCAGGATGACCATCTTGCCGTCGTCCTGCAGTGGTGCCCGCTCGCACATGTGGTGAGGCGTGGAGTGCGCCATCATCCATGCAGCCATGACCACATAGAACACGGTACCGGTATTCCACGCGATGAGCAGGCGGGTGACGTTGTGGCCCACCAGGTCCGTGGGCAGCGCCATGCCGACCGCCACGGCCAGCAGCACCGCGATGATCAGGCGGGTGCGGGCCTGGAGGAGTCGGAGAAGGCGGTTGGTCGATGACCTCATGGCAAAGTCTGAGGATCAACTGGCCCCTGATGCGCACTGAGCACGCCCCCGG
Organism: Pseudomonadota bacterium; assembly: GCA_041179165.1. Classification (GTDB taxonomy): domain Bacteria; phylum Pseudomonadota; class Gammaproteobacteria; order Burkholderiales; family Burkholderiaceae_C; genus Rhizobacter. The sequence goes on along the minus strand of JBEGTX010000014.1, from coordinate 270 downwards.
CGTAGAGAACGGACACATGATGAGGGAACGTCACCATTCGGAACCGCCTTCCACGTGCGTGGGCTCGCGCTTCTTCACCAAAATTTCCAGGCCGAGTTCCCGAGCCAGTGCCAGCAAGCGGTCGACCGTCAGTGTGCTGACGTTGCGTTCTATCTCTGAAAACCGGTTTTGGCTCACACCCAGTCGACCGGCAACATCGGCTTGGGTCAAGCCTCGCGCTTTGCGAGACGTCTGAAGTATCACGGAGAGCTGTTCGGAGGAGAGGATGAG
>JBEGTX010000013.1:0-5492 GCA_041179165.1 Pseudomonadota bacterium | reverse complement strand
CGGGGCTATGGGCCTGCAAATCCGGCAAAAACTGTCCTCGCTGGGGCCGATTTTCGCTTTCGACGTTCCAAGTCCGACAGGCTCCTAGCGCGCGGCCCAGTTGTCTTCGATCAACAGCGCTCTCACACCCGGGTCTTCAGGCCCCAGCTCAACGGCAGGCCGGCCGGGCTCGCTCAGTGAGTCGATGGCCGCCTGGTCGAACAAGGCCGAGGTCTGCAGGGCGTCCCCTTGGTACACCAGCAGCCATGGCAGGTCTTCGGGTACGTGGTCGCCCAGGAATTCGGCGTGGTCTTCCAGGTCGAGCCAGAGCCACGCCTCACGCGCGGCGTCGGGGCCCGCCCCCTGTGCGTGTGCCGCGGCCAGCCCTTCGAATGCCGGCTTGCGGTCCCGGCAGGTTTGGCACCAGCCTTCGGCACCCAGGGCAATCACCAGCCGGCCTTGCGGGTGCACAGCACGACGTGCGATTTCGGCCGCATCGCGCCATGGATCGAGCAGGGGCGTGGTCATGCGGGAGTCAAGTTGTTGAGTTGGTTCAGGATGTCACGCTGTTGGGCCGCCGGGGCGCGCACATGGATGTGCAGCCGGCCGTCCAGATGGCCCAACGCGGTGGCCGCGATGTGCCGCAAGGCCTGTGGTGCGTTGCTGTTGATCACTTCGGCGGCTTGCGCGGCCGTGAGCGGCGCACCCATCAGAACCCGTTGACCGTGAGGCAGCGCCATCGGCCAGCGGCGCACCGCCGCCGTGTCTGGCAATGGCAGACCCTGGTCCGCATCCAGCAGCGCTTCGGTGACGGCAGGTATGTCAGGGTCTGCCTCAGGCTCGGGGGCCACCAAGCCGTGGGCCAGCAGGTCCGCCCCGGTCAGCGTCTGCCACACCCATCCCGCGTGGCGTGCGGTGGCCGGGTCGGCCATCAGCGACACCACCTGCGGCAGGTGCGCGGGGTCGCCATGGTGCAACGCGAAGGTCAGCCCGGCACGTGGAGGCAGGTGAGCGAACAGCGTCGGCAGATCGACATGGCCCAAGGGGGCCAACCACGCGAGGTGTCGCAGCCATCGGTTCAGCCGGCGTGCCGACTGCTTGCGCAGCCACCCCGTTGCCTGCGTGTGCAGGCTGGACTGGTCGGCCACGCATTTCCATAGCACCGCCGTGGCCCCGCGGGGCTCGGGCGAGCGCGCCAGCGCGAGTGCGGCTTCAGCGCGCACAGGCATGTCGGGGTCGGCCATGGCTGCGCGAAGCAGCGAGATGAGCTCAGCAGATTGGGGGGCGGTGGCCGCCACTCGGCACGCGGCTGCGCGCACCGGCGCATGGGCGCTGAGGAAATATTCGGGCAAGGGGGAAGCTAGCGCGGCAAGGCCCATGGCCTGCAGCAGCGCAGCGGCGCGAAGTGCGGCCACCTGTCCCGCCGCTGGCGCCTCTGCCGCACTCCAGCGGCCGATGCATGGCAGGCCAGCGGCACCCGACCAGGCCAGCGCGGACACCGCGCCCCGCAGCATCACATCGGCATGCTTTGCCAGTTCAGCCAGCAACGAGGACTCTCCAGACGCAGCACCGCCGGCCGCGACGAGCCATGTGCAGGCAAAGGCTTCGCCCGCGCCGCGCCACCGTTGCAAGGCACTCAGCGCGGGCGTCATTCCCGCAGCGCCGGCCACGCGAAGGCCCTCGAGGTGGGCATCGAGCAGGCGGTTGAAATGGGTGAAGCGCGCGAAGTCCACCCGTGTCGAGCGGTCCGACGCGTCCAGCTGCGACCAGTAGAAGCCCGCGTCTTCGGCATGGCGGGCGATGAGCGGCGGCAGCACGGGAAACTGGAAGGCCTCGCCTTCTGTGTCTGAGGCCCGTGTGGCCGCCATGGCCGGCGAGTGGTTTGCCATGGGGCGCCTCAGGCCGCCATCTGCTGCTGCATGCCGCGCATCCACCGAGACGATGCGGGCAGCATCAGCAACACGATGCTCAAGAGCGACACGCCGTTCAGTAGCAACAGCAGCCCGAACGCCATGTCCGACTGCTTGCTCGGCGCGAGCAGCGTCGGCAACGACATCAACACGTAGAGGACCACGAGTGCCACGCAGATCCAGCGCGCCACGGCAGAGCCCCGGGCGACCAGCAGCGCCAGCGCCATCATCAGCACGGTTGCCAGGACTGAAGCGATGGACAGGGCGGGCTCCATGGTCTGCAATATGAGGGCCATCGTGCGGCCGTACAAGGCCGTGAACAGCTCTCGTCCAAACAAGACCACGACCATCGACATGACGATGCTCTGCAGCACCATCAACGCAAGCCCTGCCAGCAGGCTGACGGGGCGCGATCCAGGCACGGCACGTTCAGCGGCCTGATCCACCGCGGGTGCGGCTTCTGGCGCCAGGCCCACGCCGGGCGCTGCGTTGCGCAGCGCATTCAGCGCACGAAACCAGTGGTTGATGGTGTTCTTGAACAGGCACGCGGTCCCGATCAGGTAGAGCAGGCACAGCACGCCCTTCATGATGGCGATCGGGGGCGCCGTGAGGATCGCAATCAGCAGGTTCGGCACGGCGACCACGCCCAGTAGCATGCAGACGACCCACATGCGCCTGGCCCAGGCATGTCCGAACGCCATGAAACCAAGCATCACAGCCAAAATGCCGGCGATGAACAGGGCGCCCGAGATCTGTGTGCCCCACAACGCCGATTCAGGATCGGGGACATCGGGCATCGATCCCGATGTTGCGAGGTGCTCGATGTAGTAGGGAACCAGGGCCACCTCCAGCGCCAGTCCGCACAGCGTGCAGAACGCCAGAAACAGCAGCACGGCCATCAAGGCACGTGGCCGAGGCACCGCCACGCCCGTGTGGGTCAGCATCCAGTTCCAGGGTGTCGCTGTGGTGGTGAGGGTGGTCATGGGTCAGGCGTCGAGCAGAAAGAAGATGGTCGCACAGCCTACTGCACCGGCGTTGCCGATGGGGCGAAAAAGAGCATGTGTTTCTAGGGCTAGGCAAGGGCAGTCGATCTCGTCACCAACGTCACTGCGACCGCAATGAAGGGCAACGCGCTGCGCATACCGTGAGACAAGGTCGCGCAGTGATGTGCCGTCGAATGCCACACGTCCTGTGAACTCAGCCCAACTCAATCCAGGTGGCTGTAGTCCACGATCATCTTCCACGACTTGCCATCGTGCATGGCTGCACCGCCGATGCCTGCGAGGAGCATCACGCCGTCGCCGACCGACAGATGCCCGGAGCAGGCTGCGACTTCGCTGGGCACGTCGGCCTCGACGACCTTGTCGTTCTTGTCGATGATCCACAGGCCGTAGTCCGATGTGCACCAGACCTGGTTGTTGTGCCAGACCATGTCCTTGAACGGCAAGGCCATGCTGCCGCGCGAGATCATCTTCCACTTGTTGCCTCGGCCCTTGAACACGGTGCCCGATTCAGCACCGATGTAGACCTCGCCGTTGCCTGCGCAGCAAATGGCTTCGAGGGTCATGTTGCTGGGGAAGGGGCACTGGGTCCACGTCGCTCCGTCGTAGTGCCAGATGTCCCCGTGGCCGCCGGCCGCGTAGATGTCGGTCCCGTTAAAGCCGTCGATGTCGTTGAAGCCGCCGTCATCCTTCAAGGCTTTGAATGGGATGTTCTCGTGCCATTCCCACTGGTTCTTGCCAACTCGACGACCCACGGTCCGTCCCGAGCCGGTGATCCACAGCCACCCGTCGATGGTGCGTGACTTTGTGATGCCGCCCCGTGAGCCCACGGGATGGCCCGCCGCGTTGCGTCGGGCCATCAGATCGTCTTCGAATTCGTCGTCCCCTCCGCCCAAGACATATACATGGTCGTTCATGGAGACGCCCACGAACTGCTCTTTGGGTTTGAGGGAGACGCCGGCTCGGAGGTAATGCATTCCGCCCAAACTTGCATATCCCCAGACTTTGTCTGGGTCGGGCCTGTCAAAGCAACTCGCTACACGCGTTCGAATCGTTGCTTTTGGAGGGGTGTCGGTTTCCGAGTCGTAGTTCTGTTGAAGGAGAAAGTACAGAGAGGTACTTTTTCGAACAACACAATCAATCAGGAAGAATCCTTTGAAAATCAACTCATGGTCACTTTTCCCGAGCTTCATTCTTTGTCCAATTTCTTTGATGGGTCGTGTATCTGCTTTTCCATGTCGGTGCCTTTGCCTCCACGAGGCTTGATCTTCCCCTTGCATACGTTCTTGTAATAGCTCTTGAGCTGCTCAGTGAGACAGCGAGGATCGCAAGCGGGTTTGAAGGTTTCGTTGTGAGATCTCACCGCAGCAGCGATGGCTTCGTCGAGGCTGATCTTGTCTCCAAGTTTGCTCACATGATCAAGCATCATTGAGTCCAGTTTGCTGTGCATCATCCCGTGGCTGCCGTGCGTGTTGTTCACCCCTTCCACACAAACCGTCGGCGCTTTGTTGTGTGTGTCGGTTTTGTAGGCTTCGCACTCTTCGAACATTTCTCCGGGCAGCATGTGGTGCCCCGTCTGTCCAGGGCAGCAGCCGTGCCCCGACAAGGTTTGATGCGCCGAGGTGGTTCCGCCGTATGAGACCAACTGGCAGCGCCGGGCTTGCATGCAGGGGTTGGCGAATGCGAGCCCCGTCATGACATCCGCCCACAACTCGGTGAGGCTGATCTTGCCGTCGAGCAGGTCCTGCAGCTTGCCGAGCTGCTTCTGCATGCCTTCGATCTTCTTGTAGGCCTCCATCGCCTTGCCTTTGGCTTCGAGGATGGCTTTGCCTGCCGTCCAGATGCCGCCGACGATGTTGAAGATGGTCACGCCCGCCACGATGATCTCTCCGGCCACGGGAACGACAAGGCTTGCCATGGCCGCGCCTTGCCGAACAGCCGCGCCCTGCGCATAGCTGACCACGGCATTCGAGCCCACCGTCATGATGCTGGCACCAGCCTGACGAAGGACCGCATCGATCCCCGATACGAGGTTGGCCTTGAGCTGCTCAACTTGCCCTTTGAAGTGGTCGATGTGGGGCGCTTGGGCCGAGGGCTTGACCCACAGCCCATGGCAATGGTCGCCAATCCAGGAGTTGCTTTGGGTGGTGGCGTACTGCTCGTAGGGCGCTTTGGCTGCGCCTTCTATGGCCACCACACCCTCCTTGATCTTGCCCAGCACGCCGCCGACGTCTTTCTTGGATGTCGGTGTGGCGTGCGTTGTCTGGCTGGATTCCTTCTTGCTCGATTCGCTCGAATCGCGTTGGCATTGGAATCGCCCCCCGTCATCTCGCCGCTGCTGCTACAAAGATCTCACAAGAAGTCGAATGTGTTGAAGAGACGGGTCCAGCCCGTGCCGTCGTTGATGCAGGCGCCGTGCGGACCGGCGGTCAGCAGGTACTTGCCATCGGGGCTCAGGTCGAGCCGGCCGCTGTTGGTGGGGTTGGGGGCTTTTGTCTCCACTTCGTCCAGGGGCACGAGGTTCTTGCGCTTGGCGTCCAGCGTCCACAGGCCTTCCTGGCCGCCCAGGTAGAGCCGGTCGTTGAACCAGACGGAGTCGACC
>JBEGTX010000012.1:0-2605 GCA_041179165.1 Pseudomonadota bacterium | reverse complement strand
AACCTGAAGGATGTGACGGTCGAGTTCCCCCTGCAGCACCTGGTCTGCGTGACCGGCGTGTCCGGCTCCGGCAAGTCCACGCTGATGCAAGACGTGCTGTTCCCCGCGCTGGCCCGCCATTTCGGCAAACCCACCGAAACCCCGGGTGCCCACGATGCCCTGCTGGGCGCCGACTGGCTGAGCGACGCGGTCTTCGTGGACCAGTCGCCCATCGGCAAAACCGCGCGCTCCAACCCGGCGAGTTACGTGGGCGCCTTCGATGAAATCCGCAAGCTCTTTGCGCAGTCGCCGCTGGCGGCGCAGCGCGGTTACGGCGCCGGCATGTTCAGCTTCAACGCGGGCGACGGGCGCTGCCCGACCTGTGGCGGCTCGGGTTTCGAGCACGTGGAGATGCAGTTCCTGAGCGACGTCTACCTGCGTTGCCCCGATTGCGACGGCCGCCGCTACCGCGCTGAAATTCTGGAAGTGAAGATTGACCGCCGGCTACCCGGTGACGTGCTGAGAGAGCTCAGCGTGGCCGACGTGCTCGAACTCACGGTGAGCGAAGCGGTGCAGCTGTTTGCACAAGACCGCGAGGTGCTGCGTGTGCTCGCCCCCATCGTGGACGTGGGCCTCGAGTACGTGAAGCTCGGCCAGCCCGTGCCCACGCTCAGCGGTGGCGAAGCGCAGCGGCTCAAGCTCGCGGGCTTCCTGGCCGAGGCCGCGCAAAGCGCCACGGCCAGCCGCCAGCCGGTCGCCAAGAAAGGCACGCTCTTCATGTTCGACGAGCCGACCACCGGCCTGCACTTCGACGACATCGCCAAGCTGATGCGCTCGTTCCGCAAGCTGCTCGATGCCGGCCACTCGCTGGTGGTGATCGAGCACAACCTCGACGTGATCCGCGCGGCCGATTGGCTGGTCGACCTCGGCCCCGAAGGCGGCGACGCAGGCGGCTGGGTGGTGTGCACCGGCACGCCGGAAGACGTGAAGCAGCACCCCACCTCGCACACGGGCCGCGCGCTGGCCGACTACGACCGGACCATGGGGCTCAACGGCCACACGGTGGAAGAGGGGCGTCCGCTGCAGCAGGTGATGCGCGAGGCGCGTGCCGCCCAGCGCGAAGACGACAACTTCATCCGCATCGTCAATGCGCGCGAGCACAACCTGAAGTCGCTCGACGTGAGCATCCCGCGCGGCAAGTTCAGCGTGGTGACCGGTGTGTCGGGTTCAGGCAAATCCACCTTGGCTTTCGACATTCTTTTCAATGAGGGCCAGCGCCGCTATCTGGAGTCGCTCAACGCCTATGCACGCAGCATCGTGCAGCCGGCGGGCCGGCCTGAGGTGGATGCGGTGTATGGCATACCGCCCACGGTGGCCATCGAGCAGCGCCTGAGCCGTGGCGGCCGCAAGAGCACGGTGGCCACGACCACCGAGGTGTGGCACTTCCTGCGCCTGCTGTACGTGAAGCTCGGTATCCAGCATTGCGTGAACGATGGCTCGCCGGTGAAACCGCAGAGCGCCGAGAGCATTGCCGCGCAGATTCTGCGCGACCACAAGGGCGAGCACATCGGTCTGCTGGCGCCGCTGGTCGTCAACCGCAAGGGTGTGTACACCGACCTCGCTAAGTGGGCCAAGGCGCGCGGCCACACGCACCTGCGGGTGGACGGCGAGTTCCTGAAGGTCGACCCGTGGCCGCGCCTCGACCGCTTCAAGGAACACACGCTGGAGCTGCCCGTGGGCGACCTGGTCGTGTCCGCCGACAATGAATCGGCCTTGCGCACGATGCTGCAGCAGGCCCTCGACCTGGGCAAGGGCGTGATGCACCTGCTCACACCGCTCGACGGCCTGAAGGGCGCCATGCTGGCCGGCACGCCGACCCGCAAGGTCGGGCAGGTGAAGGTGTTCTCCACCAAGCGCGCGTGTCCCACCTGCGGCACCAGCTATGCCGAACTCGATCCGCGCATGTTCAGCTACAACAGCAAACACGGCTGGTGCGGCACCTGCGTGGGCACGGGCCTGGCACTCACACGCGATCAGCGCAAGGCCTTCGACGATTCGGTCAAGCACGACGACAACAAGGGCCGCGAGCAGAGCTTCCCGTCTGAAGAGACTGAGGTCGACGGCGTCATCGATGAGCCGTGTGCTGACTGCGCCGGTACACGTTTGAACCTGGCGTCGCGCGCGGTCACCTTCGAATCCCATTCGATCGCATGGGTGGCGCAGTGGTCCGTGGCAGATTGCCGCAAGTGGGTCGAGTCGCTCGAGCTGCGCGGGCGTGATGCCGAGATCGCCCGAGACGTCATCACCGAGATCCGCAACCGCCTGGAGTTCCTTGAAGAAGTGGGCCTCGGCTACCTCACGCTCGACCGGGCAGCGCCCACACTCAGCGGTGGCGAGGCACAGCGCATCCGCCTGGCGGCCCAGCTCGGCAGCAACCTGCAGGGCGTGTGCTACGTGCTCGACGAGCCCACCATCGGCCTGCACCCGCGCGACAACCAGGTGTTGCTCAACGCGCTGCAGAACCTGAGCGACAAGGGCAACACGCTGGTGGTGGTGGAGCACGACGAAGACACCATCCGCCGCGCCGACCACATCATCGACATCGGACCCGGTGCCGGCAAACGCG
>JBEGTX010000011.1:0-10593 GCA_041179165.1 Pseudomonadota bacterium | reverse complement strand
TGGACAACGACTCGGTCGACCAGTACACCCAGTTCCTGCTGCAAAGCCGCGTCAACTCACGGCTGGTCGAGTTTCGCGAGCCGTCGACCGACGGCACGCTGGGCGCGCTGAAGATGGTGTCCATCCTCGACATCCTCAACGACGGCCTGTCAGCGGTCTACACCTTCTACGAGCCCGAAGAGCGCACCAGCTACGGCACCTTCAACGTGATGTGGCAGATCGAGCAGACCCGCCTGCTCAAGCTGCGCCACATGTACCTGGGCTACTGGATCCAGGAGAGCAACAAGATGGCCTACAAATCGCAGTTCGGCCCGCACGAGCTGCTGATCAACGACCATTGGGTGGCTGCACCCGAGCCACTGGCACCACCGGCCAAGGCCGTCATCCCGATCGTGCCTGCTGAAGTGCTCGCGCGCTGACTGCCGCTGCGGCGCTCGATCCTCTTGTGCCACGAGCATGCCCCCGCGTGACCTCTTGATCCCACCCCTCCACATTCACCCTGCTTGGCGCCTTCAGCGTGTCGACGGCCAGCTGTTCCTGAGTGGCGGCCTCGACGCCACCTACCTGCTCGATGAACTGACAGGTGAGGCCATCGACCGCTTCGAGGCATCCTGGAACACCGGCTCGATCGCCGGTCCTGCCGCGCGGTCGACAACAGGGGCTGAAGAAAACGCCAACACCGCCCTGCTCGACAAACTGCTCACGCTCGGAGCCCTGTACCGCCCGACGGCCGAACCGACTGCGCACTTGCAGGTGGCGCTGCGCTGGGCCGGCGCACCCAGCCTGCCGTTTTCCGAGGCGCTGGCGCGGGCCGCCGACACACCGCGCCACAACGCCGCCGGTGCACCAACCTCACACGCCTGGTCGCTCGACACCTCGGCCGAGACCGATGCCAGTGCCTCCGCCGACATCACGCTGGTCGTGCGCACCAACGCCTCGCTCGTCGAAACCTCCGATCGCGCCGCCCAGCTCGCCGGGCCGCACCTGCTGGTCGACCTGTCGCACCATGAAACCGTGGTGCTCGGGCCTTTCGTGGTCAAGGGCCAGACGGCGTGTCTCGGCTGCCTGGCCGGGCGCATGAACCACCTGTGGGGCGACCCGCCGCCAGCCCCCGAACCCGCGATGGGGTCGCGCGCCGTGCTCGTGGCCTCGCTGGTGGCCGAGCACCTGCAGACCTTCGCCAACCGGCGCAGCATGCCGGCGCTTGTGCAGCATGCGTGGTCGCTGTCGCTCACGACCTGGGAGACCCACCTGCACCCGGTGTTCCTGCTGCCGTGGTGCCCGGTGTGCCAGCAGGGCACACCCGCCGACGGCCGAATTGCCTTCTGAGGACTCGCCATGAAACGACTCAGCAATCCCCTCGAAGGCCGCCACGCGCTTCCTGCTCACCTGGTGGCGCGGGGTGGCAACGACTGCACGTCGACCACTTCTTCGAGCTCCAGCTGTGTGGCGACCGTGCTGATGTCGTCCGCGCTGTCGGCCAGGCTCGCCCTGCGGCTGGGGCCGCCCTCGCCCGATCCGAATGCAAAGCCGCCGGCACTGCCGCCTGACACCGTGCCGGCCTTCAGTTCGGTGTCGTCGCGGCACCAGGGCACGGTGGTGCTGGCCGGCCTCATCTTTCTGTTGCCACCGCTGCTGGCCCTCGTGATGCCGTGGCTGTGGTTTCTCGTGCCCGTGCTCTTCATCGGCCTGATCGTGATCGTGTCGCGGCGCGTGTCGATGACGGGGCTGTTCGTGGGGCGCTCCATCGTCACCAGCTGGATCGCGCTCTTCGTCATGATCATCGAGATGATCGTGTGGACGGTGCTCGGCCTGCACAAGATGTTCTGAGAGGCACCATGCTGCGCGCACCCAATCCGTTCGACACCCGCCGCGGCCATGCGGCCCAACGCCTGGCTTCAGGCGGCGCCAACTGCTCCACCTGCACCAGCACGAGTTCCTGCGTGGTGAGCGCCGTGGTGGTCGGGGTCTTGTCGTCTCGCATGGCAAGCCGGGCCCCGGAGCTCGAGCCGGGCCCGGCGGACCGCCGCACCGCCCCGGCCAGTTCCTCCACTGCGGGCGCGCCGGTCGATCCGCGCGCGGCACGCCTGACGATCGCCGCCTTGCTGCCGGCCGCCTTGTTTCTGGCCCTCCTCGGCTGGTTCAGCGTCCTGATCGAAGGCTCCCGTGTGAGAGAAGGCGGTGTGCTGGCCCTGGCCGTGGGTGTCGGCCTGCTCGGCCTGATGTGGTGGGCGCTGCGCTTCGCGGCACACCGCAACAACTCGATCACACGTCGGCTGCTGGCCCTGCTGTTGCTGCTGTTCCCCGCACTGGTCATTGGCGAGGCATTCTTGTGGATGCTCGTGGTGCTGCGCTGAAACACGCCCGCCTGGCCGACGCCCTGGTTGCCCGGGCGGCCACGCTGCGCAGCGGGCTGGTGCTGCCCTGCCAGCCCTTGCCCTCAACCGCCTGCGAGATCGGCGGGCACTTCCATGCGTCGGTCGCGGCCGACCCCGCCTACCCCTGGCAAACCACCTCGGGTGGCATGGCGAACAGCGCGGCCATGGCGGCCACTGTCGCGGTGGCCGAGGCGCTCGAGCGGTATGCCGCGGCCACGCTCAATTTCGAGGTCAGGCCGCTGACCGAGCTCACGGGCCACACCGTGCTGCACCTGGCCGAGTTTGCCCAGTTCAGCGCCGCACAGCAGGCGGATCCCGAGTACCCGTGGCCCACCGTGCACAGCGGCCTGATGGGTCAGGTGTTTCGCCTCACCGACCATGCACCGGCCTGGGTGCCGCAGGAGCTGATCGGCCTGGGGCCGCGCCAAGGCGAGGCCTGCCTCGCATCGGTGTCCACGGGGCTCGCCGCCCATGGCGACGCCATCAGCGCCTTGTGGAGCGGCCTCTTCGAGGTCATCGAGCGCGATGCGCTGGCGGCCTGCTGGCTCCATGCGCTGCAGCCCCCTGAGCGCCTGCCGCCGGCCGAGGCCCAACGCGAGGTGGGACAGCGCCGCGGCGAGCTGCGTGTGTTCGACCTCACGCCGCAGTGGAGCCCGTTCTCCGTCATCGCCGTGGCAGGCACCATGCCGCGCAACGGCCAGCGCCGTGCGGCCTTTGGTGTGGCCTGCCGCGCCACCGCCGCCGAGGCCTTCGACAAGGCCTGGCGCGAGTGGATGCAAGGCATCGTGTTTGCCGACCACCTCGATGGAAAGGGCCTACTCACGGGGCTGCCCTCGTCCTTCGAGCAGCACGCGGTCTACTACACCCAGCATCCTGAGGCGTGGGAGCGGGTGCCGATGTGGAACCACCCACCACGCTCGCCCACACTGCTCACCGACACACCGTTGAGCGTGTCGCTCGGCCTGACGTCGCTCGCCCCCGGCCCCCGGCTCACGCGCGCTGCCGAGTGGCTCGCAAGCCAGAGCGTTCGCCTCTATTACCGCGACCTCACACCCTGCGACGTGGCGCAGACCGGACTGCATGTGGTGCGGGTGCTGTCGCCCGACCTGTCGCAACTGCATGGCGACGAGCGCTGGCCCTACCTCGGCGGCAGGCTGCACGACACCGCATGGCGATACCCCGGCATGGCCCGCGCGACGCAAGCTTTTCCGAATCCGTTCCCCCATCCTCTGGGATAGCTCCCACCTTCACGCATGGACACCCACGCGCCCTTGTTCGAGCTGTTCTGGCACAACAGCAAACTCAACCCGCACACCGCGCAGCAGTTGGAGCGCCGCATCCTGGTCGACGCGGCGAGCTACCACCCACCGGCCTGGCGCGCGCAGCCCGACGTCGACATCCAGCTGGACGACGCCGACACGGATCAACTCAACCGACGCTGGCCGCGCGCCAGCCAACGCGCCTTCGCTGAACGCAGCTTCGGCCGCCATGACCTGTCGCAGCTCTTCGAAGGCTTTCGCAGCCATGAGACCCACCACCGCGGTCTGGCATCGGGCGGAGGCAAGTACCCGGTCGATCTTTTCGGCATGGCCTTTCAGGTGGATGGCGAAGACGAGGGCCGGGTGCTCGGCTACCACCCGGAGGCGCACGCCTTCACGCGGCTCGGCATGGCACCGGCCTGGCACGACTGCGCCGACATGCTGGGCCGGGGCATCGAGGGCCGCCCGGCGTTGGCCGTGGTGCTCACCGTTTCGAGCGAGCGCAGCACCGTGAAATACGGAGAACGAGGTGGGCGCTTCGCGCTCATCGAGGTCGGCATGCACGTGCAGAACCTGCTGCTGTGCATGGCCCAGGCCGGCATGGTGGGCCTGCCCTATGCGGCCTACCACGACGACACCGTGCGCCACTGGCTGCTGCCCGACGAGCCCGGGGCCCGCGTGGCCCTGGTAGTGCTGTGCGGGTGGGCGCCGGGCTGACCCGCTCACACCCCATGGCGGGCGCGCTCAGGCGCGCGGCTGCGCCGCCACATCGGGCCGCCCGATGCGCCGCACCGCCAACCCCTCGGCAGCCCACCGCCCCGCATCGAGCACATTGCGGCCATCGATCACCACGCGACCCCGCATGAGTCGGGCCGCGTCGGCAGGCAGCACCGACTGAAACACCGGCCACTCGGTCAACAGCAGCAACGCATCCGCGTCGGGGAGCACCGCCAGCGCATCGTCGCCGAACCGCACGCCGGGCAAGTTGCCCAGCGCCCGGGCGGCGTTGGCATTGGCCACGGGGTCATGGGCGGCCACGGTGCAGCCGGCTTCGATCAGCAGGCGGATCACCGTCAGCGACGGTGCCTCTCGCACGTCATCGGTGTGCGGCTTGAACGCCAGCCCCCACACGGCCACATGACGGCCACGCCACGCGGCTCGGCCTCCCGGCTGCTCGAAGAGCCGCTCCACGGTCAGCTGCTTTTGCCGCGTGTTGGTCTGCACCACCCCATCGATCACTGGAACCTGGACGCCCTTTGCGGCCGCCAGTTGCTGCAGCGCGCTCAGGTCCTTGGGAAAACACGACCCGCCAAAGCCTGCGCCCGCCTGCAGAAATGCTGATCCGATGCGGTGGTCGAGGCCCAGGGCCTGCCGCACAGCCTCGATGTCGGCACCGGTGGCATCGGCCAGCGATGCCATCTCGTTCATGAGGCTGATACGTGCCGCCAACATGGCGTTGGCGGCGTACTTGGCGAGTTCGGCGCTTCGGGTGTCCATGATGAGCAGAGGCACCCCCCGCGCCAGGAGGGGCGCATAAATGCGCCGCAGCAGCGCTGCCTCGGACTCGCTGCCCACGCCGGCCAGGAGCCGGTCGGGAGAGCGCACGTCGTGCACGGCCGAGCCTTCCCGCAGGAACTCGGGATTGCTCACCACAGGCACTGTGCACACCAGACCGCGCTGCGCGAGACGCGCCGCCACACGCTCCCTCAGCCGCTCGGCCGTGCCCACCGGCACGGTGGACTTGATCACCAGCATCGTGTCGTGGGTCAGCGCATCGGCCACCGCGTCAGCGACGCGGTGCAGCGCGGTCAGGTCAGTGGCTCCATGGGCCAAGGCCGGCGTGCCCACGGCGAGAAAAACCGCATCGGTGAGCTCGAGGGCATCGTCCAGCAGGCGGGTGAAACGCAGCCGCGAGGCGGTGAGCCCTGCCGTGATCAAGGGCTCCAGGTCGGGCTCGAAAAATGGCAGCCGACCGGCCTGCAGCGCTTGCACGCGGGCTTCGTCCTCATCGAGTGCCACGACCTGGTGACCCAGCTCGGCCAGCCCAGCCGCCATCGCCAAGCCCACGGGGCCCAGGCCGACGACCATCAAGCGAAGGGAATCGAAGGCCCTGCAGCCAGGTGGCTCAAGAGTCAGAGATGGCGGTGGGGTCATCAGCGGATGGCGGTGCCAGTGGGGGAGACGAATGCGAGAAGACGCCCCGAGGGAACGATTCTGGGGGCAGGGGAAACCCGAAATAACACCTGGAACGAACCTGCCCAGGCACGCCAACTGCCAAGGATAACGTTCAACGTCACGACGCCTTCCACCGGCAGGCCTCGCCCTTGCGATTGACTTCGCGTTTTTCAAGGAGTTGCCCATGACCTCCCAAGACACCGTCGACACGCTCAACGACCTGATCGAGACCTGCAAGGATGGTGAACATGGATTCACCATCGGTGCGCGCCTGCTCGATTCCGCCGAGCTGAGCATTCTTTTCATGATCCGCGCCGGCGGCTGCCAGCGGGCCGCGGCCGAGCTGCAGACCTTCCTGATTCAGTACGGCGGGCGCATCGAACAAAGCGCCGAAGTCTCCGCTGGCGCCAAGCGGCGCTGGGCCGAGCTCGAGAACGTGCTGGCCGGCTTCGGCGACGAAGCCGTGCTGGACCACTGCGAGCGTGTGGAATCGGAAGCCATCGAGCGCTACCGCGACGTGCTCGATGACGACGGCTTGCCTGAGTCCTTGCGCGGGCTCATCGAGCGGCAGTTCCAGTCGCTGCGCAAGTCGCACCAGCAGACGCTGCCCCTGCGCGCCCGGCTGCAATCGATCTCGCAGTTCGGCGCGCTGTCGCACTGAGTTGTTGACTCACCCCGCATCGGCGTCCACCTGGTTCCGATCGGTCTTTCCCTTCACCCCTCAAGGAGACACCATGAACAAGACCCATGCTGCATTCAAGTCCACCCTGCTGGCAGCCGCTCTGCTGTCGCTCGCCGCCTGCGATCGCGGGAACAACGAGACCACCGCCAGCAACTCGGGCACGACAGACTCGCGCCCGAGCGACACCGTCACACCGAGCAACCCAGGCGGCCTGCCCGGCACCATGGACACGGCCAGTGCACCAGGCGCCATGCCCACCACCACAGCCGACAGCAGCACGCTGCCCGGCACGGCGCCCGGCGGCATGGCCTCGCCGGAGCAGACCATCAACACCAACCCCACGGCAGCCGGCTCCACAGGCACCACGCCCAGCACCGAAGCACTCGCGGCGGCCGACCGGAGCTTCATCGAGAAGGCCACTGGCGCGGGGCTGTACGAAGTGGCCATCGCCAAGCTGGCGGTCGACAAGGCCTCGGACCCCGCCGTGAAGTCGTACGCCATGATGCTGATAGACCACCACACCGCTGCCAACGACAAGCTCAAGCAGATCGTCGGCATGCGCGACGCCACGCTGCCGATAGCGCCATCGGCCGACAAGCAAAAGGTGATCGACAAGCTCGCCAAGCTCGAATCGGGTGCGGCCTTCGATCGGGAGTTCGTCAACACGGTCGGCATTCACGACCACACGGCCGACATCGCCCTGTTCGAGAAAGCCAGTCGGGACGCCAAGGATGCCGAGTTGAAGAACTTCGCCACCACGACGTTGCCCACGCTGCGCGAGCACCTGAACGTCGCGAAGAAGCTGCCCGCCAAGAAGGGTTGAAGCCGAAGCGCGGCCGCTGCCGGCCGCGTTTTTTCCTGCGATCAGGGCATGTCGGCTTCGGTCAGCGGCACCTCTGCCACGCGCGGCAACAACCGGCGCTCGCCCCGCAGCCCCGCGCCGCGCAGAGGATCGGCGCTGAGTTCCCAGCCGATGAGCGCGCCCAGCGCATAACCGCAACACGCGCCGATGAACGCGCCGCACAACCAGATGGGCGCGAGCATCGGCCCGTGGGTGGACGGCGCTGTGGCGTCGAGCCCGAGCAGCACGGCTGTCACCGCCCCCATCGGTGCACCCACTACCGCACCGATTCCTCGACAAGGCAGCGGCTTGTCAGGCAATGCAGCAGGACCTGAAGACAGCGGCGGTGCGTTCATGGAAGACTCCTCGATGACAAGGGCGGCGTCGGGCTGCGCTCAAACGCGCGGCGGATCGGTCTCGCGGCCGAACTCGCGGTGGCGACCCAACGCGCCAATGAAGGCCTGCACCGAATCGGCGTCGGCCACCAGCGCGGGATCGCCCTGCGCAGGAGGTGCAGCAAGAAAGAGACCGCCATCGGCCGACCCGTCGGGCAGCTCGGTTGGAATGCCGACCTTCGCGATCAGGGCCGCGGCGCCGCCCAAGGCCAGGATGGGCTTGCAGTGACGGTACTGGTCTTTCAGGAACTCGTGCACTTGGCCCCACTGGCCCAGCTGAGCCACGGCCTTGCTGCCATCGCAGATCACCACGGCGTCCCACACGGCCGATGGCGCGGTTTCCAGCGTCACCTCCACGTGGATGGGGTCGCCCGCATCCGGACGCACGACGCCGAGCCGCACGCCCACGAAACGCGGCACAGCGCCCGCCTTAATCAGGGCCGTGTGCGCTGCACGCAGGCTCGGGCTGTCTGCCCCATCGGCCACGAGCAGGGCCACGCGCCGAGTGCGCGGACCTTCCTCGCCGGGATATGACATCAGCGACAGCCCCGGCGACACATCGACCTCGGACTGCACGGCCTTGGCCAATGCACGCGGCTGGGCCGGCGGCACCTCGATGCCCAGGCCATCCGCCACCGAGCGCGCGAGATCCGCATCGATGTTCACCAGCACCGACACCACGCGCTCACGCACCGCCTGGGTCTGCACCCGTGTGAGCTCGAAGCGGAACGCACTGGCGATGTGCGCCTTTTCAGTCGGCGTCTGGCTGCGCCAGAACAGCTGGGCCTGCGAGTAGTGGTCGGCAAAACGTTCAGGCTTGCCACGCACCTTGTCTTGCGCCACCGGTTCAGGGAAGGACACGAAGCCGGCCTTGCCTGCCTGGAACGGGCAGCCCCCGCCCAGCGAGTTGGGCTCATACGACACCCGCCCGCGAACCACCGCCTGACGGTGCATGCCATCGCGCTGGTTGTTGAACACCTTGGCGACGGGCGCGTTGATGGGGATCTCGTGGAAGTTCGGGCCCCCGAGCCGGCTCAGCTGCGTGTCGACGTAGGAGTGGATGCGCCCTTGCAGCAAGGGATCGTTGGAGAAGTCGATGCCCGGCACCACGTGCGCCGTGCAAAAAGCCACCTGCTCGGTTTCGGCAAAGAAGTTGTCGGGGTTGCGGTTGAGGACCATGCGCCCCACAGGCCGGATGGGCACGAGCTCTTCGGGCACGAGCTTGGTGGCGTCGAGCACGTCGAAGCTGAAGCCATCGGCCTGCACCTCACTGAAGATCTGCAGGCCGAGCTCCCAGGTCGGAAACTCACCCGCTTCGATGGCCTCCCACAGGTCACGGCGGTGGAAGTCGGCATCGGCGCCGGCAATCTTGACGGCCTCGTCCCAGGCGAGCGAATGCGTGCCGGCGAGCGGCGTCCAGTGGAACTTGCAGAACACCGACTCGCCTTGCGCATTGATGAGCCGGAAGGTGTGTACGCCGAAGCCCTGCATCATGCGGTAGCTGCGCGGAATGGCGCGGTCGGACATCACCCACAGCAGCATGTGCGCCGACTCGGGCATGAGCGAGACGAAGTCCCAGAGCGTGTCGTGCGCGCTCGAAGCTTGCGGCATCGCATGGTGCGGCTCAGGTTTCAACGCATGCACGAGGTCGGGGAACTTCATCGCGTCCTGGATGAAGAACACCGGGATGTTGTTGCCCACCAAGTCCCAATTGCCTTCGTCGGTGTAAAACTTGACGGCAAAGCCGCGGGCATCGCGCACGGTGTCGGCCGAGCCGCGCTCACCGGCCACGGTGGAAAAGCGCACGAACACCGGCGTGCGCTTGCCGGCTTCGGTGAAGGGGGCCGCACGGGTGACGTCGGCCAGCGATTCGTAGGCCTCGAAGTAGCCATGGGCCGCCGAACCGCGGGCGTGCACCACACGCTCGGGAATGCGCTCGTGGTCGAAGTGGGTGAGCTTCTCGCGCAGCACGAAGTCTTCGAGTGGGGTGGGGCCGCGAAGGCCCGCCTTGAGCGAGTTCTGGTTGTCGCTCACCGGCACGCCCTGGTTGGTGGTGAGCACCTGGCCGGTCGCGTCCACCCGCACCCGGTCGAGCGGGTCGTTGGTGGGGTTGGAGCCTGGCGCAACAACGCCCTCGCCCAGCTTGGCCGACACCGTGTCTTCGGTGATCGTGCTGCCGCCGACACCGGGGTCGTGCGCCTTGACCGGCTGCCCTGTAGAAGGTTCGTGACCGTTCGCGAGACCGTGCTCTTGTGCCTTCAGCGGATTGAACGGTACGGCACGGGCCAAGGCCTCGGTGCCGGCGATCTTGTCGGCCAGGCGCTCCTGGGGCTCGGTGTCGAAGCGCTCGGCATCGGCCGGTGTGAGGGTGGCCGTCGACGGGCCCGACATGGTGCTCAGCACCGAGCCGGTCGATTCGATCGGGTTGCTGGGCACGGCCGCCGTCTTGGAAGGCGATGGGGTTGAAGCGGGTGAAGTGAGTTTGCGCGGTGCCATGGGGTTCCTGCAGTGAGAGTGCACGTCCACGCGGACGCAGACCTCCTATGGCAATCGATGTGCCCACGAACGCCCCCACGTCCCTTCGGTCCTGCCCCCCAAGGGGGCTGAGCCCGGACTTGAACAGTCCAGTGGACTGCTCATGCCTGGCGAAGGGCTGAGCTTCAGCTCAGCGCGGCCTGCAAGGCCCGCCTGGTGGCCTGGCAGAGCCAGATCCGCGGGCGTGGGGCAATGCGCTTCGCTCTAGACCTTCGCGCGCGCAACTGTGCGCAAGGGAGACCATGCGCAATGCAGAGCGAGGCAGAAACAAGGAGGTGAGAAACGCCGGCAGGCATTTGAAGGCGGAGGCGCTTCAGGGATGCAGCGT
>JBEGTX010000010.1:0-38782 GCA_041179165.1 Pseudomonadota bacterium | reverse complement strand
TGTGTGCAGCGATCAGTTCGGCGACGGACTTCGAGAAAGCGAGGAAGTCGTCGTTCTTCGACACGAAGTCGGTTTCGCAGTTGATCTCGACCAGCGCGCCGATGGCGCCGTTGACCGATGCTGCAACCACGCCTTCAGCGGTCACGCGCGATGCGGCCTTGCCTGCCTTGGTGCCGAGCTTGACGCGCAGCAGCTCTTCGGCTTTTTCCAGGTCGCCAGCGGCTTCCGTCAGTGCCTTCTTGCACTCCATCATCGGAGCGTCGGTCTTGGCGCGCAGTTCAGCGACCATGCTTGCAGTGATAGCGGTCATAAAAATCTCCGTTAAATCGGTGCGCTGCCACGTGGGGGCGCGCACTGTTGAATCAGCTGGGTTGAAAAAAAGGGGCTGAAGCAGCCCCTTTCTGTGCTCGCCTTTTCAGGCGGGCGGAGGCGTGTGCCTTCAAGCGGCTTCGTTGACTTCCACGAATTCGTCGCCTTCGGCAGCAACGGCTTGCACGACTTCGTTCGTCGCGTTGGCCTTGCCTTCAAGGACGGCGTCAGCCACGGCCTTGGCGTACAGCGCCACAGCCTTGGAGGAGTCGTCGTTGCCTGGAATGACGTAGTCGATGCCTTCTGGCGAGTGGTTCGAGTCGACCACACCGATCACGGGAATGCCGAGCTTCTTGGCTTCGAGCACAGCGATCTTGTGGTAGCCGACGTCGATCACGAACATGGCATCAGGCAGGGCATTCATGTTCTGGATGCCGCCGATGTCTTTCTCGAGCTTGGCCAGATCGCGCTGGAACATCAGCGCTTCTTTCTTGATGCGGATTTCGGTGCCGGCTTCGACTTGAGCCTGCATGTCCTTCAGCTTCTTCAGCGAACCCTTGACCGTCTTGAAGTTGGTCATCATGCCGCCCAACCAGCGCTGGTCGACGTAAGGCATGCCAGCGCGCTGAGCTTCAGCGGCGATGACTTCGCGCGCTTGGCGCTTGGTGCCGATCATGAGGATGGTGCCGCGGCGTGCTGCCAGCTGGCGAATGAACTTCATCGCGTCGTTGAAGAGCGGCTGCGTCTTCTCGAGGTTGATGATGTGAATCTTGTTGCGATGGCCGTAGATGTACGGGGCCATCTTCGGGTTCCAGAAGCGGGTTTGGTGACCGAAGTGGACGCCGGCTTCCAGCATCTCGCGCATAGTGACTGCCATGTGAACTCCAAAAGGTTGGTTCTAGAATCCAGTCTGAATCGCAACGGTTATTTTTGATGCATTGCGCCGAAGCACACTGCAAAATCAAACTGTCGCAACACCTTTGTTGACCGGATTCGCGATTTGTCTACCGGGGTGGTTCAACATGAATCACCCTCAGATAAACCCGTAGAGTGTAGCACGGCTGAGGCCACATCCGCGTTCCAGACTCGGGTTTGAGTGTGCTCCGTCAGGATGCAGCAGGTTTCGCTGGTCAACATCTCCTTGTTTTGTCTTCCCTTCTTCCGGTTGCCTCTTTCCTCGTATCGGCTGCGCCAGGCGCTCCGCCTGACCTCCCTCACCAGACACTTCTTCGCCGCACGATGCCTCTTCGCTCCTCTTTCTCGTTTTTCGTGACCCGACGGCTGTGTGGCGCCGAGCCACGCTCGATCATCCCGGCCTCAGTGCGTGCTTCGTGTCCTTCTGCAGGGGGCATCTGATGCGCATTGCCGTGATCGGAGCCGGCGTGATCGGCGTCACCTCGGCCCGCGAACTCGCGGCCGACGGCCACCATGTCACTGTGTTCGAACGCCGCAGCAGCGTGGCCGTGGAAGCGAGCTTCGCGCACGCCGGCCTCATCAGCCCCGCCACCCTCACGCCGTGGGCGGCGCCAGGCCGCCCCGGCCAGTTGCTGCGCAGCCTGTTCGGCCGCCACCCGATGCTCAGGCTGTCGCTCGGCGGCCCCACCTCGGCCTCGCCGGGTTGGCTGTGGCGCTGGTGGCGCGCCTGCGCGGCGCCCGCACACCGAGCCAATCGGGCTCGCATGCAGCGCCTGGTGCAGTTCAGCCGCGAACGCCTTCACGAGGTCACGGCCAGCCTGAAACTCGACTACGAGCGGGCAGACGGCCACCTCGTGCTCTGGCGCTCAGCCGCAGACAGCGCGTCCATGGCCCCCACGCTGTCGATGCTGCATGACCAGGGCGTGCGCTTCAACACGCTGGACGCGGCCTCGTGCCTCGCAGCCGAACCGGGCCTGAACCCCGCCACAGAGTTGCATGGCGGCGTTCATTTCGCTCACGAGGAGGTGGGCAATTGCAGGCAGTTCGCCATGCTGTTGCGCGCAGACGCCGAAGAACGCGGCGCGGTGTTCCGTTTTCACTCGAACGTGCTCGGCATCGAACCCGGACGTCACCCGAAAGTGACCTTTCTGCACCAACCGCACGACGACACCAGCCTGCTCGCCTCGCACACCGAGACGGCACGCACCGTGGGCTTTCAGGTCACTGAACCCCTCAACGGGCCCGAAACCGAAAGCTTCGATGCCGTGCTGGTGTGCGCTGCCCTGGGCTCGCCCTCTCTCATGGCGCCGCTGGGCCTGCAGCTGCCACTCGCGGCGGTGCACGGTTACTCGGTCACCACGCCGATCCGCCACCACGAAGCCCACCCCGACCTCGGGCCGCGTTCGGGGGTGACCGATCAGCGGCATCAGGTGGTGATCTCGCGCCTGGGCTCGCGCATGCGGGTGTCAGGCGGCTTTCAACTCGGCGGCACGGCCCAGAGCCGCGATCGCGACGAACTGGCTCTGCTGTACAAGGTGCTCGACGACTGGTTCCCAGGCGCCGGCCGCCTGAGCCAGGCGCAGCGCTGGAAAGGTGCCCGCCCGATGCTGCCCGACGGGCCGCCCGTCATGGGCGCCAGCGGCGTGCCGGGCGTATGGCTCAACCTGGGCCATGGTGACGCGGGCTGGGCCATGGCCTGCGGCTCCGCGCGGGTGCTCGCCAATCAGCTCGCCGGCCGCGCGCCCGGCATCGACACCGAAGGCCTGGGCATCGAGCGCCTGCGCCACTGAAACCAACCGCCACGCATTCCGGACACCCGCCATGCTGCATCGCCCGTCCTATCACTCCGCCATGGCCTGGCCGCTTCACAGCGCCGCGGCCACCCGCACGCTGGAGCGACAGGCCCTACAGGGCCTGCCCAAGTTCGCGCTGATGCAGCGCGCCGGGGCAGGCATTGCGCAACTGGCCCGAGCCATCGCACCGCACGCCGAACGGGCCTGGGTGGCCGTGGGGCCTGGCAACAACGGAGGTGACGGACTGGAGGCCGCCGTGCGCCTTCATGAGATGGGGCTCGCGGTGAGCGTGAGCCTGGCGGGTGTGCCGGCCAGCTTTCCGCCCGATGCCGCCGCAGCCTGGGCCCGCGCTTGCCAGGCAGGGGTGACCATCGTTTCACCCGCCGATGCCCCCACGCTGGCCTCTCACGACCTGGCCATCGATGCGCTGCTGGGCCTGGGCGGCACGCGACCGCCAGCGGGCGTGCTGGCCACGCTCATCGGCGTGCTCAATCGCCAACCGTGTGCGGTGCTGGCCGTCGACCTGCCCTCCGGCCTCAACGCCGACACAGGCCAGCCTACTGGTGAATGCGCGGTCGATGCCTCGCACACGCTGTCGTTGCTGACGCTCAAACCGGGGCTGTTCACCGCGTCGGGCCGTGACGCGAGCGGCGAGGTGTGGTTCGACGACCTGGCCGTGGACGGCGCATCGGCAGCCCCCCGTGCGGTGTTGTCGCCATCGCCGCAGGGCGGCCCTGGGCGCAGCCATGCCCAGCACAAGGGCAGCTTCGGCGACGTTGCGGTCGTCGGCGGTGCCCCTGGCATGACCGGCGCTGCACTGCTGGCCGCCCGAGCCGCCCATGCAGCCGGCGCAGGTCGCATCTACGTGGACTTGCTCGACACCGACGCACCGTCGCTCGATCCCACCCGGCCCGAGCTGATGTTCCGCCGGCATTGGTGGCGAGACAGCGGCACTGCGTTGAAGCACACCACTGTCGTGGCGGGATGCGGCGGTGGCGAAGCGGTGCGCGATGCCCTGCCCCGCCTGCTCAGCGCGGCCACGCGCCTGGTGCTGGATGCCGACGCGCTCAATGCACTCAGCACTGACACCTCGCTGCAGGCGTTGCTCATCGCAAGGCGCGGGCGCGGCCTCGAAACCGTGCTCACCCCTCACCCGCTCGAAGCGGCGCGCCTGCTCAAGCTATCGACACACGACGTGCAGGCCGACCGCCTCACCGCGGCCCAGTGGCTGGCCGATCGGTTTGGCGCCGTGGTCGTGCTCAAGGGCTCGGGCAGCGTGATCGCGCGGCCCGATGGCCTGCCCTGTCTCAACCCCACCGGCAACGCGGCCCTGGCCACGGCGGGCACGGGCGACGTGCTCGCTGGCTGGATTGGTGGCGCATGGTCATCGAGCCCCTCGGCCCACGGTCTTCGCACGGCCGCACGCGCGGCCTCAGCTGGGTTCGACGCCGCCTGTGCAAGCACGTGGTGGCACGGGCACGCCGCTGACCTCACGGCCAGCACGCCGCTGCGGGCCAACGACCTGATCGAGCAGATGCATGCCCTCCAGCGAAACGTGGCCGGCAGCCGCTGAGCCCAGACGCCGCGCCATGAAAAACGCCGTCCACAGGCAGAAAGCCTGAGGACGGCGTGATGCGCAGGCGGCATCAGGCATTCATGCCGAATGCCCGATCGATGCCTGCTTAACGGCGACGCGAGGTCTTGCCCGCCGCAGCGCCACCGGACTTGCGTGCAGCGGACTTGGCCGCGCGCACCGGATGCGGCGCAGCACCACTGGCAGGCGCGGCCTGCTGGCCCCCGCCACCGTGGCCTCGCCCACCCTTGGCGCGCTTGCTCGCCGACTTGGTCGAGGCCTTGGCTGCCCGGTCGAGCTCCTGCACCGCAGCCAGCTCAGCCTCAGGCGACACCGGCTCAGCTGCTGCAACGGCGGCAGCAGCCTGCTGCTGCCGCGCCAAGCGGTCGTTGCCGCCCTTCGTGCCGTTCTTGTCTCGGCGCCCCCCTCCACCGCCACCGCTCTTCGGCGGCACGCCGGCTTCTTCGCCCTCGTGCACCATGCGGAAGTCGATCTTGCGACCGTCGAGGTCCACGCGACCGACTTGCACCCGCACACGCGCACCCACGGTGTAACGAATGCCACTGCGTTCGCCACGCAGCTCCTGGCGAACTTCATCGAAGCGGAAGTACTCGCCACCGAGCTCGGTGATGTGGATCAGACCTTCGACGTACAGCGAATCAAGCGTCACGAACAGGCCGAAGCTCGTGACCGAGCTCACCGTGCCGCCGAACTCCTCGCCGAGATGCTCGCGCATGTAGCGGCACTTGAGCCAGGCTTCAACATCGCGCGATGCTTCGTCGGCACGGCGCTCGTTGGCACTGCAGTGTGCGCCCGTGGCCTCCCAACGCTCTTCTTCAACGCCCGCGCCCTTCTTGGACCTGGCGGCAGTGTCGGTGGAGCCGTTGATGAGGCTGTAGCGCTTCGTCTGCAACAAGGCCTTGATCACGCGGTGCACGAGCAGATCGGGATAGCGCCGGATCGGACTCGTGAAGTGCGTGTAGGCCTCGTAGGCCAGGCCGAAGTGTCCGGCATTGGTGCCGGTGTAGATGGCCTGCTGCATCGAGCGCAACAGCATGGTGTGGATCTGCTGCGCGTCGGCGCGGTCTTTCGTGGCTGCCGCGATGACCTGGTACTCGCCAGGCTTCGGGTTCTCGCTGATGCTCAAGCCCAAACCGAGGCCGCGCAGGTAGTTCTGCAGCAGCGTCTTCTTCTCGGGGGTCGGGCCTTCATGCACGCGGTACAGCGACGGGTGTTTGGCCTGCGCGATGAAATCGGCCGAGCACACGTTGGCCGCGAGCATGGCCTCCTCGATCAGCTTGTGCGCTTCGGTGCGGGTGCGCGGAACGATCTTTTCGATGCGTCCGTTTTCATCACACACGATCTGCGTTTCAGTCGTTTCGAAATCGACCGCGCCACGCTTGGCCCGCTCTTTGAGCAAGGCCCGGTAGACCTCGTGCAGATCGAGCAGCTGAGGCACGAGGTCTTTGCGGCGCGCGGCCTCAGGGCCGCGGGTGTTGCCCAGGATGGCAGCCACTTCGGTGTAGGTGAAGCGCGCATGCGAACAGATGACTGCGGGGAAGAACTGGTACGCATGAATCTCGCCGTTGGCCGAGATGAGCATGTCGCACACCATCGCCAGACGGTCCTCGTTGGGGTTGAGCGAACACAGGCCGTTGGAGAGCTTCTCGGGCAGCATGGGAATCACACGCCGCGGGAAGTACACCGAAGTGGCACGCTCGTAAGCGTCCTTGTCGATGGGCTCGCCGGGCTTCACGTAGTGGCTCACGTCGGCAATGGCCACCACCAGGCGCCAGCCTTCAAACGCTGCCTTACCGCGGCCCGTCTTGATGGGCTCGCAATACACCGCGTCGTCGAAGTCGCGCGCGTCTTCACCGTCGATGGTGACGAGCGGCACGTCGGTGAGGTCGATGCGGTCCTTGCGGTCCACCGGACGGATCTTGTCGGGCAGCTTGGCGGCCTGGGCCAGCGTTTCCTGCGAGAACTGATGCGGCACCTCGTACTTGCGCACGGCGATCTCGATCTCCATGCCGGGATCATCGATCTCGCCCAGCACCTCGGTCACCCGACCCATGGGCTGCGAGTAGAGCGACGGCGGCTCGGTGAGTTCGATGGCCACGACCTGCCCCACCGTCGCGTTGGCGATGGCGTTCTTCGGGATCATGATGTCCTGACCGTAGCGCTTGTCTTCAGGCGCGACGAGCCAGACGCCGCTTTCATGCAGCAGGCGGCCAATGATGGGCGCCTTGCGGCGCTCGAGGATTTCGACCACGCGCCCTTCTGGGCGCCCCTTGCGGTCGAAGCGGACCACACGCGCCTTGATGCGGTCGCGGTGCAGCACCGCGCGCATTTCCTGCGGTGAGAGATAGAGGTCGCCTTGGCGATCGTCGCGCACGACGAAACCGTGGCCATCACGGTGGCCTTGCACCGTGCCTTCGACTTCCGTCAGGAGGTCTGCAGTTGTCGAAGAAGTTGTTGGCGTATTTGTCTTTTTGATGATAGAATCCAAAGCTGATCTGAAAGCCCAGGTGGCGGAATTGGTAGACGCACTAGTTTCAGGTACTAGCGGGTAACTCCGTGGAGGTTCGAGTCCTCTCCTGGGCACCAAAACACATAAAAGGCCTGCACGAAAGTGCAGGCCTTTTTGTCTTGCGCGTCGCCTTTGTGAAAGTCGTGCGCTCGGTGAGCGCCGAGTGCGCACCACGCGACCAGGCAGCAACTGCCCTGGCCCGCGAGGCACGACACCCAACCGCATCGAGCGGCAGGCAACGGTGTTCTGGCACCCAGTGCACGCCGGCACCGGGATGGGTTGAAAAAATGAAAACAGAGGGTTTGAAAACGCAGCGCGACCCATCACACGAGATGCACTGCGGCCACACAGACCCGACCTGCACGTTCACCCTTCGCCCGACGGACGAAGGCTGCACAAGCCGGGATGGAAAAACAATCGATGAACCACACACGCCACCTCGCATGGGTGTGTGAGCGCCCGGCCGACCAGACCGGTCTGGACTCACTGTCATGATGTGGTTCAGTGCGGCGATCAACGGGTGGTCCTCATTCCCATGAAGACCGACGGCCACGCAGTGCAGGCCGCTGTCGCCCTGACAGGTCCGGGCGAGCGAAACGCCCGGCCACAACCGCCTGGAGAAGCCTCGGCAACGAAGTGCCGGGCCGAAAAATGCTGACGGCTGGCACGGCACCTTGAAGGCACCAGCCAAGGAGTGGTTCGAGCCACCCGATCCGTCGACAAGCTCATAAGGAGATCCTGCAGCATGCTGGACCCCATTATTTCCACGTTTGGTCAAATCGCAAACTTTTTCGCCAACCCGTCGGGGCGAAGTTCGTCGTACTCTTCAAACGGCTGATGAATCCATGGGCTTGTGGGCAGCAGTTCAACGTAGTAGTCGGGCGTGTAGCTCGACACGCCCTTGGTCCAGATGACGGCGGAGCGCAACTCGCTGATGGCCGGCATGCCGCGCAAGCGTTCGACCACGGCTCGCAGCGTCACGCCGGAGTCGGCCAGGTCATCGACCAGCAGCACACGGCCAGCCAGCTCACCCTTGGGCAGCGTGATGTACTTGGCGAGGTCGAGACGGCCCTGGATGGTGCCAGCATCCGCCCGGTACGAGCTCGTCGACATGATGCCCAGCGGCTTGTCGAACACACGCGACAACACGTCGCCCGGTCGCAGACCACCCCGAGCCAGACACAGGATCTGATCGAACTGCCAGCCGGATGCATCGACCTTGAGCGCCAGGCGCTCGATCAGCATGTGGTATTCGTCCCAGGAGACGTAAAGGTGTTTACCGTCGTCGGTCAGCATTCGAGAGGTCCTTGAAGGTCAGGCCTGGTACGGGTGACGCAGCAGGATGGTGTGATCGCGGTCGGGCCCTGTGGAGACCATGGCGATCGGAGCGCCGATGAACTCCTGCACGCGGTTGAGGTAGTTGCGCGCGTTGATCGGCAACTGGTCCCACACCGTGATGCCGGCGGTCTTTTCGGTCCAACCCGGGAACACTTCGTAGATTGGCTTGCAGGCCTCGATCTCGTCGGCATCAAGCGGCAGGATGTCGATGCGCTTGCCATGGAGCTCGTAGCCCACGCAGACATTGATGTCGGTGAGACCATCCAGCACGTCGAGCTTGGTGATGCACAGACCCGAGATGCCGTTGATGATGATGGAGCGCTTCAGCAGCGCGGCATCGAGCCAGCCGCAACGGCGCGGACGGCCGGTGACGGTGCCTCGCTCCTGGCCCACGGTGGACAGGTGGTGACCCACGGTGCCCGCGGTGTCCATGTCGAGTTCGGTCGGGAACGGGCCGCTGCCCACACGCGTGGTGTAGGCCTTGGTGATGCCGAGGATGTAGTGCAGCAGGTCCGGGCCCACGCCCGCACCGGCGGCCGCGTTGCCCGCCACGCAATTGCTGGACGTGACATACGGATAGGTGCCGTGGTCGATGTCGAGCAGCGTGCCTTGTGCACCTTCGAACAGGATGTTGGCGCCTTGCTTGTGGGCGGTGTGCAGCGTGTAGCCGACATCGCACAGCATGGGCTTCAACTGCTCGGCCACCTTCATGGCCAGATCGAAGATCGGTTGAAACTCGAGCGGCTTGCTCTTGAGGTAACCGGAGAGCGCGAAGTTGTGCAGCTCGAGCAGCTCACGCAGCTTCTTGGCGAAACGCTCAGGGTGCTTCAGGTCTTGCACGCGCAGTGCGCGGCGAGCCACCTTGTCTTCGTAGGCCGGGCCGATGCCCTTGCCCGTGGTGCCGATCTTGCCTGCGCCGCTGGTCTCGCGCAGCGCCTCGCGGGCCTTGTCGACCTCCACGTGGAACGGCAGGATGAGCGGGCACGATTCGCTGATGAACAAGCGCGAGCGCACTTCCACGCCGATGGCCTCCAGGCGCTCGATCTCGGACAGCAAGTGGGTCGGATCGACCACCACACCGTTGCCGATGTAGCAGGCCACGCCGTCGCGCATGATGCCCGAAGGAATCAGCTGCAAGGCAGTCTTCACGCCCTTGATGACCAGCGTGTGGCCGGCGTTGTGGCCGCCTTGGAAGCGCACCACTGCCTGTGCATGGTCGGTCAGCCAATCGACGACCTTGCCCTTGCCTTCATCACCCCACTGGGTGCCGACCACGACCACGTTGTGGCCCGTGCGTTTCTGTTGCATGTCTTGGAGTTCCGCTACGTAGAAATTAACACCGCCGGACGTGCCGCCTCAAAGGGCGCGCACAATCCATTGGCCGTTCTGTGCAACCAACTCTCGGTCGCATTCGAATTCTTCTGCTTCGTGACCATGGCCCGGCAGCATGCACACGACCTGTTCACCTTGCGCCCGCAGTTCGCGAACGGCGCTGCGCAAGGCAGCGTCTTCGCCCCAGGGCGCGCGAACGGCCGGGCGCATGGTGCGCACAGGAGCCAGGTCGACCAGCTGCTTCAAGTCGGCGCTGAAGCCGACCGCAGGACGATTGCGGCCGAACACGGCGCCGATCTCGTCGTAACGGCCACCCCGCACCACGGCATCGGTGGAGGCCGAGGCGTAGATGGCGAAGCGCGGGCCGCTGTAGTACGCATAGCCGCTCAGGTCGGCCAAGTCGAAGCCGATGTTGACCTGCGGGTAGGCAAGGCGCAGGTGCTGTGCCAGCCAACGCAGGTCGCTGAGCGCGGCTGTCACGAGGCCGCGACGTGGCAATTGCGTGGACGCGACATCGAGCACCTCTTCGCTGCCGTACAAGCGCAGCAGCGCCAGCAAGCCCGTGCGTGTTTCAGCCGGGAAGGCGTTGGAAACGGCATCGAGTGCCGAGTGATCTTTCGCAGCCAGCGCGGCATAGACCTGCGCGCGGGTATCGAGGTCGAGCGAGACATCGGCCAGCAAGCCGCGCACGATGCGGGCATCACCCAGATCGAGCGTGATGCCGGTCACACCGGCGCGCTGCAGCGCATCGAGCGCGACTTCGAGCACCTCCAGATCGGCCTCCAGGCCAGCGTGGCCATAGATTTCGGCGCCGAACTGCAGGGGCTCACGGGTGCCATGCAGGCCCTCGGGCAGCGTGTGGAGCACCGGGCCGCAGTAGCACAAGCGCGTGACACCCTGGCGATTGAGCAGGTGGGCATCAATGCGGGCCACCTGGGACGTGGTGTCGGCACGCACGCCGAGCGTGCGGCCGCTGAGCTGGTCGACCAGCTTGAACGTCTTGAGGTCGAGTTCACGACCGGTGCCGGACAGCAGCGAGTCGAGGTGCTCGAGCAGCGGTGGCATCACCAATTCGAAACCGTAGGCACGTGCCCCGTCGAGCAGATCGCGACGGAGTTCTTCGATGCGTCGTGCCTGCGCAGGCAGGACGTCAGCGATGTGCTCGGGCAGGAGCCAAGCAGACGACATGTGAAATGACCGGGGGATTAAAAAAGAGATTGTACCGGGGTGTGACCCGGACATCGGAAAATCAACAACGTACCGTCGGATCGAATCGTGCGGGACCGTCGAAAATGGCTCAAACAGGGCATGGGCGCTGGGAGAGCACCCCATCGCCGATACCGGGAGCACGATGGTGGTGAGCGCCTGGCACTGAGTCAGGCTGGCCGCTCACCTTGTCCAGTACGCGGAATTCTTCGCCGAAAGCGAGGGGCATGCCGAACTGGAGCGATCAGGCCGCTCGCTCTCAAGGCGAGCGGCCACTAGATCACTTCTTGCCGCTGGACCCGCCAGAACTGCCACGCATGGCCTTGAAGAACTCGCTGTCCGGGTCGACGACCATCACGTCGGACTTGCTCCGGAAGCTGTCCTTGTAAGCCTCGAGGCTTCGGTAGAACTGAGCGAAGTCGCGGTCCTTTCCAAAGGCTTCCGCATAGAAGGCTGAGGCCTGCGCATCGCCCTCACCCATCACCTTCTGAGCATCGCGGTAGGCATTCGCCAGGATCACTTCGCGCTGGCGGTCGGCGTCAGCACGGATGGCGAAGCCTTCGGCCTTCCCCTTGGAACGCAGCTCATTGGCGACACGCTCGCGTTCGGAAATCATGCGCTTGTACACAGAGCTCGTGATGGCCGCTGCGAAATCGACGCGCTTGATGCGCACGTCCAGGATTTCGATTCCGAAGCCGGCCGCTTCGGCTTCCAGACGCTTGCGAACGAGTTGCGTGACGACATCACGCTCCTTGTCGAGCATCTGGTCCACCCTGCGCTTGGTCACCTCATCGTTGAAGAATGCCTGCACCTTGGGGCTCAGGCGCGTCTCCAGGTTGCGAATCTCGACGCCATTGTTGCGGATGAAGGTCTTGGCATCCTTGAGGCGCCACTTGACCAGCCAGTCGATCACGAGGCTGTTCTTTTCCGCGGTGAAGATGGCGCCGCTCGTGGCTGGGCTGTCCAAGGTCTGGATGCGACGGTCAAGGATGACGACGTTTTGAAACGGCGGCGGCAACTTGAACTTGAGGCCTGGCGTGGTGATGACTTCCTTGATCTCGCCCAGTGCATACACCACAGCGACCTGCCGCTGGTCAACGATGTACAAGGTTGATGACAACAACATCAGCGCAGCGATCAGCGCGACAACGAACAGAATGATGCGATTCATGATCTTCTTTCTACCGGGACTCAGCGGGCATCGCGGTCACGGCCGCGCAGGGTGTCACGCGAGCGGGGGTCGACCGGGGAGGGAGCAGGCGCTGCGGGTGCAGCGGTCTCGGGGGCTGGAGCGGGCGCAGGGGTCGCCGCTGGCGCTGCATTTTGCTGGATGAGCTTGTCGAGCGGAAGGTAGAGCATGTTGGAATTGCTCTTGCTGTCGACCATCACCTTGGTGACATTGGTGTAGACCTGGCGCATGGCATCGATGTACATGCGCTCGCGCGTGACAGAGGGCGCCTTCTGGTACTCGGTGAGCACCTGCGAAAAGCGCTGCGCATCGCCCTCCGCCGTCGCCACAACCCGCTCCTTGTAGCCTTCGGCCTGCGATTTCAAGGCCGCAGCAGGCCCTTGGGCACTCTGGATCACCTCGTTGGCATAGGACTGCCCCTGGTTCTTGAAGGTTTCAAGGTCGGCCTTGGCCTTGACGGCATCATCGAAAGCGGCCTGGACCTGCTCAGGCGGTTGCACGCTGCCCACGTTCACGCTCACCACGTCAATGCCTGTCTTGAGGGTATCAAGCTGCTCTTGCACCGACTGGCGCAGGCTGATGGCGATCGCATCGCGCTGCTCGTAGAGCACTGCGTCCATCGTGCTGCGTCCGACGATCTCGCGCACGGCCGATTCAGAGGCCTGGATCACGGCTTCTGCCGGAGCGCGGTTTTCGAACAGGAAAGCGCTGGCATCCTTCAGACGGTATTGCACCGTGAAGCGAATGTCGACGATGTTCTGGTCCTTCGTCAGCATCGACGACTCTCGCAGACCCGTGGCGGCCACCACGGTGTTGCGTCCGATTTCAACGGTCTGGAGCTGCGTGAAGCGCACCGTTTCGTGGGCCTGGAAGGGGTAAGGAAAGCGCCAGTTGAAGCCGGCATCGGCCGAGCCCGTCACCTTGCCGAACGACGTGATGACTGCGCGCTCACCTTCCTGCACGATGAAAAAACCGCTGCCAGCCCAGATGAGCACGACCACGCCGGCGATGAGACCAATGCCCACGCCTGCATTTTTCATGTCGGGCTGGTAGTTGCCGCCATTGCCGGGGCCTGAAGGCCGTTGTCCGCCGCCACCGAACAGGCTGCTGAGTCGCCGGTTGAAGTCACGCCACATCTCTTCCATGTCGGGCGGCCCGTCACCGCGCCCCCCGCCGGTGTTGAAAATAGGGCGAGGACGCCCGGCGACACGATGCCATGCGGCACGGCCCAGGCCGCCCACAAGCGTGCCCACGGCTGCAGCCAGGTCGTTCAGCCGGGCGGCAAAGCCGCCAGGCGTGGAGGAAGATCGGCTCATGGTCATGGTGTGAGTGAAAGAGTGGAATCTGGAAGCTCTGGCGCATCCGCTGGTTCAGCGGGCTCGCCAGGCGACAACGTGAGGTCGGGTTCGGCCTGCGGTCCGCCCGGGGCGGCAGACTCGTCGGCATCGACCCCTTGCGACAACAATGTGGAGGACAACTCCAGGGAGTTCAAGTCAGACTGTAAGGTTCCCGCAACGGCGGCGGCCAAAATGCGGCGTAGCTCCGAAACCCCTTCCCCGGTGAGCGCGCTCAGGAAGACGCGCTGCACCCGCACACCGCCGTCGAGTTCGAGAACATCCGTGACGGCCAGGGGGCGACGCGATTCATCGAGCTGGTCGGCCTTGTTGTAGACCAGCACCTGGGGAATGTCGGCCGCGCCGATTTCACGCAGCACCCGCTCGACCTCGGCGATCTGCTCGTCAAGCACGGGGCTTGCGGCATCGACCACGTGCAGCAGCAGGTCGGCGTCGGTCGCCTCTTGCAGGGTCGCCTCAAAGGCATCGACCAGCTTGTGCGGCAGGTCGCGGATGAAGCCCACGGTGTCGGACAGAGACACCGACTTGGCGGCTTCTTCGAGATACAGCTGGCGCGTGGTGGTGTCGAGCGTGGCAAACAGCTGGTCGGCCGCGTACGTCTTGGCTTTCACCAGCGCGTTGAACAGCGTGGACTTGCCCGCGTTGGTGTAGCCCACCAGCGAGATGCGGAAGGTGCCGCTGCGCTCGCGCGAACGCCGCTGGGTGCCACGTTGGCGCTTGACCTTGACCAGCCGCTCTTTGACCGACTTGATGCGCTCGCCGATCATCCGGCGGTCGAGTTCGATCTGGGCTTCACCCGGGCCGCCGCGCGCACCAATGCCGCCACGCTGGCGTTCCAGGTGGCTCCAGCGGCGCACAAGGCGGGTGGACAGGTACTGCAGGCGAGCGAGCTCGACCTGCAGCTTGCCCTCGTGGCTCTGCGCGCGGGCGGCGAAGATCTCGAGGATGAGCATGGTGCGGTCGGCGACCGCCACCCCCAGGTGGCGCTCAAGGTTGCGCTGCTGTGCAGGCGACAAGGCCTGGTCGAACAGCACAGCCTCGGCACGGTGGCCTTCGACCAACGCCTTGATTTCATCGGCTTTGCCCGATCCGACGAACAACGCCGGATCGGGTGCCTTGCGCCGGCAGGTCACCCGCGCCACCGGTCGGTCACCTGCCGACTCGGCCAGCAGGGCGAGTTCATCCAGCGAGGCGTCGAACGGCGACTTTCCGCCGAAATCGACACCCACCAGGATGGCGCGCGGGAGGTCAGCCTCGTCGGTCAAGGTGCGTGGTGCCTCGGCAAAGCCGCCGCGCTCAGGCTTGCTCAGGGGTTTCGGCCGTGCTGAAGTTCACGGCGCGGCCGGGAACGACGGTGGAAATCGCGTGTTTGTAGACCATCTGCGTGACGGTGTTGCGCAGCAACACGACGTACTGGTCGAACGACTCGATCTGGCCCTGCAATTTGATGCCGTTCACGAGGTAGATGGACACCGGAACGTGCTCCTTGCGGAGGAGGTTCAGGAAGGGGTCCTGCAGAAGTTGGCCTTTGTTGCTCACGATATGCTCCGTGTTTGAAAAATGGAGGAAGAAGGCACATTAACACAGTGGTGCGGCGCACCACGGCAATGCGGTAAAAGGGCAGCGCGGGACAAGGAATCCCGTTGTGGTTTTTTCAATCCTTGTCGGCAAACGGATTGGCCGACGACCGCAATTGAATGCGAAGCGGCGTGCCCACGAGCTTGAAGTGATCGCGGAAACGCCCTTCGAGATAGCGCTTGTAGGCTTCGGTGACGTGTTCGAGCGAATTGCCGTGGATGATGATGAGCGGCGGGTTCATGCCGCCCTGGTGGGCATAACGCAGCTTGGGGCGGAACGCACCCGCCCGCTTGGGCGTTTGCAGCTCCACCGCCTCTTGCAGCAGGCGCGTGAGCACCGGCGTGGTCATCTTGCGGTTGGCCGAGGCATGGGCATCGGCAATGCCTTGCCACACCGGGCCCAGGCCCTGGCGTTTGATGGCCGAAATGCGCAGCACCGGCGCGAACTTCAGAAACGCCAGCCGCTGGGCGATCTGGCGTTCGATGGTTTCGCGCTGGTAGTCGTCGATGGCATCCCACTTGTTGACGGCCAGCACCACGGCACGGCCGCTCTCGAGGATGTAGCCGGCGATGTGGGCGTCCTGTTCGGTCACGCCTTGCGTGGCATCGAGCAGCAAGAGCACGACGTTGGCGTCGGCAATGGCCTGCAGCGTCTTGACCACCGAGAATTTTTCGATCGCCTCGAACACGCGGCCCTTGCGGCGCAGCCCGGCGGTGTCGATCAGCTCGAACTTCTGCCCGTGGCGCTCGAACGGGATCGTGATGGCATCCCGCGTCGTGCCGGGCATGTCAAAGGCCACCAAACGCTCTTCGCCCAGCCAGGTGTTGATGAGCGTGGACTTGCCCACGTTCGGGCGCCCCGCCACCGCCAGCTTGATGGGCGAGTTCTCGACCGGTTCGTCGTCCGTGGCTTCTTCGAAGGGGAAGTCGGCCAGGCAGGCATCGAGCAGACTGCGGATGCCCTGCCCGTGTGCGGCGGAAATCGGATGCGGCTCGCCCATGCCGAGTTCGTAGAACTCACCCAGCAGCGGAGACTCGGTCATGCCTTCGGCCTTGTTGGCGGCGATGAAGACCTTCTTGTTGACCGAACGCAGGTAGCGCGCGATGTCATGGTCTTGTGCGGACAGGCCGGCGCGGATATCGACCACGAACACGACCGCATCGGCCTCGGCAACGGCCTGGCGCGTTTGCTTGGCCATTTCCTTGACGATGCCGGTGGAACTGTCGGGCTCGAAGCCGCCGGTGTCCACGACGATGAACTCGCGGTCGCCGATGCGGCCGTCACCATAGTGGCGGTCGCGGGTGAGGCCGGAGAAGTCCGCGACGATGGCGTCGCGGCTCTTGGTCATGCGATTGAACAGCGTGGATTTGCCGACGTTGGGTCGACCGACCACGGCGATGACGGGTTTCATGCCTGAGCCTGCTGAAATGCAGCGATGGCGCAGCGCGCCGATCGACAGCTTGGAAAAAAGAAGCTCGCTTGCGCGGGCAGGAACAGGCGATGTGTCATTCCGGACGGAAAGCGAACAGGCCGCCCTCGCTCGTGACGACCAGGGTGGTGCGTCCAGACACCACCGGCGCCACGCGAATGGCGCTGTTGTCGGTGGGCAAACGAGACAGCGCGCTGCCGTCTTCACGGGACAGCCAGTGCACCATGCCTTCGAGGTCGCCGATCACCGCGCGTTGCTCGGTCACCAGGGGTGCCGACAGATTGCGGTACAGCAAGGTCTCGTTGGTCCAGGCGACGCTGCCGTCGGAGGTGCGCCAAGCGGTGACCCTGTCACTGCCGTCAGCGCCGATCACCACCTTCTCGTCGGCACCCACACCGACCGTGCCGCCGGCTGGACGGGTCCA
Organism: Pseudomonadota bacterium; assembly: GCA_041179165.1. GTDB lineage: Bacteria > Pseudomonadota > Gammaproteobacteria > Burkholderiales > Burkholderiaceae_C > Rhizobacter. Next base: position 21,811 of record JBEGTX010000010.1, on the reverse strand, counting down.
GAGCAGGCTGCCGCCTTCGGCGCTCAGACATGCCACCGCGGCCTGGAAAGCGCGGCTGCACACCATGGGCCCCACACGTGCAGCAGGCCCGACCAGATCGGCCAGACGCTCCACCTCGTTGGTGCCCCGCGGAGAGGCCAGCGTGACCTCCCAGCGCACCGTGCCGACCAGCGGATCCAGGCCGTTGAGTCGCGCGCCCTGCCCCACGAGCAAGGTGTCCTTGAACGGAATGAGCACACCGGCCTGCGACAAGGTGAGCGGGTCACCCGGTTTCTGCAGCGTCCAGAGCTTGCGGCCGTCGAAAGCGTCGAAGGCCCACACGGTGCGGTCGGTGGCGACGACGAACACACGTTCACCTGCCACCAACGGCGCGCTCACGACACGCGAGGGCAACTGCACACGCCAGGACACCGTTGCACCGTCGAGCGCGATGAGTTCGTTGTTGCGGGTGACGACTGCCGAGACGCGGCCGTCGCTGCCCACGCCAGCGGACAGCTTCGCATCGACCGAGGTGCGCCAGAGCTCTGCACCGGTGTCGGCGCGAAGCTTGACCACGGTGCCGTCATCGCTCGCGACGGTGAAGCTGTTGTCATTGACGGCGACAGCGAGAGGAAAGTCCACGCTGCCCACGCGCTGGGTCCAGACCTGACGGACTGCCACCGTGGGTGTGAGCGTCTGCAAGGGTGTGGGATCGGGTTTGTCCACACTGGCGCAACCCGCTAGCACGGCCAAGCCGAGCCCACAGCCCCAGACCAGAACCTGGGAGAGACCCGAGCGCACCCCTGGCACGCGCAGCCCTGTGGTCATGGCGCAGCCTTTGCAGGCTCTTCGCTCGGCGAGGCGCCCAGTGCAGTGAGTTTGGACTCGGTGATCACGCGGTACTCGACCGAAGGATCAAGAGCTTTCCAGGCTTGCAGGTAGGCGACTTTGGCCTCGTCCTTCTTGCCTTGGGCCAGCAGCACGTCGCCGCGGCGATCGGCCACCAGGCCCACGAACTCCTGGGCGTCGGCAGCGGCGAGCAGCTTGAGCGCGTCGTCGTACTTTTTCTGGTCGAGCGCGATGCCGGCCAGGCGCAAACGCGCCATGGTGCGGTACTCGGTGTCGCTCGCATGTTCAGCGGCCCAGGTCAGGGTGGCAACCGCCGCCTCGGCCTTGCCTTTGTCGGCCTGCAGCTTGCCGGCCAGCAATGCCGATTGTTCGGCGTAGGCGGTGCGCGGGAAGTGGTCGCGCATGTCGCTGAAGACACGCGTGGTCTTGTCGACGTCGCCCGCCTTGACCGCGGTTTCCAGGTCGTCGAACAGCGCGCCGGCCTTGGCCTCCTGGCCCGATTTCCAGTTCTTGTAGAACGACCAACCGGCAAAGGTGCCGAGGGCCAGCGCCACCGTCAGCAGAATCAGGCTGCCATAGCGGGCCCAGAATGCTTTCAGCTGGTCGAGTTGTTCTTGTTCTTCGAGGTCGAGGTTCTTGGCCATGATGAATGCTTTCAGACGAAGGCGAGATTATGCGTTGAGCAGCTCGGTTGCCCATTCACCAGCCGAAGCCAGGGGCAAACTGCGTTGAGCGGTGGCGGGGTCGCGCAGTGACTTGAGAGCCACTTCTCCACGCGAGAGTTCGTCGTCACCGAAGATGAGTGCGTAGCGGGCACCGCTGCCGTCGGCGCGCTTGAACTGCGCCTTCATGCTGTGACCGCCCGCATGCATGAGCACCGACACACCCTTCGCACGCAGCGCATCGAGCGCCACCAGGGCTGCAGGCAGGTGCTTGGGATTGGGCAGCACGGCGTACACGTCCGGCGGTGTGGGCGCCGGTGCAGCGCCCACGGCTTCGAGCAGAAGCAGCAGGCGCTCGAGGCCCAGACCCCAACCCACGGCCGGTGCGGGCTTGCCGCCGAGTTGTTCGATGAGGGTGTCGTAGCGCCCCCCCCCACACACCGTGCCCTGAGATCCGAGGCGCTCGGTGACCCACTCGAACACGGTGAGGTTGTAGTAGTCCATGCCGCGCACGAGACGCGGGTTGATGCGGTACGGCAGGCCGGCTGCATCGAGGACGTCGCGCACACCTTGCAAGTGCGCCAGCGACTCCTCGCCGAGGAAGTCCATCAGCTTCGGAGCCGCCTCGACCACGGCCTGCATGGCCGGGTTCTTGGTGTCGAGGATGCGCAGCGGGTTGCTGTGCAGGCGCCGGCGGGCTTCTTCGTCCAGCACGTCAACGTGGGCCTCGAGGTGGGTGATCAGCGCCTGGCGATGAGCCAAGCGCTCCGCGGGCTGGCCCAACGAATTGAGTTCGAGGCGCACATCGGTGTCCGACAGGCCGAGCTCACGCCACAGTGCCCGGCACAGCAGGATCAGCTCGGCATCGACGTCAGGGCCGGCAAAACCCAACGCCTCGGCCCCCACTTGATGGAACTGGCGGTAGCGGCCTTTTTGCGGACGCTCGTGGCGAAACATAGGGCCGATGTAGTACAGCCGCTTGCCGCCATCGCGGATCAACGAGTGTTCATTGACGGCGCGCACCACGCCGGCCGTGGCCTCGGGGCGCAGCGTCAGGCGGTCGCCGTTCATCGCGTCTTCGAAGGAGTACATCTCCTTCTCGACGATGTCGGTCACCTCGCCCAGACCCCGCACGAACAGCGCCGTCGGCTCGACGATGGGTGTGCGGATGTTGGCATAGCCATGGCGGTGCATGAGGCTGCGCAGCTTGTCTTCGAGCCAGGTCCAGCGCGCCGAATCGGGCGGCAGGATGTCGTTCATGCCTTTGACGGCCTGCAGAGCGGCTTGAGGGGTATCGGCCATAGAGGAGAAAGAAAGAGTGAAATGGGGCGGACTCACGGGCGCACTGCGAGACCCGACTGACGGCACGTGCCGCAGCGGCGACGCTCAGGCGTTGGTCACAGGCTCGACCACGATGCTGGGCTGTCCGTAGCGCTTGTCGATGTAGCTCTCAACAAGCTTCTGGAACTCTTCGGCAATGCGTTCACCGCGCAGCGTGAGCGCCTTTTCGCCATCGATGAACACGGGCGCTGCGGGCGCCTCGCCATTGCCCGGCAGGCTGATGCCGATGTCGGCGTGTTTGCTTTCGCCAGGGCCGTTGACGATGCAGCCCATCACCGCGACCTTCATCTTCTCGACGCCCGGGTAACGCGTGCGCCACATCGGCATCTGCGCACGAAGGTAGTCGTCGATCTGCTTGGCCATTTCCTGGAAGGTGGTGCTCGTCGTGCGGCCACAGCCCGGGCAAGCGGTGACGCTCGGGTTGAACGAACGCAGGCCCAACGACTGCAGGATCTCGAGCGCCACGACCACCTCTTGCGTGCGGGCCTCGCCCGGCTGCGGCGTGAGCGACACGCGGATGGTGTCGCCGATGCCGTCTTGCAGCAGCAAGGCCAACGCGGCGGTGGACGCCACCGTGCCCTTGGTGCCCATGCCGGCCTCGGTGAGGCCCAGGTGCAAGGCATAGTGGCAGCGACTGGCCAGTGCGCGGTACACGCTCACCAAGTCTTGCACGCCGGACATCTTGCACGAGAGCACGATGCGGTTGGCGTTCAGGCCCACCTCTTCGGCACGCCGAGCCGATTCGATGGCCGATGTGATGATGGCGCGATACATGATCTGCTGCGGCTCGAAGGGCTCGGACCTGCGGCCATTCTCGTCCATCATGCGCGCCAACAGCTCCTGGTCGAGGCTGCCCCAGTTCACGCCGATGCGCACGGCCTTGTCGTGCTTCGCCGCAATCTCGACCATCTGCGCGAACTGCTTGTCGCCCTTGTCGCCCTTGCCCACGTTGCCGGGGTTGATGCGGTACTTCGACAAGGCCTCGGCACATGCCGGGTAGTCGGTCAGCAGGCGGTGGCCGTTGTAGTGGAAGTCGCCCACCAGGGGCACGTCGATGCCCATGCGGTCGAGCTGCTCGCGGATGTACGGCACGGCCGCTGCGGCCTCGGGCGTATTGACGGTGATGCGCACCATCTCCGAGCCGGCCTGGGCCAGTTCTTTCACCTGAATGGCCGTGCCGATGGCATCGACCGTGTCGGTGTTGGTCATCGACTGGACCGCCACCGGCGCCCCACCTCCCAGCGTGACGATCTTCTTGCCCCAGCGCACCTCGACCTGGCGCGAGCGCGCCTTGGCCGGATAAGCGGGTTCGATGAAGTCGTCGAGGGCTGAGAGCTGGGCGGTCATGTTGAATGCAAAAAAATGGAAGACGCAGAACCCGCCTAGCGGAGTTCGAGTTTGGCAACGTTGTCGCGGGAGGTCACAGGGGCCAGGTCGACCGGCGCGCCCTTGAACACCAACTGCGTGGCCGAGGCATTGCCAATTTTGACGCGAAGTGGCGATGTCCCATCGAGCCCCACGGTTTCTCCAGGCTGGAGCATGCGCGACAGCAGCGACACGCCGCGCTTGTCGAGCACCTCGACCCACGATTCGGCCGTCACGCTGAGCTGCAGTACGCCCGCAGCCGGTGCCAGCGTGGCAGGCGGGGCCGACGCGGTGTCTGACGTGGGCTCGACCGACGAAAACACAGTCTCCATGACCGGGCCGGATGCGCTGCCGTCGGAGGGTGCCGCAACCACCGTGGGAATGGTGGTCGTCACCACCGGCACGGCGGCCTCGGGGGTTGCAACAGGCGCAGACGCCGTGGTCCCCTGCCCTGACGTCGGCCAATGGCTGCTGAGCCAGCCGGGAGGGAGCAGGTAGACGCCCACGCCCACCAGCACCGCGGCCAGCGAGGCCAGCACCAGGGGATGGCGCATGAACTTCAGATCGTTGGGCACGCGACGACCAGGCCGGTCGCGGAAAGGTTCGTTGAGCCCGCGGCTCATCTGCTCCAGGCCGTGACCCGCGACCTGGGGCAGCAAAGCCATGACAGGGGCAGCGTCAATCTTGAGAGAGCGGCAAACGGTTTGGGCCAGAGCCCGCGTGAACGTGGCACCCGGGAGTTCGTCGAAGCGATCGGTCTCGAGCAGCTCCAGCTTTTGCGGCGACACCTTGATCGAGGTGGCCAGCGCCGCGATATGCAGCCCTCGCGCCTGACGCGCCTGCCGCAACAAGCCGCCCGCCGTTTGGCGAGGCACGGACGCAGCGGCACCTGGCACGGCAGGGCTGCTGCCCGGATCAGGCACTGCGGCGGGTCCGATGAGCGGCTCACTCATTGAATTGTCCACGGTCGAAAGCGACCGACTCGCGAGACTGCGGGAATCGGTTGCGCAACTGCAGGCCGAACTCGTTCGCGCCCTGGTCGTTGCCCAGCTTTTTCTCGATGCGAGCGGCAAGCCAGAGGGTTTGCGCGTTCGATTGGTCCGGCGAGGAATTCACCCTGCGGATGTAAAAGCGAGCGCGGTCGAACTCGCCGCGCCGCATCAGGACATCGGACAGGTTGTATGCGGTGGCCGGGTTGCTTGGATCCAGCTCGTAGGCCCGCTTGAGCGTGGCTTCGGCTTCGGCCCAGCGGCCCGCACGGGTCTCGCAGACCCCCGACGCGAGAAGGGTTCGCGAAGCGCCCGGATAGGTCGGCACGGCGAGCGCGCGGTTGAACAATTCCGTGGCTTCGGGGAAGCGCTTTTGCTGGCACAGGAACCAGCCGAGGTTGTGCAGGGTGTCTGCATCGCGCGCGTTGATCTGCAACGCACGGCGGAAACTTTCTTCAGCGAAGGCGTCATCGCCCAAGGCGCCGTAAATCAGCCCGCGCAGGTTGTAGGCCTCGCCCATGTTGGGGTCTGCGAGCAAGGCCAGCTTCACTTCGTCCAACGCGGTGGTGAGTTGGTTGCGCGAAAAGTACGCGGTCGCCAACTCCATGCGCACGCGGGCGCGCTTGCCTACATTGGTTTCGTCGGAAGCCGTCACGCGGTCGCGTGGCGCTTCGCCAGGGACTGGCGGAGGCAAAGGCAAGGTGCATCCGCCCAACAGCCCAGCAACAACAGCACCGATCAGCACCAGGCGGGCCGCAGAGGGCCGCCTCCAACAACGCACAAGGCTCATGTAAGGCTTTCAGTGGGGGACGAAGGAGAGGTCGGGAGGGATCGGTGCACCGTGATCGGCGCGCGGGTCATGCGCTTGTTGGCATTGGTGCGGTCTTGCACTTCCCCGGCGAGTTGGCCGCAGGCTGCATCGATGTCATCACCGCGCGTCTTGCGCACGGTGGTCACCACGCCGGCATCCTGGAGGATGGCGGCGAACGCCGTGACCCGCTCACGCGTCGAGCGAATGAGCCCTGACTGCGGGAACGGGTTGAAAGGAATGAGGTTGAACTTGCAGGAAATCTGCTTGCTGATCTTCACCAAAGCATGAGCGTGCTCGGGCGTGTCGTTCACCTCGTGCAGCATGCAGTACTCGAAGGTGATGAAGTCGCGTGGCGCACGGTCGAGGTAGCGCTGGCAGGCCTCGAGCAACTCGGCAATGGGGTATTTCTTGTTGAGCGGCACGAGGTCGTCGCGCAGGCTGTCGACAGGTGCATGCAGCGACACTGCCAGCGCCACCGGGCAGTCGTCACGGAGCCGATCGATCATGGGCACGACACCCGAGGTCGAGACCGTCACACGTCGGCGCGACAGCCCATAGCCATGGTCGTCGAGCATGACACGCAGGGCCGGCACCAAAGCCGAGTAGTTCTGAAGCGGCTCGCCCATGCCCATCATCACCACATTGGAGATGGCGCGCTGGCCGGCCGGCAGGTTCAACCGCTGGCGCACATGGTGTTCGGCAAACCACAGCTGCGCGACGATCTCACCCGTGGTGAGGTTGCGGCTGAAGCCTTGATGGCCTGTGGAGCAGAAACGACAGCCCACGGCGCAGCCCGCCTGAGACGAGATGCACAGCGTGCCGCGGTCGGTTTCGGGAATGAAGACGGTCTCGACGGCATTGCCGCCGCCCACGTCGAACAGCCACTTGATGGTGCCGTCGGTGGATGATTGTTCGCTGATGACGGTGAGTGGCTGCACATGCGCCACACCGGCGAGCTTGTCGCGCAGCGACTTGGCCAGATCGGACATCGCTGAAAAATCAGCGGCACCCTTTTGATGGATCCAGCGGAACAGCTGGGTGGCGCGAAAGCGCTTTTCTCCCAGCCGTTCGCAGAACGCGGCCAGCCCGTCGAGATCAAATTCGAGCAGATTGGCCGGTGTCATCGTGAGGTCCTCGGGCTGAAGCAAAACGGCTACGCCGCTGCCGGCGCCCAAGCCACCTGCCTTAACGGCTGTAAACGTTCAGACCTGCGAAAAAGAATGCCACTTCGGCGGCAGCCGTTTCGGGGGAGTCGGAACCGTGAACAGCGTTGGCGTCGATGCTGTCGGCGAAGTCAGCGCGGATCGTGCCTTTTTCAGCCTTCTTTGGATCGGTGGCGCCCATCAGGTCGCGGTGCTTGAGGATGGCATTTTCGCCTTCCAGCGCCGAAATGACCACAGGGCCGGAGATCATGAACGAGACCAGGTCGTTGAAAAATGGACGGGCCTTGTGCACGCCGTAGAAAGCTTCGGCTTCTGCGCGCGACAGGTGGGTCAGACGCGAGGCGACGATCTTCAGGCCAGCGCCTTCGAAACGGCTGTAGATCTGGCCGATGACGTTCTTGGCGACAGCGTCAGGTTTGATGATGGAAAGGGTACGTTCGATGGCCATGAATATTCTCCTGAATCAAGCACTTGGCAAAGCCTTGGATTGTAACGCTTGAACCCGGCGTTCTCGATGAGATCGTCCGGGTTCCGAATGGTTCAGCGTCGGCCGCGGCCTCCGCCCCCATTGCCGCCACCAAATCCGCCGCCGCCGCCACCGCGCTGACCTCCACCACCGCCACCGCCGTAGCCGCCACCGCCACTGCGGTTGCCACCACCACCGCCACGGTTGCCGCCGCCACCGCCGCCGCCCTTGCCACGGCTGCCGTGGTAGGCATCGGCCCCGAGGTAGCCCATGGAGGTCTGCAGCGGATCGGGTTCACGCGGACCGCCACCCTTCTTCGGGCCACCTTGCGGGCCGCGCACTGGACCACTCCCGCCCGCGCCGAACCCGCCACCGCCACGGCCGAAGCCTGCGCCACCGGCAGGGCCGCGCGGCTTGTTCACGAAGCGTTTGTCGAAGGTCTGCTCGAGCGGATTGGGGATCTTGCTTGGATCGAAGTCGAGGTCTTCGTCGCGGTCGATTTCGTCCTGCGTGCGTTCACGCGCTGGCGCTGCGGCCACGTGCTGCTGGGGCTGTTGGCCCTGGCCGCGGTTGCCACGCGGGCCCCGGTCGTTGCGATCGTTCTGCGGACGGTCACCACCCTGGTTCCGATCGTTCTGGCGGTTGCCACGGTCGTTGTTGTTGCCGCCTTGGCCGGCATTGTTGCCGCCGCCATTGCCACCACGCTCGCCGCGGTCATTCGCCTGCTGCGCTGCGCCATTGCGCCCGCCGCGGTCATTGCGGTTGTTGTTGCCACGCTGCTCGTTGCCACGGCCTTCTTGCGGACGGTTTTCACGGCGCTGGCCATCGCCCACACCGGTGAGCTGGCGGATGATGCGCACGTCGGCTTCATCGAGGTCGACCCACACACCACGCTTGAGCCCACGGGGAAGCACCACACTGCCATACCGGATGCGGATCAGGCGGCTCACAGTAAGACCCACCGCATCGAACAGCTTGCGCACTTCGCGGTTGCGGCCTTCGGTGATGACCACGCGGTACCAGTGGTTCGCGCCTTCGCCGCCACCGTCTTCGATGGACTTGAAGCTCGCCGTCTGGCCCTCGATCATCACGCCTTCGAGCAGACGCGCCTTGGCATCGCGCTCGAGCAGACCCAGCACGCGCACGGCGTACTCGCGCTCCACGCCGAAGCGTGGGTGCATCAGCTGGTTGGCCAATTCACCGGAGTTGGTGAACAGCAGCAGGCCTTCGGTGTTCAGGTCGAGGCGGCCCACCGATTGCCACTTGCCTTGTTGAAGGCGCGGCAGCCGGCGGAAAACGGTCGGACGGTGCTCGGGGTCGTCATGCGTGACCACCTCGCCCGCAGGCTTGTGGTACGCCAGAATGCGCGGAGGCGGCGGCACGATGCGCACACGCACCGGCTTGCCCTTCACCTGGATGCGGTCGCCGAACGAGATGCGCTGGCCGATGTGAGCAGGCTGGCCGTTCACGGTGATCTGACCGTCGAGGATGAGCTCTTCCATGTCGCGGCGAGAACCCACACCTGCCTGAGCCAGCACCTTGTGCAGCTTGGGGGCTTCGGGGTCGGCTTGCAGCACGCGCTTGGGTGTGCCGGGCGCTTCATCTTCGCTGCCATCGGCCTCGGCCGTCGACAGGCCGTCTTCATCGTCTTCGTTGAGCTCGTCGTCGCCTTCGATGGCGGGCGCTTCGACGTCGAAGTCACCTGACACCACCTGGGCGAACAGCTCACCGGCCTGGGCCACGACCGGCGCGGCCAGGGGAGCGGCATCGACGCGGGCGCCTTGTTCGCCGTCACCACGGACGCGGTCCTTGTTGCGGCCACGGCGACGGTTGCGTGAACGCGGGCTGCCTTCGGCACCCGCACCTTCACCACCTTCACCACCTTCACCACCTTCACCACCTTCACCGGCTTCAACGCCATTGCCCTTGTCATGGCCGCTCTCATTGCCATGCTCATTGCCGCGGTCAGCACCGTTGCCCTCGCCGTCACGCCCTGACGGGACTTCGGCGGATTGCGTTGCAACCGCTTCAACCGCCTTGGCAGGCTTGGCACGGCGAGTTTCGACCTGAACCAGCGCCGCGGGTTCGGCCGGCAGCAGGCTGGCCTGTGCGCCCGAGTCAGCAGCTTCGGTGGACGCCGCAGCCGCCTTGGCACGCGAACGTGGCGCACGGGGGGCGGCAGCGGCCACCTCTTCCGCCACGACAGCGGGGGCAGCGTCTGCGTCGGCTTTCACCACGGGCTTGCGCTTGCGCACTGGCTTGGCGGCAGCTTCGTCGGCACCGGCAGGTGCGTCGGACGAGACAGCGTCTGCGGCCGCAGCGTCGGCCACAGGGGCGTCGGTCTTGGTCGTGCGACGCCGACGCACCGGCTTGGCCTCGGCTCCCGACGGGTCTGCGGTCGGTTCAGTGGCGTTTGTCGGGTTTTCGTCGGATTGGTTCATGCTTCGGGGTCCATCGGGGCGGGCTGTGCCGCAGTCTCGGAAAGGGGAAGATTCAAGGCGTCCGGGTCGGACGGTGTGTCGGCTTCTGGCGGGGTGCCGACATCACTCACGGAGACCGTGTCGGATGCGACGGGATTGTCTGGGGTGTCGAAGGTCAGGGACGCTTCGGGGGTGTTGAGGGCTTCAGCAGCCGGTGAAGGTTCGGACAGGGCAAGCCTCTCGTCAGCCTCATCGCTGCCGCCCTTTGCGATGCCATCGACTTCGGTCGTTTCAACCTCGGCCATTTCATCTTCGGCGGGTTCAACTTCGGCGGGTTCAACCGGTGATTCAGCCGCTGCGTCAACCGCGGTTTCAACCCCTGGTTCGGCATCCGGCAGCAGTGCCGCCTGAGCCGGGTCCAGCAAGGACGACTGCTCTTCGAGCGCGTCTCCCAGGGCCGCACCTGACAGCCCCGCCGTATCGAGCATCGGAAGCTGCTCGAGGCTGGCCAAACCCAGGTCGTCCAGGAACTGGCGGGTCGTCGCATAGAGCGCAGGCCGGCCCGGGGCTTCACGGTAGCCAATGGCTTCGATCCAGCCGCGGTCTTCGAGTTGCTTGATGATCTGCGTGCTCACCGTCACGCCGCGGATGTCTTCGATGTCGCCGCGGGTGACCGGTTGGCGGTAGGCCATGATGGCCAGAGTTTCCATGACGGCGCGCGAGTACTTGGGCGGCTTCTCGGGGTTGAGCCGGTCGAGGTAGTGGCGCATCTCGGGGCGGCTCTGGAAGCGCCAGCCCGTGGACAAGGCCACCAGTTCAACGCCGCGGCCCTCCCAGTCGCGCATCAGCTCGTCGAGGACGGAGCGCAAGGTGTCGGGGCCGAGTTCGTCGGCAAACAGTGCTCGCATGTCGCGCAATGGCAGCGGCTGCTGGGCACAGATGAGCGCGGTTTCAAGGACGCGCTTTGCATCCTGTGTGTTCATGGGCTTCGTTCACATCCTCGGCCGGGACTGCCGGCAGGCTTTGATTGGAGGCGGGGTTTCGGACCCGCAGGGTTTGACACGGCGTTCTTGGGCACGGCGCATTGCTGCCAGCTCATCGCCAGGACAGGCTCAATGGGCCGCACGGCCCCTTCAGCGGGACCACCGGCGAATTTCGCACGGCCCCCGCTCTGGGGCATGTACCTCATTGGCATGAACCGACCTGGCGTTCATGGCTGGAAACGCCCTCTTGTGTCGCTGCCGTGCCTTTGACACGGAGCATCCACAGGCATGGTGCAGCAGCCAAGTTGCGATGATGTTGCAACCCGCGCGCACCCCACATCGGGAATTGCCAGGGGGAGGGATGAGCCACATTGTATAGAACAAGCTCAGTCTGCGCCGGATTCCTGCATCACGGCTTCCCACGCCCCGGCAAGATCGGCCGGTGGCGGGGCATCGAACCACATCCATTCGCCCGTCACCGGGTGGGCCAGCCCCAGCTTCGTGGCATGCAGCGCCTGGCGCTGCAGCCCTAGCGCCGGGCGCCCGGCATAGAGGGGATCGGAAACCAGCGGGTGCCCCTTGAAGGCCAAGTGCACGCGGATCTGGTGGGTTCGACCGGTGTGCAGCTTGCAGCGCACCGCGGTGACCGCACCCGTTTCCAGTTCGGCCACCGCCAGCGGCGTCACGTCGGTTTGCGCTGGCCTGCCCTGCCCCAGCACGGCCATCTTCACGCGCGACAGCGGGTCGCGGCCCATCGGCGCATCGACGCGGAACGGTTCGCTGCGCAGCCGGCCGTTGACGATGGCAAGGTACTCGCGGTGCACCTCGCGCGCTGCGATGGCACGCCCGAAGGCGGTGACGGCCAGCAGACTCTTGCCGACCACCATCAGGCCGGAGGTGTCCTTGTCGAGGCGGTGCACGATGCCTGCGCGGGCCAGCGTGGCAGCCTGCGGGTAGTGGTGCAGGATGCCGTTGAGCAAGGTGCCCGACCAATGGCCGGCTGCGGGGTGCACGACCAGACCTGCCGGTTTGTCGATCACCATGAGGTGCTCGTCCTCGAACACGATCGACAGGGGAATGGCTTCAGCGCGGAACGCCCGGCTCTCCGGCGTGGGCACCAGATCGACCGACATCTCCTGTCCGGCAAGCACCTTGCGCGAGGGGCTGTCGATCGGCTTGCCATCGATGCGCACATGCCCCTGCTCGATCAGCGTCTGCAGGTAGTTGCGCGAAAACTCGGGGACGATCGAGACGACCGCCTTGTCGAGCCGCGAGCCATGCAGCTCGGCGCCGAGCCGGATACTCCGACGCTCCGGCGCGTCTTCACCCGCGGCGGCGCTGTCGAGCGCGTCGTCCTCGGGATCGGCAAGCCCTTGCGTTGCGGTGGGGGGGAGAGGGTGAACCATATAATCGTCGCTCTTCTTTTGCAGGGATGCGCCGCACGCGGCGCCATGAGGCTCATGAACAGAATTGGCTGGCTGGAACGGGGCGGACGCTGGTTGGCCGTGGTCGCGCTCACAAGCATGCTGGCGGCTTGCGGCTCGACCACCAAAGACGACACCGCGGGCATGAGCACCGAGAAATTGTATTCAGAGGCCCGCGATGAAACCAATGCGGGCGGCTACGAGCGCGCCATCAAGCTGTATGAACGCCTTGAAGGTCGCGCCTCAGGCACCCTGCTGGGCCAACAGGCACAGCTCGAGCGTGCCTACCTGCTCAACAAGACGAACGACAAACCGCAAGCCTTGGCGGTGATCGAGCGCTTCATGAAGATGCACCCGACCAGCCCCGCGTACGACTACGCGATGTACCTGCAGGGTGTCATTCACTTCAACGACAACCTCGGCCTGTTCGGCAACCTGACTCGCCAAGATTGGTCTGAGCGCGACCAGCAGGCTTCGCGCGATTCGCTGCAATCCTTCAAGCAGCTCGTCGAGCAGTTCCCGCAGTCGAAGTATGCCGCGGATGCGCGCGTTCGCATGGACTACATCACCAACACGCTGGCGGCGTATGAAATCCACGTCGCCCGCTACTACTTTCGCCGCGGTGCGTACGTGGCCGCGGCCAACCGCGCTCAACAGGCGGTGCAAGAGTTCCAGCAGGCACCATCGACCGAAGAAGCGCTGTCCATCATGACCCGCAGCTACGAGCGGCTCGGTCTGGTTCAGCTGCGCAACGACACCGCGCGTGTGCTTCGCACCAACTTTCCGAACAGCCGCTACGCGAAGGACCTGAGCGACATGCCCGTGCCTGCAGCAGCCCCGTCGCTGGTCTCGGTCGATGCCCCGCCCCCTGTGCTCACCGCCCCGGAAGCACCGGCAGCGCCTGCCAGCCCGGCCTCCGCGCCAGCTCAGTGATGTTCACGCCTGGTTGACCCCGGGCGATGCCGATTCAGAACGGCAGCGCGTGCGACGACAGATCGCCCAGCCAGGCCACGGCGTCGGCCTCGTCGGTCAGCCGGGTCATGGGTGGGAGCGCATCGCGCAGGCGCCGTCCGTAGCTCATGCTGGCCATGCGCGGATCGCAGATGACGAGCAGGCCTCGGTCGGTCTCGCTGCGAATGAGCCGCCCTGCCCCCTGCTTGAGCGACACCGCGGCTTCGGCCACGAAGTAATCTGAAAACGGGTTGCGGCCTTCACTCTCGAGCCGCTTGACCCGGGCCTCGACCAATGGGTCGTTGGGCGGTGGAAACGGCAGCTTGTCGATCAGCACACATTGCAGTGCATCGCCCGGCACGTCGATGCCCTCCCAGAAGCTCTGCGAGCCCACCAGCACCGAACGCGGTTGTGCGATGAACTGCTGCAGCAACTGCCGCTTCGGCGCGGTGCCTTGCAGCAACACCTCGATGGCGTCGCCGCCCGCCTCGAACTCGTCACGCAGGCGCTCGCCGATGGACTGCAGCGCCCGCAGGGTGGTGGTGAGCACGAAGGTGCGCCCCCCCAAGGCGCGCGCGCAGCGCGCAGCCAGCTCGGCCACGGCCTCGGGATGCGAGGGTTCGCTGGGCTTCGGGAAACGCGCAGGAATGTACAAGCGCGCGTGTTCGGCGTAGTCGAACGGACTGCCCACCCGCAAGGTGACGGCGTCGTCCAGCCCGGCCGATTCTGTGAACCACGACAAGCGGTCGTCATCGCCCAGCGTGGCCGATGTGAAGATCCAGGCCTTGGGCGCGGCCTCCATCTGATCCCGCAAAGCCTCCCGCACATCGAGCGGAGACTCGACCAGCCGCACCTGGTGCGGCGTGAGGTCGATCCAGCGAACGCGGCCTGGCGTCACGTCGGCCATGAACAGCGTGGCGTGGCGCACGAATTCCTGCGCCCGCTCGACGAGCTTCGGAAAATCAGGCGCGGTCTCTTCCACGTCGCGCACGGCATCGATGGCCGCCGTGCAGGCGCCAATCACCCCTTGAAGGCCGGTGATGAATTCCAGCCGCCCTGCCCGTTCGTCCCAGCGCAGCTTGAAGCTGCCCCGCACCTCACGCAGCGTACCCACCGTGGCCAGGCGCAGCTCCCGTGCCGCCACGTCCACTGCAGTGGTCAGGTCCTGCCAGGGGCGCAGGCCTCGCGCATGCTGCAAGCCCGCCGCCAGTAGGTCACGCGCAAAGTCGATGACCTGCGCACTGCCCAGCGTGTTGCCCAGGAACTGAACGCCCGCTTCGGCCAGCTGATGCGCTTCGTCGAAGACCGCGATCTCCACACTCGGCAACAGCTCGGCCACGCCGGTGTCGCGCAGTGCCATGTCCGCAAAAAAGAGATGGTGATTCACCACCACCAGGTCGGCCGCCATGGCATCGCGGCGTGCCTTCATGACGTGGCATTGCCGATGATCGGGGCACTCGCTGCCGAGGCAGTTGTCGCGCGACGAGGTCACGAGCGGAATGACACTGGAGCGCTCGTCGAGCCCATCGATCTCGGCCAGGTCACCGTTCACCGTGGCGTGCGACCAGGCTTCGATCTTGGCCAGCGTGCGCACCGCCCAGCGGTCGGGCAAGTGCGCGGACTGGCGCGCCTGGCCCAGCCGGTGGAGGCACAGGTAGCTGGCCCGGCCCTTGAGCAGCGCGAGCGTGACGGGCAGGTTCAATGCGGTGCGCAGACGCGGCAGGTCGCGCAGGTAGAGCTGGTCTTGCAGGCTCTTCGTGGCCGTGCTCACCAGCGCTCGTTTGCCCGAGAGCAAGGTCGGCACGAGGTAGGCGAAGGTCTTGCCCACCCCCGTGCCCGCTTCGGCCACGAGGGGACGCTGCTCATCGATGGCATCGGCCACTTCGAAGGCCATGCGCTGCTGCACCTCGCGTTCGACGTAGCCAGGGTCGGCATCGGACAGGGAACCTCCGGACGCAAAGGCCCGGCCCACTGCATCGCGCAGTTCACTCATGCGGGTTCAGGCGGTTCGAGCCGGGCTTCGAGCAGACTGATCTCATCGCGCAGGCCCAGGCGGCGCTTCTTCAGCCGCCGCAACACCAACTCGTCCATCGGGTGCTGCACCGAGGCCAGGTCGATCAGGCTGTCGAGATCGCCATGGAGCATGCGGAGCTCGATCAAGCGCCGCTGCGGGGAATGCAGGTTGTCATCCATCAGGGGGCGCTGTGGCGGGAAGGCCATCAAAAAAATGGGAGGCAAAAAACGGCGGGGAGCGATCAGGGCGAGCAAAAGAAAAGGGAAAAATGAATCGGGCCAAACCGATTATAGTTTTCGTCCATGAGCACCACCCCAGGATATCGACTGTCAGCGGCCACCGGCATTCATCGCGGTGACCGAGCCTACCAACAGGATCAGGTTGAAATCCTGCCCCATCACCGCGTGCCCGGCTGTGCGCTGGCCGTGCTGGCCGATGGCATGGGGGGCAAAAGCGGCGGCCGCAAGGCGGCCGACCAGGTCATCCTCACGGCCCGGCAGTTGTTCGAACGCTTTGGCGCCAACCAGGACGACCCCGCCGAGCTGCTCAAGCAGCTCGTGCTCGAGGCGCACCTGATGATCAAGCTCACAGCCATCACGGCCGAAGAAGAGCCCCACAGCACGGTCACGGCGTTTCTGGTGAGCCCCTCGCGCGAGTGCGATGTCATTCACGCTGGCGATTCCCGCGTGTACCACTTTCGTGGCCCCGACATGGTCAAGCGCACCATCGACCATTCGTTCGTGCAGCGCCTGGTCGATGAAGGCCAGATCACCGAAGACGAGGCCAACACCCATCCGCAGTCCAACCTGCTGACGGGCTGCCTGGGCACCTTCCAGGACCCACCGCTCACGCTGCACCACATCGACCGTTTAGAAATCGGTGATTCGCTGTTGGCCTGCAGCGACGGTTTGTGGCATTACTTCACGCCCAAGGAGCTGGGCGCCATCGTGCATACCCTGCCCCCGCGCGAAGCCAGCGAGATGCTGGTGAGCAAGGCGCGCCAACGCGCACGGGGCGGCGGCGACAACCTGTCGCTGGCACTGATTCGCATCGAAGCGCTGACCTGACAGGCGCCAACGACCCCATGTGGGTTGCGCGGGCAGCGCTGAGCGCCACGTCGGCGCGACCCGCCGTGTTGGTCGCATCCCCAGCCAGCCAGCCAGCCAGCCAGCCAGCCAGCCTGTCGTGACTGTGACTGTGACTGTCACCCGTCAGGGTCGTGTCGGGTTACGCGCCATGCTTCGCCCGATCAGCGGTGTGTGCCTGAGTCTTGTGCAGACTCGCCACGACACCTGCCTGCGAAATGGTATCCAAATGCTTGTCCGTGGAGGCCACTCACCTGGGAGAGAGGCCGGGCCGGAGCCTGCGCCCCCTCAGTCCCGGGGGAAGTCCCCGCGCATTTCGTGTGGAGGGCGTGCCTACAATCCGCCCGTCTTATCACCCATCCACAAAGGCCTCCATGAACGCTCCTGAAGTTGCCGTCAGTCCACGCTGGCAAGAAAAATTCGCTCTGCTTGAAAAGCAATGGGGCGGCCCGATCAACGATTCGATGAAGTTTGCCCTGGCGGCCAAGGGTCCCAACGGCCAGAAGCTCAGCGTCGGCGAGATGTTCACGCTGATGTGCTGGCCGGCCTTTTTCTTCGGCATCTTCTGGTACCTGTTCAAAGGCATGTGGAAAAAAGCGCTGACCATCTTCGGCGCGGCCCTGGTCCTGTTCATTCCCCTCAGCTTTCTCCCACCTTTCGTGCAGTTTCCTGTGCAACTGGTCGTCGCGTTCCTGATCGCCAAACTGGCGACGGGCGACTACTACCGCTTGGTGAAAGAGGGTCACAACGACTGGATGTGATTAGGCCCCCCAGTCGCTGCACTCCTGCCCCCAAGGGGCTGAGCCCGGACTTGAACAGTCCAGTGGACTGTTCATGCTTGGTAAAGCGGGCTTCAGCACGATGAAGCCTGCTCAGTGAACGTCTTCAAGCTGTCTCGGTGACGTGCGGGCTGGCAGACTGTGCGTTCCGGCGCTGGCGCCGTCCGGCGATGCCGACCACACCGAGACCGGCCAGCAAGAGGGCGATGGACTCCGGCTCAGGCACCACCGAGACCAGATAGGCATGGCCGTTGCTGCCGTTCACGATGAAGTCGCCCGCATCGTTGATGCCCATCGCTGACGTGAAGTTGAAATCGAACGGGCCGCTGTGGTTCACGAACGAGAGCGAGTTCACTTCGACCAGGCCAGAACCATCTTCACCTGTGATGAAGGCATAGCTCGCGCGGGACAAGCCGTTGCGCACGATGCTGCCCACCACCTGGCCGCGCGCGTTCAGGCCGTAGGCCAAGGAGGACGAGTTGGGTCCGTACTGTCCGGAGCCACCCATGTTGCCGGGGACATAGTGCGGGGCCGACGTCACGTCGAGCACGAGGTCCGTGCCATCAGGGTTCTTCAAGAAGGCGGATCCGCCGTACTCCAGGTAGGAGCCCACGGTTTGTCCTTCGGCATTGATCGCAGCCACATTCAACTGCGGCGTCCAGGCATCATTGCCGGGTGCCACGTTGCGTCCAGGCAGGGCATTGACCGGCGAGCCGTTGGGACCCGTGACATACCCTTTCCCGAGGGCGGAATACGGAAACTCCGAATAGTTGCCGACCACCTGCCCCGCCGCATTCACACCGTTCGCGGCAATGCGCTGCACGGTGCCGAATGAAGAGGCATCCAGCACGGACACCGCACCGCCATTGGCTGCGGTGATGTAGGCCTGAGCGCCGGCCGTGCCCACCACCTGTCCGCTGGCGTTGATGGCATTGGCCGTGCTCGAGCCCACGGTGTCCAGTTTTCGCAAGCTGGGGTTGGCCAGGCTCGTGATGAAGGCGCTCTGTGTACCCGAAGCGTTCGTGGACGTGCCCACCACCTGCCCTGCGTCATTGATCGCAGCAGCCTTGCTCCATTGGTCGCCTGCGAACATGCCCAGACCGGTCAGACCTTGTCCGTTGGCGCCGGTGACGAATGCCTGATAGTCGTCCGTGGCGGACGTACCGTTCTGCGACGGGTCGAACTGATAGCCATACCCGACCACTTGGCCGCTGTTGTTGATGCCGGTGGCAAAGGTTCGGGCGTATGAACCACCCAGCGAGCCGAGATCGAACAGGCTGTACTCCACTGCGCTGGCGGACAGCGAGGCAAGACCGAGGCCTGCACTCGCGAGGGCGGTGACAAGAGGTTTGATGAACATGCGTTTCATGGGTTGCTCCTTGAAGGTGTCGGGCGGAACCTTAGCTCGATTCGAATTGGCGTTCCGGCGCGTTTCGTCTTGACCACTGGATGACACGCCAATGTGGACGATCTGGGGGCCGTGCTGTCACAGACGAAGGTCCCCGGGCGCCCCATGAGGATGAGCAATCCATGTGTCAAATCTGCAAGGAGCGAACATGAGCCGCTGGGAGGGGGCGCAAGCCCCTCTCGCACAAGCATCGCTCGACGGCGGTGCATGGTTCAGGCGTGGGTGGACGTCGGCCCAGGTGCCTAGGGGCCAGACCACGGCTGAGGGCGAACGCCTCAGGACGTCAGGTCAGCGAGGTGTCGACGTCCCGTCGCGCCAGGGCCAGGAACTCGGCCGATTGCATTTCATTCAGGCGCGAGACGGTGCGAGGAAACTCGTGCGACATCGGGCCTTCGGTGTAGAGCGCATCAGGCGGCACTTCTGCCGACATGATGAGCTTGACCCGGCGGTCGTAGAGCACGTCGACCAGCCAGGTGAAACGCCTCGCCTCCGACGCATGCCGGGGAGACATCATGGGCACACCCGACAGCAGCACGGTGTGGAACTGCGTGGCGATTTCGAGGTAGTCGTTCTGCGAGCGCGGCCCCCCGCACAACGCCTTGAAATCGAACCACACCACCCCACCCGCCTTGCGCCGCGCCGCCAGGGTGCGGTGCTCGATCTGCAACGAAGGCGATTCATCACGCGCCTCGGCCAGGCGCTCGAAGGCGCTCGCCATCGCGGTATCGGCCAGCGCGCCCAGCGGTGAGTGGTACATCTCGACCTGCTCCAGCGTGCGCCGACGGTAGTCGGTGCCGTTGTCCACGCTCAGCACCTGCAGCTTGTCTTTCAGCAGCTCGATCGCGGGCAGAATGCGGTCGCGATGAAGGCCGTTGGGGTAGAGGTCGTCGGGTGCGAAGTTCGATGTGGTGACGATGCTCACCCGGTGCTCGAACAGCGACTCGAGCAAGCGGTGCAGGATCATCGCGTCGGTCACGTCGGCCACGTGGAACTCGTCGAAGCAGATGAGCCGGTAGCGGCGCGCAATGCGCCGGCCGAGTTCGAACAGCGGGTTCACCGTGCCCTGCAACTCCGACAACTCGCGGTGAACCTCGCGCATGAACTCGTGAAAGTGCAGCCGCGTCTTGCGTGTGAGCGGCACGGCGTTGAAAAAGCAGTCCATGAGGAAGCTCTTGCCCCGCCCCACGCCGCCGTGCATGTACACACCGCGCGGAATGGGCGGGTGGCGCAGCATCTTGGTCAGCGCATTGCTGCGCCGGGCCTTGTAGTCGGCCCATTCGGTCTCACAACGCTCGAGCGCGTCGATGGCGCCCAGCTGCGCCGGGTCGGCCGTGAACCCCCGCTCCACGAGGGTTTCGGCATAGAGTTCGCGAACGCCCATGTCAGGTCGCAGCGGTCGTCACATCACCCAGCAGCATGGTCCCGACCACTTCAGAAGTTGAGCGTTCGCTTGTCCACGGCGAGTGCCGCTTCCTTGGTGGCTTCGCTGAGCGATGGATGGGCATGGCAGATGCGGGCCAGGTCTTCCGACGAGGCCTTGAACTCCATGGCCACCACGGCCTCGGCGATGAGCTCGGAGGCCATCGGGCCCACGATGTGCACGCCGAGGATTTCGTCGGTCGTGGCATCGGCCAGCATCTTGACCATGCCGGTGGTGTCGCCCAGTGCACGCGCGCGGCCGTTGGCCAGGAACGGGAAGCTGCCCGACTTGTAGGCGCGACCTTCGGCCTTGAGCTGCTGCTCGGTCTGTCCGACCCATGCGATCTCGGGCGAGGTGTAGATGACCCAGGGCACGGTGTTGAAGTTGACGTGACCATGCTGACCGGCAATGCGCTCGGCCACGGCCACGCCCTCTTCCTCGGCCTTGTGGGCGAGCATCGGGCCGCGCACCACATCACCCACGGCCCACACGTTGGGCAGGTTGGTCTTGCACTCGCCGTCGACCGCAATGGCGCCGCGCTCTTCGAGCTTCAGGCCCACGGCTTCGCCGTTCAGGCCCACGGTGTTGGGCACGCGGCCGATGGAGACGATGAGCTTGTCGACCTCGAGTGTCTGCGCTTCGCCCTTGGCGTTGGCATAGGCCACGCTCACGCCTTTGGCGCCATTCTTGATCTCGCCGATCTTCACGCCGAGCTCGATCTTGAGGCCCTGCTTCTTGAGCGCCTTGTGGGCCTCTTTGGCGATGGTTTCATCGACCGCACCGAGAAAGGTGGGCAGCGCCTCGAGCACGGTGACGTCTGCCCCCAGTCGGCGCCAGACCGAGCCCATCTCCAGGCCGATGACGCCGGAGCCGATGACCCCCAGCTTCTTCGGCACGGCAGGGATGCGCAACGCACCGTCGTTGGAGAGGATGTTCTTCTCGTCGAACTCGGCACCCGGCAAGGCGCGCGGACTGGAGCCGGTGGCGATGATCACATGCTTGGCTGTGAGCGACTCGTTCGCCGCACCCGCCACTTGCAGCTCGTAGCCGCCTTCGACCGCCTTCACGAACGAGCCGCGGCCGTGGAAGAAGCTGACCTTGTTCTTCTTGAACAGGTACAGGATGCCGTCATTGTTCTGCTTCACCACGGTGTCTTTGCGGCCCAGCATCTTGGCCACGTCGATGCTCAGGTTCGACAGGCCGATGCCGTGGTCGGCAAAGTGATGACCCGCATGGTCGAAGTGTTCGCTCGACTGGAGCAGCGCTTTCGATGGAATACAGCCGACGTTCGTGCAGGTACCGCCCGGCGCAGGGCCGCCCTTGTCGTTTTTCCACTCGTCGATGCAGGCGGTGTTGAAGCCGAGCTGCGCGGCACGAATGGCAGCGATGTAGCCACCAGGGCCGCCACCGATGACGACCACATCAAATTGCTTGGACATGAAATTTCCCGTGAGATGAAGAGGTGGCGCTGCCTCGACCCGGAACAGCACCGCCCGATGGCCGCGCCCGCACCGTCTGCCACCAGGCTGCCTCGACGCTGGCGATCAGCGACGAGTGCAGCTGGCTGCAAGACATGGCAGCGCGCGCCGGTCAGATGTCGAACAGAAGGCGCTCAGGTGCTTCGAGCGCTTCCTTCATGGCCACCAGGCCCAGCACGGCTTCGCGGCCGTCGATGATGCGGTGGTCGTAGCTCATGGCCAGG
>JBEGTX010000009.1:0-10266 GCA_041179165.1 Pseudomonadota bacterium | reverse complement strand
CGGCAAAAACTGTCCTCGCTGGGGCCGATTTTCGCTTTCGACGTTCCAAGTCCGACAGGCTCCTAGGTCAGATGGTCCAGCGGCATGACCATCGCATTCGCGACCAGCACGACCAAGTGCGGTCGCTGGTTGGCATGGATCTGCTGCATGAGGTTGGCGTTGGTCGGCCTCACCACGATCCGCCCCTCAGCTTCGACCCAGTCGAAGTCGAGAGCGATCATGAAGTTAAGGCGACCGCCATGCGCCGCATTGGCGGAGTTGGTGTAGAACAGCGCATTGATGCGCACCCAGCCGGCCTCTTCGCCCGCGCTCACGAGGTGCAGGTGGTAGCCGCCACTGATGTCGCGGTTGGGTGAGTACCAGCTCCCGGAGGCGTGCGTCCAGCCGTCATCCGTGAGGACGCGGCGCGGGATCACCATTGCCCAGATGCCGTCTGCCTCCTGCTGTTGGCGTTCCTTCTCCACCTTCACCTGCTCGGCCTTGATCGTCTTGGCCGTGATCCCACCCTTGAGCTTCAACATGTTCGATCTCCTGATCGGTTCGTGGAAACGGAGCGACACCGTCGCCCCCCCTGACTGCTCGGTGAAGCGAGGAGGCGCGTGAAGCGGCAGGTGCCCTTGTCGTCCTCGTGCATGTCCTCGTGTGCGCCTTCGTCGGCGAGGAAGCCCAGCTGCGACAGGAGCTGCCGCGCCGGCAGGTTGTGTGAGGCCGTGTGCGCGACCAACCGATGCAATCGCCAGACCGCGCGGTTGAAAGCGATCACCGCGGTGACCGCTTCTGTCGCGCAGCGCTGGCGCCGGTGGGCGGCGCTGATAAAAAAGGCGATCTCTCCGGTGGCGTCGACCACGTCGTGGACGCTCACAAGGCCAATCGGCACGACCCCTGAGCACACGATCCAAGCGCGGGCGGTGGCCGGGTCGACCGCCAGCAGGCTGGCCGCCTGTTCGGCCTGGTGCAGGTGGTGCAGCGGCGCGCCGTCCAGCTCGACGGCAGATGAACCCGCCAGCAGCGGAAGCAGCTGCGGCCCGTCTGCGAACCCGACCGGCCTCAGCGTGAACCGCGCCGTGCGCAATGGGCAATGCATCGAACGGCTGTTGAACATGGGAGGCCCCTCTGACGGGGCATTGTGCTGCGCTCCGCTGGGGCCGGACATCCCACAGTTGAGGTCTCAGGGCGCCCCTCACCTCCGAAGTCATCGACCCGGTGAGGGGGGCGCCATCACCATGCGGCCAGGGAGGCAACATCCTTCACTTGATGCAGGACTCCGCCCTCATGTTGCCAAGATCGACACTTTGAGGATCCATGCCGTCATCGTCGGCAACGCCGGCCCTGAGCTCACGCTGCTGTTCCAACGGCGGCCAAGGATGCCTCGGACTCGACGTCTGGTCTTTACCGACAACGCCGGCCCGGGCGGCGCGCCGCTGCCGCGGGCAACACCTTCACTGGCGAGGCCCCATGTCCCTGGGCGTGGGAAACCTGCTGCCATCGTAGGGCACGGTGAGGGTGTTCTCTGTCACCGCAGCGCTGCGTGAGGCCTCGCACGTGCCTCCATGTCTGCCCGTTCGCCATGTGTACTGGAATGCAGAGAGCGAGGTCTTGATCCGCAGGTCGTGGAGGGGCTTTTCGTTGGGGATGGTTTGCAGGAAACGTTGCAATTCCATCGCCTCGCCAGAGCACTCATCACGGGGCAGCGTCTTGGGCCAGACGGGCTTCACGCTCCCCTTGTCGCGGCGCCCATCGTGGTAAGTGAGCACGGGGCCGAAGATCTGACGCAGCTGCGGGCCGTCCATCAACCGTTTGCCACCCACCAGGCGGCCAGGCTTCTCGAGCGCGAACAGGCTGGTCACGGCGTCCTGGTCCGTGGGAGTGCCGACCCGGCTGGCCCGGACTTCCATGGCGATCACGGGAATGCCCCTGTGATCCTGAAGATCGAACGAGGCATGCAGATCCGAATGGGTCAGTTGGTGGTTGTCAAAGCCATAGGCTTTGGGCACCTTGAGCCGATGCAGGATCTTTCCCTCTGGAAGCGACGTCAACAACAACTCGACGTCGTATTCGAACGCCTGTGCGGCAGGCCGTTTGTCGGCTTGAGGGCCTGCCTGGGCCGCGGGGGCGTGCCTCTGGATCAATGCCACCACACCCATGGCAGCCCCATAGAGGCAGCTGGCGCCACATCGATTCGGGCCAAGGTCTTCGTCAGTGTTCTCTCCAAACGGCCGAACCCTGGTGCAAGCCGTTTCACGTTCTGCGCCACCGGGCTGGGCTAAAAATTCGGCGATGTGCGGGGCCAGGCCGGGATGGCAAACCTGGTGCTTGTAGGCGGCAGCGTCCATGGCGCACACCATTGTCCAGGCCATGGTGAAGGCCGAGGCAAGCCAGTTTGCGTGGACGCCGGGAAAGCGGCGTCTGGCAGTGCGGGGCGTGTGGTTGGTCAGTTCTTGGCTATGCATGCGGGCGGTGTAGCTGATGGCTGGAGGTCCGTCAAACGAGGGCGTGCGCATGATCGAGATGACGAGGGCCTTGCGCGTCATCGGCCGGCCATGGAATGAAGGAGGCAGCAGCGAGCTCGTGGAATTGTGCTGGACGCGTGGGCTCTGCAGAACATGGAACGAAAGCCGCGCTCGACGGTGGCAATTGACCAGGCCACAACAGTTCGGCGCACTGCACTAGGCCTTCGCTTCCCTTGGAAGCCGGCCTTTCACCACCGCTCGCAGTGCCGGCACTTCTTTCTCGAACACGCGCACCATCCGCTGGACATGGTCGACAAGCCAATCGATCACCTCCGGCCAGTTCTTGCGGTTGTGCGCATCGAACGCGGCTGAGCATTCGATCAGAGACGCTTTCTTGTCGTCCATGCGCCGCCAGTCCAGCGGCTCTCCGAATTCAGCATCCAGGCGTTCCCGCTGGGCAAAGAGATGGTCGAACGCGGCCTTGTTGACGTCTTGCGACGCGGTGCCCAGCCCAAGATCCACGCGCACTTCGTCTCGGTTGAACACCATGGTGTAGAACACCCCGCTCAGACCTGAGCCTGCGTTCAGCCAGTGATCTCTGCCGGGGCTGACGTTGGCGTATGCCGTCACGCCAGCCGAACGCAAGGCATCCAATGCTGCGTGCCAGAACTCGTTGCGCAGGTGATGCCGCGTGGCCTGTCCGCGTTCGGCGCTCAACTCCTCGGTCTCTTTCTGTGCGATCCCGATCATCAGTTCCTCGGCTTCGGGCAAGGGGATCACTTGCTCCAGGGTGAGGAAGTGCGAGTCACCGTCATGGAACGGCGTGGCCCGAAAGCACTTGATGAACACGCGATGCTTGAGCAACCACAGCACCGTCGACGTCACTTCCTTTCGAAATTGAGCCGCCACCAGGATCAAGCGCTGCTCGTTGCCTTGGTTGAGGACAACCTCATCGAAGTCTTCCTGAGCGAGAAACTCGCAGATCAGTGCACGGGCATCCTGTCCCGGCGCGCTCTTGTTGAGGTACAGCTGGAAGATCTCTGCCACCTGAGTCTTCGACAGGGTGGAGCAGTACGACGCGTACTTGATGGCCTGCCAGACGACGTCCTTGCCCGAGTCGTCGAGCTTGTTTTCAATGATGACGAGGTGGCCCGCTTTGTCCAGCGCCAAAAGGTCCAACCGTTCCTTGGTGTCGTCGAAGCCGTCGAACTCCTTCTGGATGATCAGCAACTCTTCGCCCAGTGCGTCGGGTTGGTTGGCGATCCACTCCTGAAGGTGCTGCCTCTCCGTGAACTGCAAGTCACCGAAGCGCATCGGCTTCAGGCGAGTGATGCGGTTGGACGCTCGGTCGATTCGGTACATGTGGTCCTCGTGGGTCTTGCCCAGGTGCGGCGCTGAAATCGCAGACTAACCCAGATGACCTGAGCAAGGAGCCCTGGAAAAACCTGCCTCAGCCTCGCGCCATCGCCACGGCCAACGCATGCGTGCGCTTCGGCATCAGCCGGTACACCGACAGCCGCTGCGTGAAGGCCTCGGGCAGCGGCCTGAACTTCACGCCGGGTGGTGCCGCGGCCGCCATGCTGGCCTGGACGATCGCCAGGCCCAGCCCCGCCTGAACCAGCCCCAACACCACCGATGGGTCGGCCGCTTCAACGGCGGTGTGCGGCACGAACCCCGCGCGGCGGCAAGCCTCTCGCAGCGTCGCCTGACCCTCGGGTGACGCGGCAGCGGGCAGGCCGATGAACGGTTGGCCGTCGAGGCGGTCTGCGGTCACGACGCCTTTTGCCAGTGCGTGGCGGGATGGCATGGCCAGTACGAAGGGCTCGTCGGCCACCTTGCAGCTTTCAAGTCCTGCCCCGGTGGGCGGGGCGCCGTGCGTGAAACCCACATCGATGGTCCCGGCCCTCTGCGCAGCCACCTGCTCGGAGGTTCTCAGTTGGCGCAGTTCTGCCTTCGCGTTCGGTGCCGCACGACGCAGCGAGGTCAGCGCGTGGCGCACTGCGCCGCAATGCACGGCACTTTCGACGAAGCCGATCACCAGCGTGCCCGCGTCCTCCTCTGCGTTGGCGAGGGCATGCCGCTCAACGCGTTGCGCATGTTGCAGAAGCTCGCGCGCCTCGGTCAGGAAGGCTCGGCCAGCCAGCGTCAGTGTCAGCCGCTGGCGCGCGCGGGTGAACAGCGTCAACCCGAGCTTCGCTTCCAGGGCGATCACCTGCCGGCTCAGCGGAGATTGCGAAATGTGAAGCTGCGCCGCAGCGCGGGCCACACTTTCGGTGTCGGCCACGGCGACGAAGTAGCGCAGCTGCTGCAGGTCGAGCATCGGATGATTCTGGTCTGATGTACGTCCACATCAGACGTAGACAATCCTACCTCGGCAGCCGATCATCGCGGCTTCTTTCAGCTCACGGAGACACGACATGGCACTGGCCCGATTCGGATTCATCGTCACTGGCGCGGGCCTGGACCCCGCCGTCCACCGTCAGATCATGGCCTCCCCCGCGTTCGAAATGATCACCGTCGGTGTCTCCCACGTCGACCAGGGGCCTGCCGTGGCGCTCGAACTCGTCGAGGGCGGCATCCAGCTGCTGGAGCTGTGCGGAGGGTTCGGCCCCGTGGGGACCGCCCGCGTGCTGGAGGCCATCGGTCACCGCGTCCCGGTCGGCTCTGTCGGCTACGGCCCCGAGTCGATCGATGCGATGGCGGCGTTGTTTGCGCCTGCGTGATGCGACGCTGATTCCGTGAGCGTTGCGATGTGACGCGTTGGGTCAGGCGGCGTCAGTGCCCCTCATCCTGCGCACCAACGCATCGAGTTGATGAAACACCATCAGGTGTGTATCGGGCAGCACCGTGAGCGTGGCGTTGGGCAAGGTGTTCGCAAACGCGGCCACCATGTCCTGAGGGACGAGGCCGTCTTGTGTGCCGTGCCACAGGTGCACCGGCACGCGGATCTCGGCGGCGTCGATGGACCATGGTTGGTTGATCAGCCCGCTTTCCATGGCCCACGCAATGGGGCCTTGGCGGAGTGACTCCATCATCGAGGTCACGAAGTACGGCAGGTGCTCGGGGGCCGTGATGTAGGCGATGTCGGTGGCGGTGAGGCTGAACGGGTTGTTGCCGCTGTTCACCGTCATGGCCGTCAACAAGGACTCGACCGTCTGGCCGTACATGGCCAGCTCCATGGCCGGGCGCAGCAGGCTGGGCACGACGCGAAAGAAGCTGTTCAGCATGCTGTTCAGCGTGGACGGCGAGTCCGAGGCGAGGATGTGGTGAATGGGCGGCACGACAGCCGTGCAGTGGACGCTGCGAACACGATGGGGCAGGGCCCAGGCGGTGTGCAGCGCATGCGCGCTGCCCGCCGAGGCACTGAGGAGGTGAACCGAATCCAGGCGCAGTTCGTCGAGCAACGCCAGAACGTCGTCGGTGTACTCGCGGTAGTCGCGCCGTTCGGTGAATTCACTGAGGCCGATGCCGGGCCTGTCCATCGAGATGAGGCGCACGCCCAGTTCGCACAGCCGATCGGCATGCAGCAGCAGCTCGAGCCTCGATGCATTGAGCGAATGGAAGTACAGCACCGGCATGCCGTGAGGCGCACCGTATTCGGCGTAGCTCAGTTGCCGGCCGCCGGGCAGCCGCAGCAGGCGGGAGTGGGCCAGGCCCGTGATGTGCGGCAGGAGTTTCGCGTTGCCGCTGCTGCTGGCTTGCGTGAGCACGACGTTGCGCAACACCAGTGCAAAGAGCGCGTTCTGGTTGTGCACACCCGTCTTGGCATAGATGTTCTTGATGTGCTGGCGCAGTGTGTGCAGCGTGATCCGGGCGCGGTCGCAGATGGCGTCCAGGTCGAACCCTTGAAGGCCGAGTTCGATCAGTTCGGCCTCGCGCGGGGTGAGCCCCGTGCGTCGGCCCAGCTGCTCGATCGAGTGCCGGATGCCGCATTGCGGGTCGATCAACAGCAGTGAATACGTGATCGGCCCGTTGGGGTGTGCCGATGTCTTGTTCGTGTAGATGTAGGCGACCAGCCCGTGCGCCGAGGCGCTGGACGCGGCACCACCGAGCCGTGCGCTGCCATGGGATTGGTCATCGGCCTGCGCGATCAGCGCTGTCAATAGATCGGGTACTCGGCATTGCAGCACCCCGTTGTCGATCACGAAGGCCGACTGGCGGCGCATCAGCACCTCGGCATCGAGGTTCATGCCGAGCACACGACGCTGTTCGTCGATCACCAGCACCGGGGGGGCCATGGCATCGATCACTTCGAGCACGCGCTGCCGCTCGCCCTGCATGGCCGCGTGCAGCGCGCCCAGCCGAAGCGCGCGCTTGATGTGGCCCAGGATCACCCGGGTGAGCGGCGTGTCGTCGCGGCTGCGGTCTTCGCGGAAATGGGCCAGCAGCTGGTGCTGCAGCCGCCAGAAGTGATCGGGCTTGAGCACCGATTGGTAGATGGCTTCGAGCAGCGCGTCGATGGGGCCGGTGGGGTTGGGCGGCGGCGCGCAGCGCTCGATGTCGAACACCGGCGCGAAGTCGGGTGTCGCGTCGGTCTGCACGGCCGCGTGGTGCGCAGTCATTGCCAGGGCGGGGGGCATGCCAGCGATGGCATCGGCGGGTGCGGCGGGGGCGCGCGCTCGGCCATCGCGGCAGCCAGGTGCTCTCCCATCGACCGGAGCGCTGAAGCCTGCAGCGACGCGAACATCACCGGGCCGACGCCGCTCTGGTCACGCGTGCCGAGCTTGCGGAAGACCGACTTGAGTTGCGCTCGCAAGGTCTCGACCGAACGCGCGGTCAACCCGGCAATCTGCTTGAGCGACAGACCTTCGGCCAGATTCCACGCGAGCTGAAGCTCCCTGTCGGTCAGGGCGTAGCGCTGCTGGACCATGCGCGCGAGCACAGCTGGCGGCGTGGCGATCTCGCGCACCTTCGCCGGATCGCATTGCTCCCGAATGAACATCAGCACGTTCGCGGGCGGGGCAGGGGCCGCACCCAGGGGCAGGGCCTTCGCGCCCGCCCATTGAGGCTCCACGGTCTTGGCAGGGCCGACCTTTGTCAGCTGGATGTCGAGCCCTTCGAGCTGCAGTGAGTGGGCGGGTGCCGATGGGTCGGCCAGGAACGCGCTCAGCGCGAGGTCCAACGCGGCAGGCCGTGCAGGCACGCACAAGCGGCGTTCCCGCACCTCGAGCTGTCGGGTGCGCGCCAGCCACTCGCGGCACGGGTTGTTGAGCAGCACCACGTCGCGCCGTTCGTCGATCATGGCGATGCACAACGGCAGCGCATCGATGACACGGTACAGCGCCGCCAGACGTTCCTGGGCAGCGTCGAGAGCGGTGTGCAGCGCGAGCGCCGTGTGAAAGTGCGAGCAGAACGCGTGGAACTCATGCGCCTGCCGAGTCTTGAAGCCATCGGGTGACATGCTGTGGGCCCGGATGATGGGCCCCGCGCCGCCGCTCGGCGGCGGATGGGCCTCCAGAGGGCCCTGTGCAGCGGGCCCGGTGTGGATGCGAGGCCATGGCCGTGTGGACAACAGTCCGTCAGTCGGCGACAACTCGATCGACCGCGCTTCGATGCGCGCCGCCCACCTCTCCACGAGCGGATGCCAGTGCACCGGCCACTCGAGCGCATCGCGGCCCAGGTCCACACGGGTTTGGCGCGCGTCGAAACCCTCGGTCTCGACGAGGGCATGCAAGTCATCGAGCAAGCTCAGCCAGAACAGATCGATGCCGAGCGGCCCGCAGGGCTCGGCCCCGCCGGCCGTCGGCAGTTTCGTGTTCAAGGCGAGTTCGCTCATGCGTCGTTGTGTGGGTGCGCCACGGCGCGAGGGGACAAACCCCTACTTTGCCGAGCACGGCCGCCTTGCACCAGTCGGGACTTCACGGGTGGTCGAAGGGGCCGAGCCGCCTTAACCCGGTTTGGGTATTCGTCGCATCCAGGTGTCTGGCTATAACCCGCAGGCCTTCTCACCGAGGCCCCACAACAACGACCAGGAGACCCTCATGCGAAAAATTCTGTCCATCGTGGCCGGCTGCGCGCTTGCCCTCGGCACTGTCGCGGCACACGCCGACCAGCTCATCTCACCCACTGTGCTCAAGTCGACCGAGCGCGGCATGTTCATGACCAGCGGCCGCTACTTCACGGCGGGTGTGGACGGCGTGTTCGAGATCAAGCGCACCGTCGACAACGGATCGCACTGCAAGCTCGATGCGAGCACCGGCTACACCGCGTGCAAGCTGGCCCAGCCCAAGATCGGCACCGAGACCTGCACGTTTTCCGGTATGACGACCGACAACACCTACCTCTATGCCGTGTGCATGGTGGCGGACCCGACGCCCGTTGTGGGCGGCTTGAAGCCGCCCAAACGCACGGCGCTGTTCCGCATCAAACCGGGCGCAAGCGCTGCAGCCGAAGTGAAGGTGAAGCCCTTTGCGGTGCCGGTGTTCTACAACGGCATGGCGGCGCTCGATGGCAACACGCTGTTGATGACCCCTTCGGTTCCGTTGGGCACCTCGCCCGCCATCGTCAAGCTGAAGATCACCAACCACGCGACGCTCGACCACACCATCAGCCCATGGCTGCCGGGCTCCGCGCTGTACCTCTTGCCCAACGGCATTACGGTCAACGATGGCCACGTGTACTTCGTCGGCGGGCAGAACCTCTGGCGCGTGCACATCACCAGCAACGGCACGCCCGCAGTCCCCGTGCTGCTGTTCCAGACCACCGTCAACCAGGTGCTGGACGACCTGGTCGTGCGCGGCGATTTCGTGGCCGTGTGCGAAATCGGCATCGTCAACGGGCTCGGCCTGAACGCCATCACGATGGTTCACAAGACCGGTGTGGGCGTGCCAGTCAAACTGTGGACGGGCCTCACCCAGCTCAGCGGCTTACAGGTCGACCCAGGCACCTTCGGCACGCCGGGTGCGTTCATCGGCACGAGCTTCTTCCAGGGTGGCGTGCACCGTTACTTCTACTGAACTCGATTCACCCAACCACGCCCGCATTGCAGTTCGTGAGCTGCAGTGCGGGTGTGCTGGGCCGCCACCCCGCTCTCTGGGTTGGCCGCGGGGACAGGGTCATGCTGCTGGGTACCCCCGCCGGTGCCAGGCGAGAAAGGCGTTGCGCACCGTGAGGGTGTTCAGGCGCTGAACCCAGCCGGGGCTGTGGGTGCGTGACGTGGCGGAGTCACTCAGGCTGAACGTGATGAACAGGCGGTCACGCGGCTGCTCCGGCCCGAAGAATGTTGTCTGTACCAGCGTGTCCAGGGCCCCGACGCACGAACTGAAGACGAGCTCCCTGAAGGCCGCGTGCCAGTCTTCATCGGAGTCATCCTCACTGGCTTCACCCGCCTTGTAGAGCGCTTCAAGCGCAGCTTGGGCATTGTCGAAGTGCGTGTCCCGTTGAAAGACATCCCACTCGACGGGATCAAACCGCACGTCATCGGGCGAGACTTCTGTGCGCTCTGCAAGCCAATGGCGCGTCAGGACGACCGGGCAGCAGGAGTCCGCACTGTCGTGCGAGAGGATCGCGTAGCCAACGATGTTGTCAGCGCCGATGGCTGCTCGTACATCGCTGAACGATGCCCGAGCAGCCGTGGCGATCAGGGTTGTCAGTTCGGACTCCGAAACCGGCATCACTTGTTCTCCTTGTGCTTCACCCACACGGGTTTGATCGAGGACTCCTGTCTGAAGCGGAGCACCGCTGCAACAGATGTCCCTCTAGGAGCCTGTCGGACTTGGAAAGCGTCGGCTGCAAATCGACCGCAGCGGTCCATTTTTCACCGTCTTTTTGTCCCATAGCGGGGCTATGGGCCTGCAAATCCGGCAAAAACTGTCCT
>JBEGTX010000008.1:0-28891 GCA_041179165.1 Pseudomonadota bacterium | reverse complement strand
AGGCGCCCTTCGGTGCCGCACGCCACGCTGGCATGGTGGCAATGGCAATGGCCCATGTCGCAAGCGTGCTGCGCATCCTCGGCCCACACTGCGTGCGCATCGGCTGCCACTGCAAGTGACTTGGCAACAGATGGCGTGTGCAGATCACTGCTCGACGATGCGGGTGCCAGTTCATCCAGGCAACAGATCCTCGCGGCCGCCGAGGAGAACTGGGCGAACACCATCATCGTGAGAAAGACCAGGAACCAGCGGCGCATGGCCGGGAGTATATCGGCGAGCCCTGCCCCCACAGGCGCGAGGGCCAGCACATGCGCGCGAACGCGGTGAACCACCATGCATCGCGATATCTCACCTCGACTGCATCCAGCCGGTCGAGGCCGGCGTAAGTGACTTGGCAAGCCCGCTGCAGCACACGTTTGCATCCAAGCCAACCACCCACAATTCCAGGAGATCGACCATGAAGAAGACCACCACCGCGCTGCTGATGTCTGCCGTCCTGTCCACCTTCGTTGCCAGCACCGCATGGGCTGCGCCCGTCACCGTCACCGTCGGCGGACAGTCCATGCTGCCGGCACGCGACATCATCGACAACGCCGTGAACTCGGCCGACCACACCACGCTCGTGGCCGCGGTCAAGGCCGCAGGCCTGGTCGACACCCTCAAGGGCAAGGGCCCGTTCACCGTGTTCGCGCCCACCAATGCCGCCTTCGCCGCCCTGCCCCCCGGCACGGTGGACGGCCTGCTCAAGCCCGAAGCCAAGGCCTCGCTGACCAAGGTGCTGACCTACCACGTGGTGCCTGGCACCTACGACTTCGGCGCACTGCAAAGCGCCATCAAGAAGGGCGGCGGCACAGCCGAACTGCCCACGGCCAGCGGCGGCAAGCTGTGGTTCATGCAAAACGGCGCACACAACATCCAACTGAAGGACGAGTCGGGCCGCACCGCCAACATCAGCACCTACGACGTCTATCAGAGCAATGGCGTCATCAACGTGATCGACACGGTGCTGCTGCCCAAGTGATCCCAGTCGCCTGGGGGGTGGCAGGCCGCCTCCCCGCAGGGTCGGCCCCACTACAATGGGCTCATGAAACCGACCTCCCTGCTGCCCGTGCTGGCCCTGCTCGGCTGCGGCCTGGCCCATGCGGCCGACCCTGCGGCTGCGGCCGACACCTCGCCAAAGACCCCGGCTGAATCCGTGGTCCAGAACGTCATCGTCGAAGACGAAGGCATGCGCGTGGACGAACTCAAGGTGCGCGGGGAAACCCAGCGCATCACGGTGCAGACCAAGGGCGTGCTCAAAAGCCGCTACGAGGTGCTGGTGCCGCAATACGGACGCACGGGCGGCCTGGCCGGCCACCGCGTCTGGTCTGTGCTGGCATTCTGATGGCGGTCTTCACTGAAGTCAGCGCCGACGACGCGGCGGGTCTGTGCCAACGGCTGGGCCTGGGCGAACTCGCCTCGCTCAAGGGCATCTCGTCGGGCATCGAGAACACCAACTATTTCGTCGACACCTCGCAGGGCCGCTTCGTGCTCACGCTGTTCGAGCGCCTGACGGCCGAGCAGCTGCCGTTCTACCTGCACCTCATGAAGCATCTGGCCGGGCACGGCGTTCCGGTGCCCAACCCGCAGGCCGATGCGGCGGGCGACATCCTGCACCACCTGAACGGCAAGCCCGCAGCGGTGGTCAACCGCCTGCCAGGCGCCCATCAGTTGGCACCCGATGCCCTGCACTGCCGCCAGGTCGGTGCCATGCTCGCCCGAATGCACTTGGCGGGTGCCGACTACCCGCAACACCAGCCCAACCTGCGCGGGCTCGCGTGGTGGACCGACACCGTTCCCGTGGTGCTGCCCCACCTGGACGCCGCTCAAGCCGAACTCCTCAGCAGCGAACTGGCCTTTCAACAGCATCTGGCCGACACACCCGCCTTCGCCTCGCTGCCGCGCGGTCCGGTACACGCCGACCTGTTCCGCGACAACGTCATGTTCGACGGGCACGAGCTGACAGGCTTCTTCGACTTCTACTTTGCCGGCATCGACAGCTTTCTGTTCGACATCGCCGTGAGCCTGAACGACTGGTGCATCGACCTGGCCTCGGGCCGGCTCGATGAAGACCGCGCCACCGCCTTCATGGCCGCCTACGACCAGGTGCGCCCACTGACCAGCGCCGAGCGGCGCCTCATGCCGGCGCTGCTGCGTGCAGCCGCACTGCGCTTCTGGATCTCGCGCCTGTGGGACTTCCATCTGCCCCGCGATGCCGCGGTGCTCACGGCCCACGACCCCACCCACTTCGAACGGGTGCTGCGCGAACGCATCGACACGCCCTGGCACCCCGGGATCGATGCGTGAGCCGTCCATGATTCCGCAACTCAAGCTTCATGTGGTGCCGGCCTCGCATGGCATGGTCTGGCTGCGTCAGGGCATTCGCACCCTCATGCACCGGCCCATGGCGTTCTCGGCTTTGTTCGCCTGTGTGGTGTTCGGCTTCGTCGCGCTCATCGGCGTTCCGATTGCCGGGCCGCTGCTCTGGATCGCCTGCCTGCCGATCGTCTCGCTCGGCTTCATGGTGGCCACGCAGCAGGCGCTTCAGGGGGCGATCCCCATGCCGTCTGTCTTCGTGCTGCCGCTGCGCGTGACACCTGGCCGCACCCGCTCGCTGCTGGCGCTGTGCGTGATGTATCTGGTCGCCGCCGTGGGCATCGGGCTGTTCTGCCAGTGGATGGACGAAGGCAAGCTCACCGAGCTGATGGTGATGTACGGCAAGGTGCAAGCCAAGGAAGCCACCGAGGCGCAACTCGCCGAGCTGCTGGCCAACCCGCTGGTGCGCAACGGCGTGGTGTGGCGCCTGAGCCTGAGCTGCTTGCTGATGCTCGTGTTCTGGTTCGCCCCGCCGCTGGTGCACTGGGGCGGCCACAGTGCGGGCAAGGCGCTCTTTTTCAGCGTGGTGGCCGTGTGGCGCAACAAGCTGGCTTTCATCGTCTACATCGGCGGCTGGATGGCGCTGTTCATGGTTCTCGGGCTGATTCAATCCGTGGGCGTGGCCTTGTTCGGCATGGCTGCTGCCGTGGTGATCGGCCCGGCCGCCATGCTGATGCTGTTCACCGTGATCTACACCTCGCTGTTCTTCACCTTCATCGATGCCTTCGAGGTGTCGATGCCGAACCCGCCCGCCGACGCGGCCCAGCCATGAGCGCCCCGCGGCCCGTCGCCATCGTGACCGGCGCCGGCACCGGCATCGGACGGGCCACCGCCTTGGCCCTGCTACAGGCCGGCTACAGCGTGGTGCTGGCCGGCCGCCGCGCCGAGCCCCTCAACGAAACACTCAGCCAGGCCGGCGACCTCAACGCATGGGCGCTGGCCGTGCCCACGGACATCAGCGCCCCGGTCTCGGTGAAGGCCTTGTTCGACACCACCGCCGCCCATTTCGGCCGGCTCGACCTGCTGTTCAACAACGCCGGTGCGGGCGCACCCGCGGTGCCGCTCGACGAACTGCGTTTCGAGCAATGGAAACAGGTGGTCGACGTCAACCTCACCGGAGCTTTCCTGTGCACGCAGCAGGCGTTCAGGCTGATGAAAGCGCAGTCGCCGCCCGGCGGGCGCATCATCAACAACGGCTCGATCTCGGCCCAGGTGCCGCGGCCCAACACGGCTCCCTACACCGCCACCAAACACGCGCTGACCGGCCTCACCCGCTCCACCTCGCTCGACGGCCGCGCCTTCAACATCGCCTGCGGGCAGATCGACATCGGCAACGCGGCGACCGAGATGACCGAGCGCATGGCCGCCGGCATCCTGCAGGCCAACGGCCAGACCCTTGTGGAGCCGCGCATGGAGGTGGCCCACGTCGCCAATGCCGTGGTGCACATGGCCTCGCTGCCGCTCGAGGCCAATGTGCAGTTCATGACGATCATGGCGACAACGATGCCCTATATAGGACGCGGCTGAAGGGCCCCGCTCCCCAAGGGGCTATCGCTCCTGCCCCCAAGGGGCGCAACGCATCTGTGATCAAGGCGTGAGCACTGTGGCACGCAGGTAGTGGTTGTCGAACTCGCTCTCCTCCACCAGCTTGAACCCGTGGCGCTGATAGAAGCGATTGGAGTCGCTGCCGCGAAGCGCGCCCACGCGCACGGGCAGCCCTTGGGGCTCGGCTTCTGCGATCACGCGGGCCAGTACCTCAGCGCCGATCTGCCGGCCTTGGTGGTCGGGGTGCACATAGAGGTGGTCGAGCAGCAGCGCCTCGGCCTCGGGCTTGACCACCACGAATCCCACACGACGGCCATCGACCTCGATGTGGCGTGTGAACTCGGGCGAGAAGCCCGACAGAAAGCGCTCTCGCGCCCGTACGGTGTCGAAGCGGCCGATGCGCTCGAGGCTTTCGCGCATCGAAGCGATGCGCAGCTCCACGAGGGCTTCGGCATCGGCAGCGCCCACCGGTGTGAGCGTCACCCGGGAGGGGGCCGTCACCGCTCAACCGATGGCGAGAAACTCGACCCAGTTGCCATCGGGATCGGACACCATGGCGATCTTCACACCGGGACGCAGCTCGCGCTCTTTCATGATGACGGGATGGCCTTGCTCGCTGCACGACTGCAGGACCTCGGCGATGTTGCTGATGGTGAGGGTCCAGTAGCGGTAGCCGGTGGCGCCTTGCACACCGCCTGGCGCGGCCTTGGCGGGCGTGTCGGCCAGCACCACGAGCTTGATGACGCTGTCGCCACACCCCAGCTGGTGCATGGTGCCGCCGCCCGGCATGGGCATCTCGCGCAGGTACGTCAGGCCGATGACATCGCGGTAGAACTCGAGCATCGCCGAGCCGTTGGTGGTGACGATGCCCAGGTCGATGGCCTGCTTCTTGAGTTGGACGCCCATGGTGCGCTTTCGAGGTCGGTGAATGAGACCGCTACGATAACCCACACGACCGGGCGGGCTTGATCACCGAGGTGACACTCTGGCGTTGCTCAGGCGCCAGCGCGCAGGTCGTACTCGCGCAGCATCACGGGCTCGAGCGAGCCCCCAGCCACACGCCGCAGCACGGCGGCATGGATGTCGGCGCTGAAGGCCTTGTAGGTTTCCAGCGGGTCTTCCCCTTGCGCCTCTGGCCGAAAACGGTAGTGCAGCGTTTCACGGCTGATGGTGGCACCCATCCAGCTGCCGTTCACCGGCACCCAGAAGCGCACCGTGCCTGAGTCGGCGTGAAAGAACGGCTGTTGCGCAGCGGGTAGCATGTCGCTCGACGCGACGGCAGGTGTGACGGGCGCGCTCATGCGGAATCCTTGGCACGAACCCAGCTGCTGCTGCAGACCGGCATGAACTGGAAGGTCGCTGCTGTTGCGTGTGATTGAACTGAAAAAGATGTGCTGACCATGGTGCCCCTTGCGTGATGCTCATCAGGTGCGCCATTGGGCCGCACAGAAGACCGAGGGTACTCCCTCTCGGGCTGCCACACCGCTGTTGTGGAAGCGCAAAGCACCAGGGCCGCGAGATTTCTCCCGCGGCCCTGGTGTCGATCCACATGCATGACGAGGCAGTCCGCTGCGCCAGCGGGCCGACTCATCGAAGACAGGTCAGGTGCCGATGCGCCCGCCGTCGTTCTTGGTGATGGCCACGGTGGCAGAGCGAGGGCGACTGGTGGTGTTGCCAGCTGTTGCCTGATAGCCCGCATTGCCAGGCCAGTAGCTGGTGAACCTGGCGGGGTTCAGGATGTCGGCGACGGCAGCAAGTTCTTCACCAGGATGCTGGATGTTGGCAAACAGCGTCTTGCCATCCGGCGTTTCGGCGCAGCCCGTGAGTTCGCACTGTTTGGGACCGACGAGGAAACGCTTCAAGGTGTCGGCGGCAGGCTTCTTGCCGACGTAAGTTTCCACAGTCATCGTGGTCAGGTCGGCTTTGGTGAAAGTCAGGGTGGTCTTGGCACCATCGCCCACCGTGCCAGGCACCCCTGCAAGCATCATGCAGTTGGTCACATCGGTGTAGGAACCGTCGTCGGTTTGAATCCAGCACAATCCGGTGTTCTTGCTGAACCACAGACCATCCGGGCTCGAAAAGTCTTGGTCAGCGGTCAGCGAAGACACGTTGATGCTGGAATTCGTTGACGTAGATTCCGCTCCAAAGAGATAGACATCCCATGAAAAACCAACTGCAGCGCTTTCACCTCCGACCTCGGCCAACCGGATGATGTGCCCATGCACGTTGCCAGGAGAGTTCGACGACGCTGTGGTGTTGTCCAGCTGGGTGTCTCTGTAAGCGCGTGGATTCGCTGCGTCAAGGGCCTGTTGTGAACCGGTCGGCTCAACCCGGCGATTGGCGTTGTTGGTCAGCGTGTAATAGACCTCGCCCGTGGTTGGATGAACCGCGCACCATTCGGGGCGGTCCATCTTGGTGGCGCCGACAGCATCAGCGGCCAATCGTGCGTTGACCAGAATGTCGGCCTGATCTGCGAACGCATAGGTTGCGTAGGCGGCGATGAGGGCATTGGCCATGTTCAGTTCGATCCACTGACCGGTGCCGTCCGCATTGAACTTGGCAACGTAGAGCTTCCCGCTGTCGAGGTACTTGTCGCCGGTCGTGATGCGATTTGCAGGCGCGCTGTCGGAAGCAGCCCAGTTTGCGGCGGAAACGAACTTGTAGATGTACTCGCCTCGAGAATCGTCACCCATGTAGACAGCCAGTGGCTTGCCAGGCTTGGGCAGGCTGAAGGCGGCGCTTTCGTGGGCAAACCGACCCAGAGCCGTGCGCTTGCGCAACGCCACCGTCTTGTCGTACGCGTCCATCTCGACGATGTAGCCAAAGCCGTTGAGCTCATTGCGGTAGTCGTCTGTGCCATCGGTGCTGACGCCGGTCTTGCTGATGTTCCACCGGGCGTACACATCGGCAGAGCCGGCGGTCTCCCAGCCGTGACGGCTTGCAGCTCCCTGGCTGCGGCCATAACGGTTCAGTGAGGCCACGCTGCGGGCGTCACGGGCAGCATTGTCTGCGGTGCCGCGCGTGAAATAACCGTTCCAGTTTTCTTCACCTGTCAGGAAGGTGCCCCACGGCGTGAGGCCGGTACCGCAGTTGTTCAACGTACCGCGCGTGCTCGTGCCTGCGGGCGAATACTTCGTCTTCAGCAGGGCGTTCCCACGCGCCGGGCCGGTGATTTCGACCGGCGTGAGCGGCGTCACGCGGCGGTTGTAGGCCGAAGCCTGCACATACCCCCAGGTGCCAGCCGTCTTGCGGACCTCGATGACCGACAAACCATGGACTGCAATTTCCTTGTCGGCTTCGCCAACAGGGCGTGGATTGAGCGTGCCGCCATTCGCATGCAAGTAATATGAGCGAGGATCGCTGCCCTTGTTGCTGGTCGCTTCGTGGTTCATCGCCAGCAGGCCACGCACCGAGCCATTGACATCGCGCTGTGTGCCATCAGCCGACAGGCCGAAGTATTCCATGCCGTCATGGTGGTCCCCGGCGCGGTTCTCGAAATCAGTGTCAGTGCCATCGTTTTTATAAGCAGGTGTGGCAGCCGTGAGCGGATCGCCCAGCGCATAGAAGGTCGTGGCGGTGT
Source organism: Pseudomonadota bacterium (assembly GCA_041179165.1). Taxonomy (GTDB): domain Bacteria; phylum Pseudomonadota; class Gammaproteobacteria; order Burkholderiales; family Burkholderiaceae_C; genus Rhizobacter. Next base: position 21,351 of record JBEGTX010000008.1, on the reverse strand, counting down.
AACCGGCCGGCACGCTCACGCGGTCTTCAATGCTCTTCGCCACAGAAGCAAAGCCGAGTTTGGTGATCGGCGCATTCGGGTCGAGCGGAGCGTCGTCATCGCTGCCACCGCAGGCTGCCACGCTCCAACCGCCCAGCACTGCGGTTGCGGCGGTGCCCACGGTGCCGCGAAGCATGGAACGGCGGCTGAGCCGGGCGTCGAGCACCGACTCAAAGCTCGGGTTGCCCGAGGTGTTGTGGTCTTCGTCGTCGAACGAGGTGGTATCAGGTACTGCGTTGTGATTCACGAGGTGTCTCTCTGGTGATGGATGCCGATTGCCAGTGAGCTTATGAACACTGCGTGACGAAGCCGTGACGTGATCGTGTCGGTTGCATGACGCCGTTTCAGCTTCACGGGCATGGGCTTTGCATGTCGCCTTGCCTGTCGGGTTTGCATGCCGATTGGCATCCGCCGTCCCGGCAAACGACAATGCCTTCACAACAACCAAGGAACCCAGGTGGCGAACATCCATTTCATCGGCGGCGAAAAAGGCGGCGTGGGCAAGTCCCTCGTGTCACGCGTGCTGGCGCAGTACCTGATCGACCACGAGCTGCCCTTCCTGGGCTTCGACACCGATCGCTCGCACGGCGCGCTGCTGCGCTTCTATGAAGGCTTCGCGTCACCCGTGGTGGTGGACAAGTACGAAGCGCTCGACCGCATCGTCGAGGCCGCCGTCGAAGACCCCGAACGCCGCCTGCTGGTCGACCTCGCCGCGCAGACCCATGAGCCGCTGGTCAAATGGATGGACGAATCGGGCGTGCTCGACATGGGCGCAGAAGAGGGCTTCACCATTCACTACTGGCACGTGCTCGACTCCGGCCGCGACTCCGTCGACCTGCTCAAGCGCCTGCTCGACCGCTTCGGCACCCGCCTGCAGTACGTGCTCGTGCGCAACCAGCTGCGCGGCGACGACTTCGGCATCCTCGATCGCTCAGGTGAACAAGAGCGCGCCGTCCACATGGGCGCCCGCATCGTGAACATCAAGCGCCTGAACGACACCGTCATCCACAAGATGGACGCCGTCAGCAGCAGCTTTTGGGCTGCTCAGCAGGACGAAGATCCCCAAGGCACGAAGCTCGGGCTCATGGACCGTCAGCGCCTCAAAAAATGGCTGCGCGATGTGTATCAGGAGTTTGATCGCGTGGGGGTTTAGCCCCATCGGCCGAGGCGAAGCGAGGACCCACTGGTGTTGCTGATGTTGCTCTGGCAGATGTCCGCGGCCATTGAGCGTCGGCTGAGGCGCCCGGTCTTCGAGGGGGCGCCAAGCGCTTCAAATCATTCTTCGTGTGGTTGCCTGAACGCAGCGACCGAAGGGAGCGCAGTGAGTTCCACACGACCCCCTCGAAGGCCGGGCGACTCAGCTTCCCCGTAGGGGCGACGCTCACCGGCCGCAGTCCTTTGGGTTACCTTTGGGACGCCAAAGGTGACCCGCCTGCCAGGGCGAATACCCGGCGCGGCAGTGCCATGAACAAACCAGTTTGCGTTCAGCCCACAAGAACAGACGAATGTGCGTTGAAGCAGAAGCAGAAGTAGCTGCACATCGGACCTGTGGGCCCCGTCCTGCGACGGGGTGACCGAGGGTTGTGCACGTTCGGCGCGCAAGTTACTTCGCTGGCAGAGCGAAATCGCGGCGCGCCCGCGCCTCAATCCACCGGCGTCAACTTCGCCACACTCAACGCCAACCACTTCATCCCATGCCGCCCGAAGTTCACCTGAGCCCGGGCATCCTCCCCGATCCCTTCGAGGGTGACGATCACCCCCTCACCAAACTTGGTGTGGAACACCCCCTGCCCTGCACGAAGCCCATGGCTCGTGGTCTTCGGACCCGCCCCCATCCCTGAGGCAGGCGGCTTGGCCGAACCGGACACAGCGCCAGCGCCCACGATGCCGCCCAGCCCAGACCCTTTGGACCAAGCCTGCTGATACTCCCGAGCAAACCCCGACCCGAACCCCTGATTGCGCGGCGTGATCCAGCGCAAGGCGGCCTCGGGCAGTTCATCGAAAAAGCGGCTCTTCACGTTGTAGCGCGTCTGCCCGTGCAGCATGCGCGTCTGGCTGAACGTGAGGTACAGCCGCTTGCGCGCCCGCGTGATGGCGACGTACATGAGCCGGCGTTCTTCTTCCAACCCATTGAGATCCGACACGCTGTTCTCATGCGGAAACAGCCCCTCCTCCAGACCACTGATGAACACGGCATCGAACTCGAGGCCCTTGGCCGCGTGCACCGTCATCAGCTGGATGGCGTCTTGCCCGGCCTGGGCCTGGTTGTCACCAGCCTCCAGCGAGGCATGGGTCAGGAAGGCCGCGAGCGGTGACATGATCTCGCCAGTTTCGGCATCGGGGGCGAGGTCGACCGCAGCCACCGCGCGCGGCGTGCCTTCGCTCAGGCTGCCGGCGTGTTCGTCCACCGGCAGCGCGATCGCGTCCTTGCCGAACCCTTCTTGCGTCACGAAGGCTTCGGCCGCGTTCACCAGTTCTTCCAGGTTTTCCAGGCGGTCTCGGCCTTCCTTGTCGAGCTGGTAGAAGTTCACAAGACCCGAGGCATCGAGCATGTGCTCGATGATCTCGCGCAGCGTGAGTCCGCGGGTGCGGTCGCGCATGGCGTCGACGAGCGCCACGAAGGCCTGCAGGTTGCCGCCGCTCTTGCCCGCCACCGCACCCACGCTCTGGTACAGGCTGCGGCCGCTTGTGCGGGCTGCGTCTTGCAGCTGCTCCAGCGTGCGCGCGCCGATGCCGCGCGTGGGGAAGTTCACCACCCGCAGGAAACTCGTGTCGTCGCTCGGGTTCTCGATCAGGCGCAGGTAGCTGAGCGCATGTTTGACCTCGGCCCGCTCGAAGAAGCGCAGCCCGCCGTGCACCTTGTAGGGCATGCCGGCATTGAAGAGCGCGCTTTCCATCACGCGGCTCTGCGCGTTGCTGCGGTACAGCAGCGCGATGTCGCTGCGCGGGATGCCGTCGCGATGCAGCTGACGGGCTTCTTCGACAAACCACTGGGCTTCGGCGAAATCGCTTGTGGCCTCGAACACGCGAACCGGCTCACCGGGCCCGGCCTCGGTGCTGAGGTTCTTTCCCAGGCGGCGCGAGTTGTGCGAGATGAGTTCGTTGGCCGTGTCGAGGATGTTGCCGAACGAGCGGTAGTTGCGCTCGAGCTTGATGACCTGGTCGACCTTGAACTCGCGCTCGAAGTCGCTCATGTTGCCGACCTGCGCGCCGCGGAAGGCGTAGATGCTCTGGTCGTCGTCGCCCACGGCAAACACGGCGGTCTCGGGGCCGCAGAAGATCTTGAGCCACAGGTACTGCAGCCGGTTGGTGTCCTGGAACTCATCGACCAGCACGTGGCGGAAGCGCCGCTGGTAGTGTTCGCGCAGCGGCGGGTTGTCGCGCATGATTTCGTAGGTGCGCAGCATCAGCTCGGCGAAGTCGACCACGCCTTCGCGCTGGCATTGGTCTTCATAGGCGGCATACACCTGCGCCATGACACGCGTTTCTTCATCGCGCACATCGACGTCTTTGGGCCGCAGGCCGTCATCCTTCGAGCCGGCAATGAACCAGGTCACCTTCTTCGGCACGAAGCGCTCTTCGTCCAGCCCCATGGCCTTGATGACGCGCTTCACCGCTGAGAGCTGATCGCCGGAATCGAGGATCTGGAAGCCCTGCGGCAGGTTGGCCACCTTCCAGTGGGCGCGCAGGAACCGGTTGCACAGCCCGTGAAAGGTGCCGATCCACATGCCGCGCACCGGCACAGGCAGCATGGCACCCAGTCGCGTGAGCATTTCCTTGGCGGCCTTGTTGGTGAAGGTGACCGCCATCACACCACCCGGCGACAGCTGGCCCGTCTGCAGCAGCCAGGCAATGCGGGTGGTGAGCACCCGCGTCTTGCCCGAGCCGGCACCCGCGAGAATCAGCGCAGGCCGCGGCGGCAGCGTGACAGCCGCCAGTTGCTCCGGGTTGAGGTTGTGCAACAGCCGGTCGGCAGGCACCACGCCATAGGGGCTTTCAGCGCGTTCGGGAGCAAAGGAATCCATCGGAGCATTCTAGTCGGCGGGGTGTTTTTGCCCGGTTGCGAATGGGCTTGCATTCGCCTCACAGCTCCCCATGTATGCTTCTCTGGCGTCGACATATCTCGCTCCATGGCAAAGAGGCCACGCGCAGCGAGGCCGACCCATCAAGCAACTCGCTACGGATCGGGTCTCCCGGCCGGATGCGAGGCGCCCCCTTGGGAGGCTGAGACCGGACATGACCAGTCCAGTGGACTGGTCATGCCTGACGAAGGGCTGAGCTTCAGCTCAGCGCGGCGTGCAACGCAGGACCGAAGGGACGTGGGGGCACCATCTGCATGGAAATCTTCGACTACGACAACGTCCTGCTGCTCCCCCGCAAGTGCCGGGTCGAGAGCCGCTCCGAATGCGACGCTTCCATGCAGTTCGGCCGCCACACCTTCAAGCTGCCCGTGGTGCCAGCCAACATGAAGACGGTGATCGATGAGCCGATCAGCGAGTGGCTGGCGGCCAACGGCTACTTCTATGTCATGCACCGCTTCGACATCGACAACGTGGCCTATGCGCGGCGCATGCGCGACAAGGGGCTGCTGGTGTCGATCAGCTCGGGCGTGAAGGCGGACGACTTCGCCGTGATCAACCGCCTGGCGGCCGAAGGTGTGGGCGCCGACTACATCACCATCGACATCGCCCACGGCCATGCTGAGAGCGTGCGCAAGACCATCGAGCACATCAAGGCCCGCCTGCCCGACACCTTCGTGATTGCCGGCAACGTGGCCACGCCCGAAGCGGTGATCGACCTGGAGACCTGGGGGGCCGACGCCACCAAGGTCGGCGTGGGGCCGGGCAAGGTGTGCATCACCCGTCTGAAGACGGGTTTTGGCACGGGCGGCTGGCAGCTCAGTGCGCTCAAGTGGTGCGCGCGTGTGGCCACCAAGCCCATCATTGCCGATGGGGGCATTCGCGACCATGGCGACATTGCCAAGAGCGTGCGCTTCGGTGCAGCAATGGTGATGATCGGCTCGCTGTTCGCAGGCCACGAAGAATCGCCCGGCCAGACGGTGGAGGTCGACGGCAAGCGCTTCAAGGAGTACTACGGCTCCGCCAGCGACTTCAACAAGGGCGAGTACAAGCACGTCGAGGGCAAGCGCATTCTCGAGCCCATCAAGGGCCAGCTCGCCGACACGCTGCGCGAGATGCGCGAAGACGTGCAAAGCTCCATCAGCTACTCGGGCGGCACGAAGCTCGCCGACATCCGCAAGGTCAACTACGTGATCCTGGGCGGTGACAATGCGGGCGAACACCTGCTGATGTGAGCGTTGGAGGCGCACTGGTGTGCGCTGCCAACGCTGCCAGGGCCGCCAGGGCCGCCCGCTGAGGCGGCCCGGTCAACCCCTCAATCCGCCCACATGCCTTGGCGGTCGCCAGGTTCGGTGGAGCGGCGCGGGCCGTTGGAAGGCACGGCCAGCAGGCCTGCCGCAGCGGCAGGCTGCACCGGGCACACCCCGGCCTGCAGGTACGACAAGGCCGCGGCGGTGAGCTTCTCGCTCGCATCGCCCAGGCTGCGCTGGAAGTCATCGCTCACCGCACACGTGGGGGCAATGCCGGTGTAGTAGCGGCCCTGGTTGGCCCCGTTGAACGCCTCGAAATTAACCGCGTTGAAGACCTTGTCGCAAGAGTCGCGCGGCGAGAAACCCACCGGCTTGCCGCAGGTCGTTCCACCGATGGTGACCACGTCCACATAAGGTTTCAGCCCGTTGACCAGCATTTCGCTGGCCGAGCAGGTGCGCGACCCGGTGAGCACCACCACGCGGGTGAACGGCGCACCGTTGCGTGTGGACAGACGGTAAGTGGCATTGCTGCCCTGGTGGCGGCTGTTGTAGACGAGCTGGGTGAAGACCTGGCCGCCGCGCGCGCTGCCGGTGACCAGCGAGGCCAGCTCCGACGACACCGACACCAGCCCGCCGCCGTTGTAGCGCAGGTCGAGGATGAGCTCGGTCGCCCCCTGGCTGCGGAACGAGGCGAAGGCATTCGCCAGCGGCGTCTGCGCCTGCGACACGAACTCCTTCATCACGAGGTAGCCAGCCTTCCTGCCATTGGGCAAGGTGAACACCGCGGTCGAGTTGACTGGCGTGAGGTCATACGTGGCCGAGGTCAGCACGACGGTCTTCGTGACGCCGCCGCTGTTGACGACCAGCGTGAGTGTCTGGCCGTTGCGACTGGCCGACAAGGCAGAGAAGTCGTTGGAGGCGACGAGGTCGGCCGCGGTGCGCCCGTTGACCGAGACCACCGTGTCACCCCGCACCAGACCAGCCGCCGCTGCGGGCGAACCGCCATCGATGTAGCGCAGGCGCAGGGGCAACTGCAGCTCGACCCCGTTAACCGACACGCCGAAGCCCGTGGTGCGGCCGTCGGTGAAGAACTGGTCGAAAGAGGCACGGTCTTCGACATAGCTCCAACGGTCCGGGGTGGTCTGCTGGCTGTCGCCGGCAAAGCGCAGCGCATAGAAATAGTCTTCGACGTTGGTGTAGCCGGCCGGGTCAGGGCGCGGCGAGCGGCCGGTCCACAGGTACCAGTCGTCCATGTAGTCTCGCAGCCAGGCTTTTTCACCGCTCGGGGTGCAAGACAAGGCGCCCGTTTCAATCGGCCCGTTGTCGCCGTCGCCGCCGCAACTGGCGAGCAGGGTCAAGGCGGCCAGGGCCAGGGGAGCGAGGGATTGTCGGAAGGAATGGCGCATGGAAACAAACTCCTGATGATCCCGCCACGATAGCAGCCCGCCTGCAGACCTCGTAACCAGGTGAGTCATTACAATTGTCGGTTGCCCCTGACCTCTTTGCGCAGCCCTTCACCAGATGCTGCCACCGCCATGACCGAACTCGCCAAATCCTTCGAACCCGCCGCCATCGAAGCCCACTGGGGCCCGCTGTGGGAACAACTTGGCCTGTACGAGCCCACGCTCGACGCCGCGAAGCCGTCATTCAGCATTCAGCTGCCGCCGCCCAATGTCACGGGCACGCTGCACATGGGGCACGCGTTCAACCAGACCATCATGGACGCCCTCACGCGCTACCACCGCATGAAGGGCGACAACACGCTGTGGGTGCCGGGCACCGACCATGCCGGCATCGCCACGCAGATCGTGGTGGAGCGCCAGCTGCAAGAAGAAGGCAAGGCACTCGGCAAGAGCCAGAGCCGCCACGACCTCGGCCGCAAGAACTTCGTCGCCCGTGTGTGGGAGTGGAAGGAGCAAAGCGGCTCCACCATCACCCAGCAGATGCGCCGCATGGGCGCCTCGGTGTCGTGGCAGCACGAGTACTTCACCATGGACCCGAAGATGTCCAAGGTGGTCACCGAGACCTTCGTTCGCCTGTACGACGAAGGCCTCATCTACCGCGGCAAGCGGCTGGTGAACTGGGACCCGATCCTGATGTCGGCCGTGTCCGACCTCGAGGTCGAGAGCGAAGAAGAAGACGGCTTCATGTGGCACATCAGCTACCCGCTGGCCGATGGCTCCGGGGCGCTGGTCGTGGCCACCACACGCCCTGAAACGCTGTTGGGCGACGTGGCCGTGATGGTGCACCCCGAAGACGAGCGCTACACCGCGCTCATCGGCAAGCAGGTGCAGCTGCCGCTGTGCAACCGCCAGATCCCCATCATTGCCGACGACTACGTGGACCGCGAGTTCGGCACCGGCGTGGTGAAGGTCACCCCCGCACATGATGCGAACGACTATGCCGTCGGCCAGCGCCACCAGCTGCCCATCATCGGTGTGCTCACGCTCGACGCGAAGATCAACGACAACGCCCCCGAGGCCTACCGCGGCCTCGACCGCTTCAAGGCGCGCAAGCAGGTGGTCGCCGACCTCGACGCCGCAGGCCTGCTGGTCGAAACCAAGAAGCACAAGCTGATGGTGCCGCGCTGCGCCCGCACCGGCCAGGTCATCGAGCCCATGCTGACCGACCAGTGGTTCGTGGCCACCACGAAGCCCGGCGCCGATGGCAAGAGCATTGCGCAGAAGGCCATCGACGCGGTCGACAGCGGCGAAGTGAAGTTCGTGCCCGACCAGTGGGTCAACACCTACAACCAGTGGATGAAGAACATCCAGGACTGGTGCATCTCGCGCCAGCTCTGGTGGGGCCACCAGATTCCAGCCTGGCACGGCTCGGCCGGCGAGCTTTTTGTGGGGCGCTCTGAAGAAGAAGCCCGCGAACGCGCCACGGCCGCCGGCTACACCGGCACGCTCACGCAAGACCCGGACGTGCTCGACACCTGGTACTCGTCGGCCCTCGTTCCGTTCTCCACCCTCGGCTGGCCCGAGAAGACCAAGGAGCTCGATCTCTTTCTTCCGTCGAGCGTGCTGGTCACCGGCTACGACATCATCTTCTTCTGGGTCGCCCGGATGATCATGATGACGACACACTTCACCGGCAAGGTGCCGTTCAAGCACGTGTACATCCACGGCCTGGTGCTCGATGCGCAAGGCAAGAAGATGAGCAAGGCCGAGGGCAACGTGCTCGACCCGGTCGACCTGATCGACGGCATCGAGCTCGCGCCCCTGCTCGACAAACGCTCGAGCGGCCTGCGCAAGCCCGAGACCGCACCGCGCGTGCGCAAGGAAACCGAGAAAGAATTCCCCGCCGGCATTCCGGCCTTCGGCGCCGACGCGCTGCGCTTCACCTTCGCATCACTCGCCAGTCTCGGCCGCACCATCAGCTTCGACACCAAGCGATGCGAGGGCTACCGCAACTTCTGCAACAAGCTCTGGAACGCCACCAAGTTCGTGCTGATGAACTGCGAAGGCCATGATTGCGGCCTGACTGATGAAGGCACGACCACCGCCGCCGACCGCTGGATCGTCGGCGAGCTGCAGCGCGTGGAAGCCCTGGTCGCCAAGGGCTTCGAAGACTACCGTCTGGACAACGTGGCTTCGGCCATCTACCAGTTCGTCTGGGACGAGTACTGCGACTGGTACATCGAGATCGCCAAGGTGCAGATCCAGACCGGCGACGCCGCGCAACAGCGCGCCACGCGCCGCACGCTGATCCGCGTGCTGGAAACCGTGCTGCGCCTGCTGCACCCCGTCACGCCCTTCATCACCGCCGAACTGTGGGAGTCAGTCGCTCCCATCGCCGGCCGCAAGTCGGCGAACGGCAAAGAGAACATCGTGCAGGCCGCCTACCCGCAGGCCCAGCCCGAGCGCATCGACGCTGCCGCCGATGCCTGGGTCGGCAAGCTCAAGGCCATGGTCGGCGCCTGCCGCAACCTGCGTGGCGAGATGCAGCTGTCACCGGCCTTGCGGGTGCCGCTCAACACCCACGGCGATGCCGCCTTCATCCGCGAAGCGTCCCCGCTGCTGATGGCGCTGGCCAAGGTGTCCGAGGTGAACGTGTTCGACAACGAGCCGGCCTTCTCCAAGGCCACGAGCCAGTCGGCCGTGACCGTGCAGGGCGAAGCCCGCCTGGCGCTGTTCGTCGAGATCGATGTGGACGCCGAGCGCGCCCGCATCAGCAAAGAAGTGGCGCGCATCGAGGGCGAGGTTCAGAAGGCCGAAGGCAAGCTGTCGAACGAAAGCTTCGTGGCGCGCGCCCCGGCCGCCGTGGTGGCTCAGGAGCGCCAGCGCATCGCCGATTTCAAGTCGACGCTCGATCGGCTGAAAGATCAGCTAACTCGTCTCTGACCGTCGCGCAGAAGTCGGTGGACTCCAGGCGGGCCGCGATGAGCAGCTCGTCGATGCGGCGGGCCACCGACCACGCACTGCGCAGCCGCGACTCGCGTGTCGTGCTGCCCACACGTGGCGTGACCTGCAGGTTGTTCAGGCCGTGCAGCGGGCGGCCTTCTTCGAGCGCACCGGGCTCCAGGCTGTCCAGCCAGGCAGCCGACATGCGGCCGCTGCGCAGCACCTCGCCCAGCGCGGCTTCGTCGAACACGCCGGAGTGCGACACGCTCACCAGCACCTGGTCGGGCTTACACGCCGAAAGCAGGCGCTCGCCCAGCAGGCCCTGGTAGCGGCTGAAGTAGGCAATCTGCACACACAGAACGTCCGAGGTTTCAATCAGCTCGCGGAGCGACAGCGGCGTGACCTTCCAGCGCGCCCACACCCGTTCGCTCGCGTGCAGCGAGGGCTCGTAGCCGGCCATGCGGCAGCCGAAACCGCTCAGCATGCCGGCCATGGCCCGCGCGGCCGGGGGCATGCCCACCAGGCCCACCGTGCAGGCGCCCAACTCTCGGCCGACGCGCAGCCCGTCGGCCCCCTGCACCGGCATGCGCCGCAGCAGCGACAGCATGGCGCCGATCATGAACTCGGCTTCGGCCTGCGCGGTAGCGGTGGAGCTGCGCACCACCTCGATGCCGGCCCGGTTGCAGGCCTCTTCGTCGATGTTCTCGGCACCCCCATGGATGCGGCCGATGCCACGCAGCTTCGGCGCATGGCCGAGCGTTTTGGCGTTGAACGCCACGTTGGCGGGCAGGATCATCGCGCGGGCGTCCTTCATCGCGCGGCGCAAGGCCTGCGGGTCTTGCGCCAGCTCGGGTGCGTAGAGCACGTCGTAGCGCGCATCGAACCATTGCAGGACTTCGGCGTCCAGCGTGTCGACGATCAACAATTCCATGGGTCTTGGGGATAAAGGTACTGCAGGCACGGTGAGTCTCCTCCCCGCCAAGGCACGGAGGACCGCATGGCGGGCTCATCGCATGTTCGTAACCGGTAGATACATTTACCGTTTCTGCAATGTGACATGCCCCTCAGACCGGGGGTAGCCCCCGAACAGGAGGGTGAGCGGCTCCTTACCTTTTCCGGGTGCGGCTTGCGTCACGAATCGCCGGACGGCAGGCGCAAGAAGCCCCGCACTGCGCATGCGGGCGCACAGGAACGAGACGACGCGCCGGGGCTATCGCCTTCTCAAGTAGTGCGTGAACTCGTCGTTCTCGGCCGTCTGCTCGAGCAGCTCGTTGCCGGTCTGGCGTGAGAAGGCCTGGAAGTCCCGGGTGGAGCTGGGGTCGGTGGCCACGACTTTCAGGACCTCGCCGCTGGCCATGTCGGACAGGGCTTTTTTGGCCTTGAGGATGGGCAGCGGGCAGTTCATGCCGCGGGTGTCGATTTCCTTGTGGATCTGCATGGACATCCTCGTGAAACTCAGTTGTCCTGATCGGGCTCAGGCTTGCGCGGCGGGAAGGTCATCCACTGCGGCTCGATGCCACGCGAGCGCAGGAAGTCGGCCACGGCTTGGCCGGTGCCAGCCGGCCAGCACTTCATGTCGGCGGGGGGCACGAGCTTGTAGTCGATCAGCTCGGGCGACAGGGCGATCTCGCCCCGGGCCACCACATGGTACGCAATGATCACCTGGTTCATGCGCTGGAAGTCGTACACGCCGATGAGCTTCACGCTCTCGGCCTGCAGCGAGGTTTCTTCAAGCACTTCGCGCACGATGCCGGACTCTGGTGTTTCGCCGGCTTCCATGAAGCCCGTCACCAAACCGAACATGCCGCTCGGCCAAGCCGCGTTGCGGGCGATCAACAGGCGGCCCTCCTGATCGGGCAGTTCGAGCACGGCAGCCAACACCGGCGTCGGGTTGTTCCAGTGCGTGAAGTTGCAGGCAGGGCAGCGCATGCGCGCCTTGGGGCCGCCGTCTTCTTGCTCGGTGAGCAACTGCAGCGGCGTGGCGCAGGTGGGGCAGTAGGTGAAGTGTTGGGCCATGGCGTGAAGAACGGACGGGATGGACGAACGAGAGGGACGACGAGAAAAACGGACGCGAAAGACAGACGCGAAGAGATGACGTCAGCCGGTCAGGCGGGGAACACACCGGTGGACAGGTAGCGGTCACCCCGGTCGCAGACGATGAACACGATCGTTGCATTCTCGGTGGTCTTGGCCACTTCGAGTGCGGTCCAGCAGGCGCCTGCGGCGGAGATGCCCACGAACAGGCCCTCTTCGCGGGCCAGCTGCCGGGCCATGTCTTCGGCCGCGTCTTGCGAGACCGAAAGCATCTCGTCGATGTTCGTGGGGTCGTAGATCTTGGGCAGGTAGGCCTCGGGCCACTTGCGGATGCCCGGGATGCGCGAGCCTTCGCTCGGCGTGGCGCCAATCACGCGCACGGCCTGGCTCTGCTCCTTGAGGTAGCGGGCCGTGCCGGTGATGGTGCCGGTGGTGCCCATGGCGCTCACGAAGTGGGTCACGCGCCCTTGCGTGTCGGTCCAGATTTCCGGGCCGGTGGTCTCGTAGTGGATGCGCGGGTTGTCGCTGTTGGCGAACTGGTCGAGCACGCGGCCCTTGCCTTCGCGCTGCATCTGCTCGGCCAGGTCGCGGGCGTATTCCATGCCGCCGCTGCGCGTGGTGAGGATGAGCTCGGCGCCGTAGGCCTTCATGGTCTGGGCGCGCTCGATGGAGAGGTCCTCCGGCATGATGAGCACCATGCGGTAGCCGCGGATGGCCGCAGCCATGGCGAGTGCAATGCCGGTGTTGCCCGACGTGGCCTCGATCAGCGTGTCGCCTTTTTTCAGGTCGCCCCGCTCCTCGGCGCGGCGGATCATGCTGATGGCCGGCCGGTCTTTCACCGAGCCGCCCGGGTTGTTGCCCTCCATCTTGGCGAGGATCACATTGCCCCGGCGATCGTTGTCTGCCCCGGGGACACGAACCAGTCGAACCAGCGGGGTCTGCCCGATCACATCTTCGAGTGTTTTGTAGCGCGTCGTCATTGCTCTCTCCTGCGCGCATTGTCGCAGGCCGGGAAAGACCGGGTGGCGGAGGGTTCGAGGGTCGGGAACCGACAGGCGATGGCGCTGCGCAACGGTTCGTCGCACTGCCCCGCCCTATGCGCCGGTGAGGTGCGCGACCGAGAACGTCTTCCCGTCGCGCGATTCGAAGGCCGCACCGCAAATCGGACGACCCAGCTGACACACCACCCGTTAGGATGAACGGGCCGTCCTTGTCTTCACACCAGCACTCCCCCAAACCACAGCCCATGACACCACACCAACGCGCCGCCTTGAGCACCCTCCTCTCCATGACGCTGGTGGCCTGCGGAGGCGGAGGCTCGGGCGACGGGGACACTCAGAACACGCCACCGCCACCGGCAGCCAGCACCTGCACGCCGGTGCCCACCGTGCGCATCGAGTTGTATGGTGATTCGACTCAGGCGGGCTACCAAGGCTCCGACGGCGGACAGACCATGGCCGCCAACCGTCCTGTCGTCGCGCTTCAGCACGCGATGGACCTGCGCTTCGGCGCGGGCACAACGGTCGTGGTGAGCAAGGCCGTGGGCAGCACGACTGCACAGACCCTGGTGTCAGGCGACGGGGTGAATGCTCCGTGGCCGGCGTCCATCTCAGGGCACATCGTGGTGATCAACCACGGCCTCCTCGACATGACCCACTACGGGGGCCCTCGTTTCGCCGAATACGCGCTGGCCCTGGCCAAACTTGCCGTGGTGCCGCCGGGTGTTCAAGTGGTGTTCGAAACCCCGAACGCGGCCGTCGGATGGGACGTCAGCTTCTACGCCCAGGCCATGCGTGAAGTGGCCGCCGCACACCACATCCCCGTGGCGGACGCCTATGCGTACCACAGCGGCATGGCCGACTGGCAGGCTCAATTGGGAGGCGACTGGGCCCATCCAACCGATCCCCTCTATCTGGGCATCATCACGCACACCGTGGCGCCCACGTTGGCTCCCTTGGTTGCAGCGCTGCGTTGCGAGGCCCCGTGACCAGCGGGCGCACCAAGAAGCGCCCAACAAAAAAGCAGCCGGAGCTGCTTCAATGGTGGTGCCTCGGGTCGGAATCGAACCGACACTCCTTGCGGAACGGGATTTTGAGTCCCGCGCGTCTACCGATTTCGCCACCGAGGCCGGTGCTGTAGAGCCCGCCATTTTGCCACAGCTGAGAGTCCCTCTGCAAAAATGACCTGAGAAGTCTGGCCGCAGCGCAGCGGCACGCAAAACAGGTACGCTTGCGCGACCCACACGAGCCGGATGTCCCATGCCCCCGATTTCCCCCATCACGCAGGCGCTGATGCTGATCAACGTCGGCATGTTCTGCCTGACGGCCCTCTTCCCTGCGGTACTGGGCCCGCTGGCCCTGTGGCCTGTGGGGCCGAACCTGATGCCCTGGCAGCCCGTGTCCTATGCGTTCCTGCATGGCAGCTTCAACCACCTGTTCTTCAACATGCTGGCGCTGTGGATGTTCGGCTCCGAGCTCGAGCGCCTGTGGGGCCCCAAACGCTTCATTCAGTTCTATGCGGCCAGCGTGCTGGCAGCTGCTGCCACGCAACTCGTCATCGGGCTGATCGGCATCTCGAATGCGCCGACCGTGGGCGCATCCGGCGGGGTGTACGGTCTGCTGCTGGGCTATGGCGTGGTGTTCGCCAACCGCACCATCATGCTGATCATTCCGCCCATCCCCATGAAGGCCAAGACCTATGTGATGGTGTTCGGCGCCATCGAGCTGCTGCTCGGGGTGTTCGGCTCCAACCAGGGCGTGGCCCACTTCGCGCACCTGGGCGGCATGCTGGGCGCCTGGCTGATGATCTTGTACTGGCGTGGAAGGCTGCCCTTCGGCAAGCGACGCTGACACGCCACCCGCTGACAACGAGTTCAGGCCAAGAGGCCGGTGTCCACGGTCGGGTGATGCAGGCGCAGGCGCAGCTCGCGCGTGAGGCGCTGGTTGATGAGCCGCCGCGACTCCCCCAGAAACGACAACTGCATGGGCGACATCTGCACCCGCGCCTCATCGCGCGTGATGCGGGGCGGGCGGGGCAGCCCGCACAGGTCGGCGGCAAGGTCGAAGTAGTCGGCCATCTTGAGCTCGGTGTTGTCGCTCACGTGAACCACACGCTGCGACCAGCCGCGGTGCAAGGCCGCCACGCACGCACGCGCCAGGTCGTTGGCGTGGATGTGGTTGGTGTACACGTCGTCGGCAGGGCACAGCACCGGCGTACCTCTTGCCAATCGTTCGCGGGGATGCCCGCCTACGCGGTCGGATGCATAGATGCCCGGAATCCGCAACAGGCTCACGCTCACCCCGAAGGCCCGGCCGAACCAGCGCAGCTGCGCTTCGGCGTCCACGCGTCGACGAGCGCGGTCGGTGGCAGGATGCACGGCGCGGGTTTCATCGAAATGCGCGCCTTGCGTGTCGCCGTAGACGCCAGTGGTGCTGCCGTAGACGATGCGGCGCACGCGGTGCGTGCGGCCGAGGGCCTGCAGCAGGTGGCGGGTGCGCAGGTCGGTGTCGCCCTCACGGGCCGGCGGCGCCAGGTGCAGCACCGCATCAGCCAGACCGGCCAGCCGGGCCAGCGTGGCGGGCTCGTCCAGATTGCCCACCAGCGGCAGCACGCCGGCCGCCCTCAATTCACCCGCCCGCTCGGGGCTGGAGGTGAGCGCCACCAGCCGCCAGCGGCCCCGCAACAAGCGCACGACGCGCATGCCGACATCGCCACAACCGACGATCAACAACACAGGACGTTTGGAGCGGGTCGAGGACGTGGGCATGGCGGGTTCGTGACTGCGGGCAAAATCGGGGCTTGTCGGACGTGTTCCTGAACGAGATTACCG
Organism: Pseudomonadota bacterium; assembly: GCA_041179165.1. GTDB lineage: Bacteria > Pseudomonadota > Gammaproteobacteria > Burkholderiales > Burkholderiaceae_C > Rhizobacter. The sequence goes on along the minus strand of JBEGTX010000008.1, from coordinate 5,774 downwards.
CATGACTTTCACCGTCACCGTGTTGCCCAGTGGGGTCAGCTTTTCGGTCGACCGCGACGAGCCCATCCTGGCTGCCGCGATCCGCCAAGGTGTGGGCCTGCCCTATGGCTGCAAAGACGGCGCCTGCGGCTCGTGCAAATGCAAGCGGCTCGAAGGCCGCGTGATTCACGGCGCGCACCAGGCCAAGGCCCTGAGCAGCGACGAGGAAGAACAGGGCTACACCCTCACCTGCTGCGCAGCACCGCAGACCGATGTAGTGCTGGAGGCGCGCACGGTGGCCGGTGCGGGCGAGTTCCCGGTGCGCAAGATGCCCTGCCGCGTGAGCCGCATCGAACGGCCTGCACCCGACGTGGCCGTGCTGCACCTGCAGCTGCCGGCCAACGACAAGCTCTCGTACCACGCAGGGCAGTACATCGAGTTCATCCTGCGCGACGGCGCACGCCGCAGCTACAGCATGGCCACGGCACCCCACAGCCAGGACACCGCCCCCGGCATCGAGCTGCACATCCGCCACATGCCCGGCGGCAAGTTCACCGACCATGTGTTTTCCGACCTCAAGGTGAAAGAGATCCTGCGCCTCGAAGGCCCGTTCGGCAGCTTTTTCGTGCGCGAAGACAGCAACAAGCCCATCGTGCTGCTGGCCAGCGGCACGGGTTTCGCGCCCATCAAGGCCATCATCGAGCACCTGCGCTTCAAGCAGAGCACCCGCCCGATCGAACTGTATTGGGGCTGCCGCAGCCGCGCCGACCTGTACGCCCACGAATGGGCCACCGATTGCGCACTGCACATGCCCCAGCTGCGCTACGTGCCGGTGCTCAGCGCGCCGTTGCCGGGGGATGCCTGGACAGGCCGCACCGGCCTCGTCCACCATGCCGTGATGGACGACCTGCCCGACCTGTCGCACCACCAGGTCTATGCCTGCGGGGCCCCCATCATGGTGGAGTCGGCTCAGCGCGATTTCCATACACTCGCGAAGTTGCCGCAAGACGAGTTCTTCGCGGACTCCTTCACCAGCGAGGCCGACAAACACTGAGGCGACCCCGCACCCACTTCTCGTTCCTCCATCCCATCATGCTGAATCGGATCAAACGGTGGCTCGGTCCGCCGACCATGGAAGACCTGGCCGCGACGCTCACGCCGATGCTCGAACAACGCGGTATGCGCGCGCTGCGCTTCGATGCCGGCATGGGCGAAATCCGCGGTGAGCTGAATGGCGGCATGAGCACGGTGAACCTGGGCAACGTGTACCGAGACTACATCCGTGTGCCACGTTCGGAACGCGCTGCCGTGCTCGCCCGCTTTCTCAACGGCATCAACGCAACCCAGGACCTGGACCTGCCCACCACCTACGAGCAGGCCCGGGCCCGGCTGGTGCCGCTGGTGCGCACGCGTGCCGACGAAGGCATCGGCCTGCTCACCACGGAGCGGCTTCGTGTGGCCGACGCCGCATCCGGCACTGCGCCGGACACACCCGCCGACTCAGGCCAGGAACTCGCCACCACCCCGCTGGTAGGCGACCTCCTCACCTGCCTCGGCCTCGACACCCCCGATGCCACGCTGCGCGTCAACAAGTCTCAGCTGGCCGATTGGGGTGTGAACTTCGACACGGCGCTCGCCGATGCCCTGCAGAACCTGCGCGCCCTGCCCGAGCACGTTGGCTGGGTGGACCTCGGCCGCGGTCTGTGGGCGGGCGATTGGGGCGACAGCTACGACTCCTCGCGCATCCTGCTGCCCGACCTCATCCATCGCCGCGGCCTTGCCGATCCGGTGGTGCTCGTGCCGCTGCGCCACCGCCTTCTGCTGTGCAGCGCACGCGACGAGCCCGCGCTGGCCGCGATGGCCGAACACGCCGCGCAACTCATCGAAGGCCAGCCACGCTGGCTGTCGCTCACCCCCATCCAGCTGGTGGGCCAGCAGTGGCAGGTGTTCACGCCACCGGCCTCCTGCAGCGCTCGCTTCAACGAACTGCGTTTGCAGGACTTGGCCGAGACCTACGCCTCCCAGAAGGACCAGCTCGACGAAATCCACCAGAGCCAGGGCATCGACCTCTTCGTCGCGTCGGCCACGCTCGCCCGCGCCGATGGGCAGCTCACGAGCTACTCGGTCTGGACCGACGGAGTCGACACGCTGCTGCCTCAGACCGACCTGATCGTCTTCAACCCCAAGGAAGATGCCCAGGCCTCGGGCAGCCTGCTGGTGCCCTGGGCACTCGCCCAGACCATCATCGGGCCGCTGCTGCAGGACACCGGACGCACCCCGGCACGCTTTCGCGTGAACGGGTTTCCCGATGCGATGCAGTGGGCGCTGCTGAAAGCCCAGGCACAGGAACTCTGACGCTTCACTCGCCCAGGTAAGCTTCGCGAACGCGAGGGTCGGTGAGGAGCGTGGCCGCGGGCCCAGCCATGGTGATGAGGCCCGACTCCATCACATAGCCGCGGTGGGCCAGCTCCAACGCACGGCTGGCGTTCTGCTCGACCAGCAGGATGGTGACCCCTTGCGATGCGATGCGCGAGACGACCTCGAAGATCTTCTCGATCATGAGCGGAGCCAGCCCCATCGAGGGTTCGTCGAGCAGCAGCAGCCGCGGCTTGGCCATCAGTGCACGCCCGATGGCCAGCATCTGCTGCTCACCACCCGACAAGGTGCCGGCCAGCTGCTTGCGGCGCTCCTTCAGGCGAGGGAACAGCTCGAACACCTGGTCGATGTCGGCCGCCACCTCGGCGTCCTTGCGGATGAACGCGCCCATCAGCAGATTCTCGTGAATCGTCATGCGCGTGAAGGTGCCGCGGCCTTCTGGCACCATCACCATGCCTTGCTTCACGAGGTTCCAGGTGCCCTGATCGCGCACCGAGGTGCCGGCATAACGCACCTCGCCCGCGGCCACAGGCTCCAGACCAGTGATGGCCTTGAGGGTCGTGCTCTTGCCCGCCCCATTGGCCCCGATGAGCGTGACCACCTCGTGCGAGCGCACCTCGAAGTCGATGCCCTTGACCGCCTGGATGCCTCCATAGGCGACCTGCAGACCGGCCACCTTGAGCAGCACCTCGCTCGAAGCAGCCACAGCCATGGACGACGGCTGCGTGGACAACACCGGCGCCGTCATGCGACCACCTTATGGCCCGCGCCGAGGTAAGCCTCGATCACGGCAGGGTTCTGCTGCACCTCGGCCGGCGTGCCCTCGGCGATCTGCTTGCCGTGGTCGAGCACGGTGACGCGGTCGCACAGGCCCATCACGAGCTTCACGTCGTGCTCGATCAGCAGCACCGTGCGGCCGTCGCGGCGAATGGTGTCGATGAGTTCGCGCAGCACGATCTTTTCGGTGGCATTCATGCCGGCGGCGGGTTCGTCGAGTGCCAGCAGCAAGGGGTCGGTGGCGAGTGCGCGGGCGATCTCCAGGCGGCGCTGGTCACCGTAGCTCAGTGTGCGCGCGCGGAAACCCGCCAGATGGCCGATGCCCACGTACTGCAGCAACTCGTGCGCACGGGCTTCGATGGCGGCCTCTTCGGCCACAAAGCCTGCGCCACGGAACACTGCGCCGAAAAGCCCCGAGTGCGTGCGCACATGGCGGCCGACCATCACGTTCTCGAGCGCGCTCATGTCGGCGAACAGGCGGATGTTCTGGAACGTGCGCGCGATGCCGGCGCGTGCGACTTCGTGCACGGCCGTCGGGCGATAGTCCTTGCCGCCGAGGCGGAAGCGTCCGGCGTCCGGGGTGTACAGGCCGGTGAGCACATTGAAGAAGGTGGTTTTGCCTGCGCCGTTCGGGCCGATGAGGCCGTATACCGTGCCCGGGGCGATGGACACACTCACGTCCGACAAGGCCTGCAGGCCGCCGAAGCGCTTGGACACCCCGCTCACGTCAAGCAGGGCGCTCATGCTGCGGGTCCCGTGGGATGCGGCGGCGGCAAGGCTTGCGGAGGTGCCACGGCACCATGCTGGCGCGACGGCCACAGGCCGCGTGGGAAGGCCAGCATCACGCCGATCATGGCAAGCGCGATGAGCAGCTGGCGCAGGCTAGCTTCGTTCAGGCGGCCGCCGGTGAGCTCCTGCAAGGGCCCCGCCAGGTAGCGCAGCGTTTCGGGCAAGGTGGCCAGCAACAACGCGCCCAGAATGACACCGGGGATGTGCCCCATGCCGCCCAGCACCACCATGGCCACCACCAGCACCGACTCGCCCAGCGTGAACGACTCGGGCGTGACCGCACTCTGGAAGCTCGCGAACATCACGCCCGCCATGCCGCCGAACGTGGCGCCCATGCCGAAGGCCAACAGCTTCATGTTGCGGGTGTTGATGCCCATGGCCTTGGCAGCCACCTCGTCTTCGCGGATGGCCATCCAGGCGCGGCCGATGCGCGAGCGCTCCAGCCGGTAGCAGACGAACACGCTGCCGACCACGAGCAACAGCAGCAGGTAGTAGTACATCGTGGTCGGCCGCAGCGCCATGCCGAACAGGTGCTGCGTCTGACCGAGATCGATGCTGAAGAAGCGGACGGCATCCACGTTCTGCAGGCCCTGCGCCCCATTGGTGAAATTGACCGGCGGCTTGTTGAGGTTGGCCAGCAGCTCGCGGATGATCTCGCCGAAGCCGAGTGTCACGATGGCCAGGTAATCGCCCCGCAGCTTGAGCGTGGGCGCACCGAGCAGCACGCCGAACAGGCCCGCCAGCAAGGCCCCGAGCGGCAGCGCCACCCACACGGGCAGGTGCAGGCCGTTGGGAAACCATTCCAGCAGCAGCGGGAAGGTCTGGGCCAGGTGAGGCGACGCCAGCAGGGCAAAAAGGTAGGCCCCCACCGCATAGAAGGCGACATAGCCCAGGTCGAGCAGGCCGGCATAACCCACCACGATGTTCAGGCCCAGGGCCAGCAACACGTAGAGCAGCGCGTTGTCGATGATGCGCACCCAGGCGTTGCCAAACTGCTGTGCGACCAGAGGCACGGCCAACAAGGCAAGTGCCGTGACCAAGAAGACGGCCAGCCTCACGGCTTTGTTGTCCATCAACGGCAGCTTGGTGTTCATGCGCGGTCTGCCACACGTTCACCCAACAAACCTTGTGGGCGCAAGGTGAGCACAAGAATCAGCACGATGAAAGCAAAGATGTCTTGGTAATGGCTGCCCAACACCCCGCCGGTGAGCAGGCCGATGTAGCCCGCACCCAGCGCCTCGATCAAGCCCAACAACACACCGCCCACCACCGCGCCGGCGAGGTTGCCGATGCCACCAAACACCGCCGCCGTGAAGGCCTTCAAGCCCGGCAGAAAACCCATGGTGTGTTGCACCGACCCATAGTTGGCCGCGTACATCACACCGGCCAGCGCCGCGAGCGCGGCACCGATGATGAAGGTGGCCGAGATGACCGTGTCGGGCCGCACGCCCATCAGGGCCGCAACACGCGGGTTCTCAGCGGTGGCACGCATCGCGCGGCCCAGCTTCGTTCGGTTGACCAAAAACATCAACCCGACCAGCGTGATGGCGGTGGTCACCAAGATGACGATCTGGATGGTGTTGATGACCGCCCCACCAATGTAGAAAGGCTCAGACGGCAACAAGATCGGGTACGGCTTGGGGTTGGGCTTCCAGACGATCATCGCCAGCGTTTGCAGCAGCAGCGAGACACCCATCGCAGTAATCAACGGTGCCAAGCGCGGTGCGTTGCGCAACGGCCGGTAGGCGATCTTCTCGATGCTGAAGTTGAGCACCGCGCACACCACGATGGCAGCAATCAACGAGATCAACATCAACAACCAGCCCGGCCAACCGGTGTCGGCCAACACGGTG
>JBEGTX010000007.1:0-3824 GCA_041179165.1 Pseudomonadota bacterium | reverse complement strand
GGATCTGGTCGCCGATGGCCACCCCGCAGCGCCACGGCTCGGCCGCGCGGCGGAACACCGCGAACGGCAGGTTCTGGAGCGGGAAGTCCTGGTCGGGTGCGTTGGCCGAGGCCACCCAGCTGCGCACGGTAGGGTCGTGGGTCTCGTTCATGTGGGCGCACCGTTGAAGTGTTTCTGAAGGCCCTGCCAGCACTCGGCATAGTCCGCCTGCAGCGTGGGCGTGTTCATCGCAAAGGCCGTGGGCCGCAACAGGCAGCGTGTCTCGAACATGAAGGCCATGGTGTCCTCGATGCGGTGGGGCTGCGTGGTGTCGGCCACGCTCGCTCGGGCAAAGGTTTCGGCGTCGGGGCCGTGGCCGCTCATGCAGTTGTGCAGGCTCGCGCCACCCGGCACAAAGCCTTCGGCCTTGGCGTCGTAGGCACCATGAATCAGGCCCATGAACTCGCTGGCGATGTTGCGATGGAACCAGGGCGGACGGAAGGTGTCGCGCATGACGAGTGTGCGCGGCGGAAAGATCACGAAGTCGATCGTGTCCACACCGGGCGTGTCGCTGAGCGACTGCAGCACCAGGAAGATCGACGGGTCCGGATGGTCGAAGCTGATGGACCCGATGGTGTTGAAGCGCCGCAGGTCGTACTTGCATGGCGCATGATTGCCATGCCAGGCCACGACATCGAGCGGCGAGTGACCGATGCGCGCCGACCAGCGGTGGCCGCCGAACTTGGCAACCAGCTCAAAGTCGCCTTCCCGGTCTTCGAACGCCGCCACGGGCGTGAGGAAGTCGCGCGCCTGCGCCAGTCCGTTGGAGCCGATGGGGCCGAGGTCGGGCAGCCTGAAGGGCGCGCCGTAGTTCTCACAGACATAGCCGCGCGCGGCGCCATCAGGCAGCTCCACACGAAACCGGATGCCGCGCGGAACGATGGCGATCTCTTGCGGCTCGACCTCCAGAATGCCGAGCTCGGTGTGCAGGCGCAAGCGCCCCTGCTGCGGCACGATGAGCAGCTCGCCATCGGCGTTGTAGAAGAAGCGCGTGGTCATCGGCGCATTGCAGGCATAGAGGTGAATGCCGCAACCGCTTTGCACATCGGCGTTCCCCGTGCCGGCCATGGTGACAAGACAGTCCACGAAGTCCACCGGCTGCGTGGGCAGTGCCTGTGGATTCCAGCGCAAGGGGTTCGGCGTGGGGGCCGCCGACTGGAAGTCGCTCACCAGCAGGCCGTGGTCCACTCGCTCGAAGCGGCCGTGCACAGCCGCCGGCCTCAGCCTGTAAAGCCACGAGCGCCGGTTGTCAGCCCGGGGTGCCGTGAACGCCGTGCCCGACAGCTGTTCTGCATAGAGGCCGTAGGCACATTGCTGCGGAGAGTTGCGGCCCTCCGGCAACGCGCCGGGCAAGGCCTCAGTGGCAAAGCTGTTGCCGAAGCCGCTCTGGTAGGCCAGGCCGCTCAACCCTGCCGACGTCACGCTCATGCCGATTCCTTTCGAAATGCTGCCGCACCCTGCCCCGCAATCTGCTTGAGCATGCGCATCAGCTGCTGCACGTCGGCGTCGCCCAGACCCCGGGCGATGCGCTGGTCGTGGCCGGCCACGGCCTCGGTGATGACCTTGAGGTCCCGCTTGCCGCGCGGCGTGAGCACGAGGCCGTAGGCACGGCGGTCATCGGCCGACGGCTGCCGCTCCACGTAGTCCATCTCGGCCAGTGCATCCACGATCATCACCGCGCCAGACCGGGCGATGCCCAGAATGTGCGCCAGTTGCGTGAGCTTGAGGCTCGCGTTGCGAGAGATGATGACGAGCGCCGAGAAGCGCTGCGGCGTGATGTTCCACGGTGCGAGTGTCTGAACGAAGTCTTCGTAGATCACGAGCTGCGCGCGCCGCAGGCTGTAGCCCACCAGCGTGTCGAGCACCCCGTAGTCGACGCCCGGCACATTGGGGTCGAAGTGTTCGCCAGGTGCACCGTCCGGACCGGCGGCTTTGACGGGCGCTACCAGAACCTTGCTCATGGCGTTGTGTGGGTTGGATGCGGTGGGGCCGCATGCGGGCTGAGCTCCGCGGGGCCGGTCGCCCGCTTCGCAGCCAGGCCGAGGTAGGTTTCGATGACCCGCGGATTGCCCTGCAACTCGCTGGCCGGCCCTTGCAGACTGATGCTGCCGCTCTCGAGCACATAACCGTGCTGGGCCACCTTCAGCGCCGCACGCGCATTCTGCTCGACCAGCAGCACCGACATGCCGTCGGCCGGCAAGCGCGAGATCACGTTGAACATCTCGCCCACGATGAGCGGGGCCAAGCCCAGGCTGGGCTCGTCGAGCATGAGCAGCTTGGGGCGGGTCATCAGCGCGCGGCCGAGCGCCAGCATCTGGCGTTCGCCGCCCGACAGCGTGCGCGCCTCTTGAGTGCGCCGCTGCTGCAAACGCGGGAACAGCGCATAGACGCGTTCGAGGTCGCTTTCGCTGCGGCCGTCACGCCGCTTGCGGTGCAGGTAGGCACCGAGGCGGAGGTTGTCTTCGACCGGCAGCGTGCCGAACAACTCGCGCGTCTCGGGCACCAGACACAGCCCGCGCGCGCAGCGCTCGGGCACCGTGAGGCCGCTGATGTCCTCACCCTCGAAATGAATGGCGCCGTGGCTCACGCCCGGCTTCAGCAGCGCACCCATCAGCGCATTGAGCAAGGTGGACTTGCCCGCGCCGTTCGGCCCGATGAGCGTGGCGATCTCGCCCGTCTCCACCCGCAGGCTGATGCCCGGCAAGGCCTCTACCTTGCCGTAGTGAACCTGCAGGTTCGAGGTCTCCAGCAGTGCGCGTGGGCTGCTCATGCGTCCACCCCGCCCAGGTAGGCCTCGATCACACGCGGGTCTTGCTGGATGTCGGCCGGCACACCCTCGGCGATGCGGGTGCCGAAGTCCATCACCACCAGGCGGTCGGCGAGGTTCATCACGAACTCCATGTCATGTTCGACCAACAACACACCCATGCCGCCGGCACGCAGCTCGCGCAGCAGCTCGGCGAGCCGGTTCTTCTCCTGCAAACGCAGGCCGGCTGCAGGCTCGTCGAGCAACAGCAACTCGGGCCGGCAGCACAGCGCGCGCGCGATCTCCACCAGACGCTGCTGGCCGAGCGACAAGGTGCCGGCCTCGCGGTGCAGTTCATCGCCCAGGCCCACGCGCTGCAGTTGCGCCGCGGCCTGGGCCCGAAGGCGCGCTTCCTCACGCCGGTTGAGCCGGAGCAGACTGCGCAGGAAGCCGCCGTTGGGTCGGTCGTCACCATGCAGGTGGGCGCCGATGGCCACGTTTTCAAGCACGCTCATGCCGCTCACCAGGTGCACGTGCTGAAAGGTGCGGGCCACGCCACGCGCCACGATGCGACGCGGTGGCAGGCCATGAATGCGCTGTCCACGGAGGAAGACTTCGCCGCTCGTGAGCGCCAGCACGCCAGTGATGAGGTTGAAGGTGGTGGACTTGCCCGCACCATTCGGTCCGATCAGGCCGACCACTTCGCCTCGCCCTACGCTCAGGCTGATGTCGTCCACCGCCACCAGGCCGCCGAACACCTTGCGGGCGTGTTTCACTTCGAGCACCGTCTCACCGAGCAAGGTAGGTGATGAGGCCGTGACAGCCGTGGACATGGGTGTGGAAGGCGCCTGAGCGGTGGTCTGTGCCAGAGCACGCTGGGGCTCGCGCTTGAACAGCGAACGGATCAAAGACCACAGCCCATCGGGCGCCCGCTGCAACACCAGCACCAGCAACACACCGAACATGATCAGCTCGACGCTGCCGCCGGTGGTCCACTTTTCGGGCAGGCCGCTCTGGGCGAGTTCTTTCAGCACCGTGA
>JBEGTX010000006.1:0-28356 GCA_041179165.1 Pseudomonadota bacterium | reverse complement strand
ACATATCGGCCACGGCCAGCACCGGTGCGTCGTTGATGCCGTCACCGATCATGCCCACCCGCTCGCCACGGGCTTGTGCTTCGCGAACAGCCACCAGCTTGTGTTCAGGGGACATGCCGCCTTGGGCGTCAGCGATGCCCAACGCCTGCGCGAGCCGTTCAACCCGGGCGGGGTGATCGCCCGAAAGCAGGCTGATGCGCACGCCGTCGCGTTGCAAGGCGAGCACCGCCTGCGCCGCGCCGTCGCGAACCACCTCGGCAAAGCGGAAGCAAGCCACGGCCTCGCCCTCGCGGCTCAGCCAGCACTCGGCCTCGGGAGACGGATCGTCTTGAAGCCCGGCCCCACGCGCCGGGTGCCGGCCGAGCGTCCACCGGCATCCCTCGCTGTCGCGGCCTTGCAAACCCTCGCCCGCCGTCTCGCGCACGTCGCGCCACACCCTGCCCTGGTGGTCGCGCACGATCATCTTTGCCAATGGATGCGACGACCATCCCGCAAGCGAGCCGGCGATGTCGCGCAACGCGGCCTGCGCGTCGAGCGTGTCTTCATTCACACAGTTCATCTGCACATGCTGACGCGACAGCTCGGTGAGCGTGCCTGTCTTGTCGATGAAGAGCGTCTGCATGTGGGCCAGGCCCTCGATGGCATCGATGCGGCGCAGCAGCACACCCCGCCGTGCCAGCGCCATGGCCGACGACAACAGCGCAGAGGGTGCGGCCAGCGACAGCGCGCACGGGCAGGTGACGATCAACACCGACACCGCCACCCACACGGCGCGCGACGGGTCGAGCACACTCCACACCGCGGCCGCCACAGCGGCCAGCACCAGCACGGCCCACAGAAATGGCGCGGCCCAGCGGTCCACACCACCCAAGGCCGCAGGCCGCTGCGTGCGGGCGTCCCGCATCATGGCAACGATGGCTTCGAAGCGAGTGTCGGCGCCGACGCGCTCCACCCGCATCGTGACCGGCGCACCGAGATTCATGCTCCCAGCCACGACGGTGTCACCCACGCCCTTGTCGATCGGCACGCACTCGCCACTGAGCAGCGACTCGTCCACGCGCGTCTGACCTACCGTCAGCACGCCATCCGCGCAGAAGGCCTGGCCGAGGGGCACGCGCACGACATCGTCGCGGCGCAGGCGCAGCACGCTGATGGCCCGCACCTGTCCATTGGCATCCTCGACCAGCGCCGTTTCAGGCAAGCGGCCGACCGAGTCTTCGAGCGAGACCTCGGCATGGTGGCGCACACGCATCTCGAGGTAGCGCCCGGCGAGCAGAAAGCTCACGAACATGGTGAGCGAATCGAAGTACACCTCGTTGCCGAACATACCGCCCGGGTCGAAGGTGGCACCACTGCTGGCCACAAAGGCCACCAGCATGCCGAGCGCGGCCGGCACGTCCATGCCGATGCGCCTGAGGCTCAGCGAACGCCAGGCCCCTTTGAAGAACGGCGCCGCCGCAAACATCATGACCGGCAGGCTCATCACCCAGCTGCCCCAATCGAGCAGCCTTTTGAGATCGGGCGCAAGTTCTGCCGCCCCCGCCAGATAGGACGGCGTCGCGAGCATCATGACCTGCATGGCGCAGAAGGCAGCGACGAACAGACGCCACAGCGCATCGCGCGACTCGCTGCGCCGAAGCACACGCGTGTGTGCGGCGGTGTCGGGCACCGCCGAGTACCCCGCACGCTCGATGGCAGCCACCAGCCGCGATGGGCTTGTGAGCTCAGGCTGCCACTGGACGGTGGCGCACTGCGCGGCGGCGCTCACCCGCGCATCCACCACGCCGGACACCTGCTTCAGCGCTCCCTCGATCACCCCCGTGCAGGCAGCGCAATGGATGCCACCGATGCGGAATGCGGACTCTGCCAAGCGCGAGCCTGCCTGGCCGGGCAGCCAGCGCGTGAAACGGGCCTGCTCGATGGCGTCGTCGAGAACCACGGCGCCCTGTGAGGGCGACCGGGCACCTGGCGCCGCCTTCAGCGGCGCGGCAAGTTGAAGGTCGTGCATCGCGCACCGCACGGAACAGAGCCACCCAGGTCCGCCGGGACAGTCATTGCCAGTTCAATCGCCATCACTGTCCCTCATCAGATCCCATCAGGTCTCCATGATCCGCGCCAGGCCGGCAGACGGCCTTGATGCAGCGCAAGCCGCCAGCAAGCAACCCATGAGCCAATCGGGGTGTCCATGGACCACAAGGCCCCGCTTGAAGAAAAAACCCGCCCGCCACGATCTGGATCCCCCAGCCCTGCCATTGCCACCAAACCCAGCGAACTCGCGCATCAGCGCGTCTGGTGCGCTGCCGGACTGGTGGCACCACCTCCTGCAGTCGCCGGCGAAACAGGCGGAACTTGCGGCGTTGGCCCTGGCGCCGTGGAGCCCCGCCACAGGCAATCCGCCAACGGTGCCGGACAAACGCTTCGCGGCCCCCGAATGGCAGGCCCCGCCCTGGCGCTGGCTTGCGCAGTCGTTCCTGCATCAGGAGCAATGGTGGTTTCACGCGACCACCGGCGTTCCCGGCGTCGCCCCGCGTCACGAAGCCCTGGTCAGCTTTGCTGCAAAGCAATGGCTGAACATGATGGCGCCCTCGAACTTCTGGCTGACCAACCCGGTCGTGCAGCAACAAACCCTTCGCGAAGGCGGGGCCAACCTGGTGCGGGGTGCCGCCCTGGCGGTGGAAGATGCCTGCCGTTCCGCCCTCAACCTGCCCCCGGCCGGTGCGGAAAATTTCCAACCAGGAAGGGATGTGGCGATCACGCCCGGCCAGGTCGTGCTGCGCAACGACCTGATTGAACTCATTCAGTACACACCCACCACCGGCACGGTGCATGCCGAGCCCATCCTCATGGTCCCCGCGTGGATCATGAAGTACTACGTGCTCGATCTGACGCCGAGCCGCTCCATGGTGAAGCACCTGGTGGACCAGGGCTTCACCGTGTTCGCCATCTCCTGGAAAAATCCGGACGCCACAGACCGGGACCTCGGCATGGCCGACTACCTGGACCTCGGCGTGCGCGCCGCCCTTCACGCCATCCGCCGCATCGTGCCGAAAGCGCGAATCCACGGCGTCGGCTATTGCCTGGGCGGCACCTTGCTGGCCATGGCCGCAGCCGCCTTGGCCAGGGACCGCGATGACTCGCTCCAGACTCTCACCTTGTTGGCCGCACAAACCGACTTCAGCGAACCAGGCGAACTGTCGCTGTTCATCGATCCCGAACAAGTGGCGCGGCTGGAGACGCTCATGAGCCAACGGGGCTACCTCGACAAACAACAGATGTCTGCAGCCTTTCAGATGCTGCGCTCCAACGAATTGATCTGGTGGTATCGGCTGCACACTCAGCTGCTGGGCGAACGATTGCCATTGAACGACCTGATGGCATGGAACGCAGACGGCACCCGGTTGCCTTTGCGCATGCATTCGGAGTACCTGCGGGGCCTGTTTCTTCACAACGAGCTCGCGCGCGGCACATGGCGTGTGGACGGCACCCCCATCAACTTGCGGGACGTGGCGGTGCCGGTTTTCAATGTGGGTACTCGTCAAGATCACGTGGCCCCATGGAGGTCGGTGTTCAAGCTTCACAGTCTCACCGACGCCGAGCAGACTTTCGTGCTGACCACGGGCGGCCACAACGTGGGCATCGTGAATCCTCCGGGCACGAACGTGTCAAGTCATCAGCTGAAGGTGTGGCACCCCGGGGATCCTCGCCCTGACCCGGAAGACTGGCTGCAGTCCGCCCCCACCTCGCCCGGCTCGTGGTGGACGCCCTGGGACCAGTGGTTGGCACGGCACTCGTCCCGCAAGCGCCCGCCCCCGGCCATGGGTGCGCCTGAAGCCGGGCTGCCGCCCCTGAGTGCCGCGCCGGGACACTTCGTGTTCACCCGCTGAGCGCCAGATGCGAGCTTGATCTGGCGCAAGCAGACGGCGCCCGCATGGGTGCAACATCGCGGCGTGTTTCACACAGGGGTGACCCATGCAGCCCGTGTCGTCTGTGCCGATAGAGCGTTCACGGCTGTGGGCAGCGCCATGGGAATGAGCTTCCCCCGGTTGTCGCAAGGGCATCGCAGCCTCTGGCGCAGGCTCGAGTTCGCGGCGCTGTGGGGGACGATTCCTGCGTTTTATCTCGCCATGACATCCCGCCACCAGCCCGTCGGGGCAGCGCTGTACCTGGCCGCCTTCGTCACGACCCTGGGGGTGAGCTGGTCCGAATGGCGTCCACCAACAGGCCACGCCACGGATCCCCGCGCCGGGCATCGCAGCCTGCTGAACCTGCCGCTGGGCGTGGCATTGCTGTTGTCGGCCGTGCTGCCTCAGGGCGGCGGATCCGACCTGCTCATCCTGCGGCTGGGCACTTCGGTCCTCACCGTCCTGAGGTGGGCCGAAACGAGCTTGCCCTCGTCCTGGCGGGCAGGTTTGCCCCAGCTGCTGGCCCTGTGCATGGGTGTGCTGGGCTTGTGCGGCCTCGGGTTCTGGGGGCTCGAGCCGACAGCCCGCACCTTCGGCGACGGCCTTTGGCTGGCCTTTACCACGGCGGCCACCGTGGGCTACGGCGACATCGTGCCGACCGCGCCTGCGGCCAAGGTGTTCGCTGTCTTCGTGGTCTTGCTGGGCCTGGCCGTGCTGTCCCTGGTCACGGCGGCCATTGCCGCGGTCTGGGTCAAGACCGAGGAGCGCCGCATCGAACACGAACTGCTCAACGACCTGCACCGCGAGCTGCGATCGATCCGAGCGGAACTCTCTGCACTCCAACGCGACCGGCGCCCTTGAACGGGTGGGCCCGAGAACCACGGGTTTTCATGCCGAACACCGAGCCGAAGCTGTTACGCTACCCCGATGTCCCGCAGCCACCTGACTTGAGGTCGCCAGCCCGCCCTGGACTGGCCGTCAACCTGCCCACCATCGCGCATGAGCTCTCTCGTTCACATCGCCATCCTCGACGATGAACTCGACATCACCGAGCTGCTCGCCAACTACCTGCAGGGCCACGGCTACCGCGTGACCCAGCTTCACAGCGGCCGCGACCTGATGCGTCTGATGCCTCTCGACCCGCCCGCACTCGTCCTGCTCGACCTGGGGCTGCCGGGTGAAGACGGATTCACCATTGCCCGCCAGCTGCGTGAACACTGGCGCTGCGGCCTTGTGATCGTGACCGGCCGGGGCGACTCGGTCGACAAGGTCGTGGGGCTGGAGGTCGGGGCTGACGACTACGTGACCAAACCTTTCGATCTGCGCGAACTGCTGGCCCGTATCAAGGCCGTGCTGCGCCGTGTGGTTCCCGCCGAGCAGGTGAGCACCGCCGCTGCCCCGACACAGAGCGCCCCCGCGGCGCGGCTCTGTTTTGCGGGCTGGTCGCTGGAGCCAGATGCTCGCAAGCTGATCAATCCGCAGGGCACCGAGGTCACGCTCACATCGGGCGAGTTCGATCTGCTGTGCACGCTGGTGCGCCACCCGGGCCGCGTGCTGTCGCGCGACTTTCTTCTCGAACAGACCCGGGGCCGCGAGGCCGCGCCTTTCGACCGCACCATCGACGTCCAGGTGGGCCGCTTGCGGCGCAAGCTCGGCGACGACGGCGACGACCCCAAACTCATCAAGTCGGTCCGCAGCGCGGGCTATGTGCTGGTGCCTCAGGTCACCTGACCCATGAGCCTGCTCCATGATCCGGCGCAGGGGCCAACGCAAGGGCCACCGCAAGCGCTGACCCTGCCCTCCGGCACCGACGAGCTGACGATGTTCCGCTCGCTCTTTTTCGCCTACCCCGACGCCATGCTGCTGGTCGACCAGACCGGCATCATCGTTGTGGCCAACCCGTCGGCCGAACGTCTGCTCGGTTACGACCAGGCCGAGCTGATGGGCCTGAACGTCGACGCCCTTGTGCCCGATGCCATCCGCCCGCGGCATGCCGCCTACCGCGAAGCCTACGCACAAGCGCCACGCACCCGGCCGATGGGCTCGCAGATGGAGCTGGAGGCCAAGCGCAAGGACGGCAGCGTGGTCCTGGTCGAGATTGCACTCAGCCCGTTGCAGAACCACGGCGTGCCGCTGGTCGTCGCTGCCATTCGTGACGTGGGCGAGTATCCGCGCGTCAAACAGGCGCTCAAGCGTGCGCGCTACAGCGAGCACCTGGCCCAGTTGGGCCGGTTCGCCGTTGACGCGCGGCATCCGCAGCGTGTGGTCGACGAGGTGCCGGCTGTTGCCGCCGCGGCGCTCGATGTCGACATGGCCGGCGTGTTCCTCTTTGAGCCCGACCGCCTGGCACTCCGCGTGGCCAGCGGCGTGGGCACCGCGCAGGGCGAAGAGGTCGGCTCGCGCATGCCCTATCAACGCGACTCCTCCCTCGGCCTGGTGCTGGCACACGGACAGCCCGTGACAGTGCTCGACTACCGCACCGAAACCCGCTTCCAGGTGCCGCCAGCCCATCTTGAGACCGGCCTGGTCAGCGCCCTGGCAGTGCCCGTGTCCGACCGTGGTCGCACCATCGGCACGCTGGTCGTGCGGTCGCGTGAGGCGCGGGTTTTCGGCAACGACGAACAGCGCTTTCTGGAGTCCGCAGCCAGCCTGTTGGCCACGAGCCTGCAGCGTGCGGAGTCCGAAGAGGCCCTCAACCATTCACAACGGCTCGAGAGTGTCGGGCAGCTCACCGGCGGCATCGCCCACGATTTCAACAACCTGCTGACGGTCATCCAGGGCAACCTGCAGGTGCTCGATGAACTCCCGGCCGGCGCCAGCGATGCTCACCGCAAACCACTGATCGCTGCAGCCACCCGCGCCACCCGCCGAGGCGCCGAACTCACCGCCAAGCTGCTGGCGTTTTCGCGGCGCCAAGTGCTGCAGCCCACGCCGGTCGACGTGAACGCCATGCTGCTGTCACTGTCCGACATGCTGCGGCGCACGCTCGACCAGCGCGTTCGCATCGAGGTTCTCAGTGAGGGCTGCCCTGCAGTGCTGGCCGACCCGTCTCACCTGGAGTCGGCCTTGCTCAACATCGCCATCAATGCGCGCGATGCCATGGCAGAAGGCGGCAGCCTGTGTTTTCGGGCGTCTGCCTGCGACACCCTCCCCGCCCACGTGCGCGCCGAACTCGAACACCCGCTCGAAGCCAACGACAGCTTCGTGTGCATCGCCGTCACCGACACCGGCAGCGGCATGTCCGACGAGGTGAAGGAGCATGCCTTCGAACCCTTCTTCACCACCAAGGAAGCAGGCCGCGGCACTGGCCTCGGTTTGAGCACGGTGTACGGGTTTGTCAAGCAGTCGCGGGGTGCCATCACCATCGAGAGTGCGCCCGGTCAGGGCACCACCATCAACCTGTACATTCCCCGTCCGCAGCCCTCGGCCGATGTGGTGCTGGCACCCGCTGAAGCCGACCAGACCGTGCCTGCCGGGCTGAAGGTGCTGCTGGTGGAAGATGACGACGAAGTGCGCAGCGTCGTACGGGTGTTCCTGGACACCCTCGGGTGTGAGGTCAGTGCCGCAGCCAGCGCCGAACAGGCCTTGCTGTGCCTCGACACCCAAACAGATTTCGACCTGCTGCTGACCGACATCGCACTTGGCGCCGGCCTGCGCGGCACCGAACTCGCCGCGCGCGTGCAGGAACGCCTGCCCGCCCTCGGCATCTTGCTCATGTCGGGCTATTCCAGCGAGTTGCTCGAGGCCGACCGGCACTCACCGCCGCACTGGGATCTGCTGCGCAAGCCCTATTCGCGCGAAGAACTCGCCAGCGCCATCACACGCGTGCTGGCCGCCCTCAAACTGTCCGGCATTTCCTGAGGCGCCAGCCGGCTCACTGAAGCGGCGAGTTTGGCGTGAGCTTGTTCGGCGTCATGCATTGCTGAACGAAGTCGGACAGCGCACGCACATCAGGGATCTGGACATCGCGCCGCCCTTTTTCTGCGAAGGCAATCACGTTGCCCCGCGCCAACCGAGACAGTGCGCGGCTGACCGACTCAAGCGTCATGCCCAGGTAGCTGCCGATCTCGGCCCGCGTCATGCGCAAGGTGATGTGGTCGGTGCGAAGGCCACGGCGCGCAAGCGACTCTGCCCAGTGGCGAAGAAAATCTGCCACGCGGGCATCGGCAGGCAGGCTGCACATGGACATCAGCGCGTCGCGGTCGCGTCCGATCTCACAGCTCATCGCCTCGTGCAGCATCGTCAGCAGGGCCGGATAGGCAGACACTGCCGCCAGCAGCCGATCGTAGCGAAGCGTCCACACCTCGCCCGTGTCCATGGCCACGGCATCACAGGTGTACTGCCCATTGGCGATGCCATCGAAGCCCAGCCAGTCGCCACGAAACTTCAATCCCATCACCTGCTCACGGCCATCGCGCGACAGGCTGACGATCTTCACGAAGCCCGAATTCAACACATACAGGTTCCCGAAACGTTCACCCGCCTGATAGATCACATCGCCCGCGCGCACCATCTTGCGCTGTGGCTCCAGTGCATCTGCCAGCAGCTTCAGCGTGGCCGCCACACGCTGACTCGCCGCCAGGCTCGCAGCCTGATGGGGTTCGACCGTGGACACGCGGCCGCAGAGCGGCGGACACAGGTTGATCGCTTCAGGGTGAGAAGAAGCCCCATAGGAGAGGCGGGACGCGAGCGGAGGAGCAAGACGGGCTGAGAGGGTGGCGCTGAGCATCTGAAACTCCTGGGACGGCGGTGTGTCGTCGATGCTTTGAATGCTAGGCAGCCCCCGTCAATGGCGTGAGAACCGAAGGCTCCGCTTGGGAACAGCAGGTAAACGGCGTGTATCGCTTGTGTATCGCTTGTGTGTCACCCCGAAGAGCAGGCCTCTGCCTTGATGTTCATCAAGGGCCGAAAACACCGCCGCCCTAGGCTCGCACCCTCTGCAGGAACAAACCAGGAACGAAGGCCAACGACCTCAGCGGCATGGAAGCAACCCCCTCCCCGTCCCCTCGTCCGCTTCCCGGCCCCCCCTCGTCCATCGACGTCGAAAAGCTGGAGGAACGCGCACGGGTGTTGCAGCAGGCCGCGCAGGCCGGCGCCTCGCCGATGCTGCTGCGCGGAAAGAAATTCGGGCTGGTTTGCGGAGCTTCAGATGTCAGCGACAGCGATTGCGCCTTGATCGACCGCGCGGCCACCGAGCTGGGTGCTCAAGTGGCCCACATCCAACCCCGCCTGAACGAACACAGCGGCGCCCACGACGTGCAACAAACCGCGCACATGCTGGGGCTCCTGTACGACGCGGTGATCTGCGAAGGGCTGCCTGCTGCACTGGTTCAGCAACTGCGGCTCGACGCCGGCATCCCGGTGCATGACCACCTCGCCGCCATGAGCCATGACATTGCGGCCGCGTCGACGGGGAGCCTCAACGACGTCCGCTTTGTGCTGCAAGCCTTGTTGCTGTCCGCGATGGAGTGAGCGCCGCACGCGCCACCGCTGCGCCCGCATCCACGGCGCTTCTGGTGCACACGTCACATTGATTTCTCAGTGCATCTCGCTGCACAACGACCTTCAGGCGTTCTTGTCGCCATGGGGCAGCTCAAGCATTTCCCGTCTCAACCGATAACAGTGGAAACGGGGCCCACCGAGGCGCCGGCTCCCTTCACGCGATCTCGGGGCTCCTGCCATGTCTTTTCTGTCCTCTCTGCGTCTCGGTCCACGCCTGGCCCTCGGCTTTGGCTCGGTCGTCCTTCTCATGGGAGCCGCTGTCGGTTTCGGCATCACCCGCATCCAGACCGTGCACGCCCTCGCCGAACAGCTGGCCACCACCGATGCAGAGAAGCTCTCGATGTCCGAGCGTTGGGGCCGCGCCATCGAATCCAATGCGGCGAGAACCTGGGTCATGTTCTTCTCGACCGATGCCGAAGTGAAGAAGCGCGTGAAAGCGGAAATGCAAGAGGTGGTCAACGCACAGACCGCGCGCCTCAAGCGGCTGAACGAGATCGCAACCTCGCCGGAGGATCTCAAGCTGCTGGCCGACATCACCACCCAGCGCAATGCCTTCCAGGCGTTCCGCAACGACTTGGTCAAGCGCATGGAGGCAGGAGACAACGTCTCGGCCGACGTGCTCGCCAAGCTGTTCCCGGCTGCGGCGGCATACAACGAGTCGGTCGAGAAACTGATTGCCCGGCAGCGTGACAGCATGAACGAGACCCGCGCACGCGCCAACGCAGCGGCGCAGTCGGGCACCTGGGCCTTGGCCATCGGCGGCTTGCTCGCGATGCTGCTGGCCGCCGGCCTCGCATGGCGCACGACACGCTCGATCATCGCCCCCATCGACCAGGCCAAGGCCATTGCCAGCGGCATCTCTGCGGGCGACCTGACCCAGACCATTCACGTCACCGGTCGCGACGAAGCCGCCGAACTGCTGCAATCGCTCAAGACCATGCAACAAGGACTCAGCCGCCTGGTGGGCCAAGTGCGCTCCAGCAGCGACGGCATCCACACCGCCAGCAGCGAGATCGCGACCGGCAACCTGGACCTGAGCCACCGCACCGAGCAGACCGCATCGAACCTGCAGCAAGCAGCGTCTTCGATGGAGCAACTCACCGGCACCGTCAAGCAGAGTGCCGACTCGGCCCGTCAGGCCAACCAGCTCGCCGCATCGGCCGCCGACGTGGCACAGCGAGGCGGCAGCGTGGTGGCCCAGGTGGTCTCCACGATGGACGAGATCAACGCCAGTTCCAAGAAGATCAACGACATCATCAGCGTCATTGACGGCATCGCCTTCCAGACCAACATCCTGGCCTTGAACGCCGCCGTCGAAGCCGCCCGGGCCGGCGAACAAGGCCGCGGCTTTGCGGTCGTAGCCAGCGAAGTGCGTTCACTCGCCCAACGCAGCGCCGAAGCCGCGAAAGAAATCAAGTCGCTCATCGGCACCAGCGTCGACAAGGTCGAATCGGGTTCCAAGCTCGTGGCCGCAGCAGGTGAAACCATGGGCGAGATCGTCGCATCGGTGCAGCGGGTGTCAGCCATCATCAGCGAGATCACCACCGCGGCTTCAGAACAGTCCGACGGCATCAGCCAAGTCAACGTCGCCGTCACCCAACTCGACCAGATGACGCAGCAGAACGCCGCACTGGTCGAAGAAAGCAGCGCCGCGGCGGAAAGCCTGAGGGATCAGGCGCAGCGGCTTGCCGAGGTGGTGGGGACGTTCAGGGTGGCGTGAGCCTGGCCCGAGGCCCAGGACCTCTGACCCTGTCCACCAGAGCAGGCAAGCCGTTCATCTGGATGAGCATGTGGCCGAGCAGGGATCTTCAAGGTCGCAATCTGCGACCTTAAAGGCTGCACACATCGGGGCAGCACACCGCAAATGCCTGGCCCAGGCGCACACTGGCGAACTCGTGGAGCGCCCGCCAATGCCCCGCCCAGGGGGAAATAACCTATAGGCCGAGGCGCCTGCTTGAGGTCAAATGCACGAGCGTTCAAAAAATGTGCTCCCTCCATGCCTGCCCTCTCGTTTCCCCGTCCCCGCGCCCACGCCGGTTTCACCTTGCTCGAACTGCTCGTCGTCATGGCCATCATCGGCTTGCTGGCCTCGTACGTGGGGCCGAAGTACTTTTCGCAGATCGGGCAGTCGGAGCACAAGGTGGCACGGGCGCAGGTGGATGCGTTTTCCAAGGCACTCGATACCTTCCGGCTTGATGTGGGCCGCTATCCGACCGCGGGCGAGGGTCTCGCTGCGCTGGTGAAACGGCCCTCGGGTCTCGCGCGCTGGAATGGCCCCTACCTGGCCAAGGCCGTGCCGCTGGACCCCTGGAGCCGGCCGTACATCTACCGCAGCCCAGGCACTCAAGGTCGTGAGGTGGACGTGATCTCTTTCGGCAACGACGGCCGCGCTGGCGGCACCGAGCTGGCAGCCGACATCCACAACTGACCTCGCGCCTGCCGCCGCCATGAAATTCCGTGTGAGCGCCTTGTCGCGCGAGCAAAAGCTGCACACCTTGGTCGTCGACGCCGGTGACGAGGCGGGGGCGCGTGCGGCGGCTGCCGCTCAGGGGTTGCAGGCCTTGCGGGTGAGCCGGGCCATGGGTCTGCCGTGGCGCCAGCGGGGCAGCAGCTTTTCGGTGCTGCTGTTTTCGCAGGAGCTGCTGTCGCTGCTCGACGCCGGCCTGAGCCTGCATGAGTCGCTAGAGGCCCTGGCCGAGAAGGCCCCCTCCGCCGAGGCGCGCGTGGTGCTCGAGGCCATGCTGGCCAAGTTGAGCGAAGGCATGCGCTTCTCTGACGCCGTTGCGCTGCGGCCCGATCTCTTTTCGCCGCTCTATGTGGGCACGCTCAAAGCGGCCGAGCGCACGGGCGACCTCGCGCGCGCCATGCAGCGCTTCGTGGACTACCAGAGCCGTGTGGACCAGCTGCGCAGCCAGATCATCGGCGCGTGCATCTACCCGGCCATTCTGCTCAGCGTGGGCATGCTGGTGATGTTCTTTCTGCTGGGCTATGTGGTGCCCTCGTTCGCCTCGGTCTACCGCGACAGCGGGCGCGAGATGCCCACGACCTCGCGATGGTTGATGGCCTGGGGCGAGATGGTCAGCCAGCATGGCAGCTGGGTGGTTGCCGGCGCGGCCGCTGTGGTGGGCCTGATCGCTGCGGTGTTGTGGCGCGCCAAGGGCCCCGGCGGCTGGACCGACCTGTTCAAGCGCCTGCCGGTGGTGGGCGAACAGGCGCGGCTGCTCGAGCTGTCTCGCCTGTATCTCACGCTGGGCATGCTGCTTGAAGGGGGCATTGCCATTCTGCAAGCGCTGGAGATGGCCACCCACGCGATGTCGGCCCCGCTGCGCCGCCAAGTGCTGGCAGCACGCGCCGACGTGGCCGACGGCCAGCCGATGTCGCATGCCTTCGAAGCCCACCAGTTGGCCACGCCCGTGGCGCAGCGCATGCTGCGTGTGGGCGAACGCAGCGGGCAGCTGGGCCTCATGCTCACGCGCGCGGCCTTGTTCCACGAGACCGAAAGCGCGCGCTTCATCGAGCGCTTCAGCAAGAGTTTCGAGCCGGTGCTGATGGCCGCCATCGGCATCGTGATCGGCGCCATCGTGGTGATGCTGTACATGCCCATCTTCGACCTCGCGGGGTCGATCCAATGACTGACCTCATGACCTCCCAACTCGCCCAGGCCCGGGCCGCCGCACAGCGCTCGCGCCGCGCCGTGGTCGACGAGCTTGCCGAGATGGCCCAAGCCGATCCGCGGGCCGTGTTGCAAGTGATGGCGAAGGACTTCGGCCTGCGGGTGCTCGAAGTAGCCGACATGCTGGCGCTGGCACCCGCCTTCGATCTGCTGCCGCTGGCGCAGGCGCAGTCACTGCACGCGGTGGTCTTGCGCCAGGCCGACAACACGCTGCTGCTGGTGCTGGGCGATCCCTACGATGGCGACGCGCAGGCCTGCCTGAGCGCCAAGCTGAACACCCGCACCGACCGCGCACTCGCCCTGCCCTCAGACCTGCACGCCTACTTGCTCAAGATGGAAGAAGGTGTGCATGCGATGGACAGCGTGATGTCCACCCGCGGCCCGGGCGACGACAGCACGCACCGCATCGAAAGCCTGAGCCTGGCCCAGCTCGGCGACACCGCGAGCCCGGCCGTGAAGATCGTGAACTCCACGCTGTACGACGCGCTGAAGCTGGGTGCGAGCGACATCCACCTGGAATGCACGCCCCAGGGCCTGGCCTCGAAGTACCGCATCGACGGCGTGCTCGACCCCATCGCCCACCTGAGCGGCCAGCAGCTGGCCGAGCAGATCATCTCGCGCATCAAGGTGCTGGCCGAGCTCGACATCGCCGAGCGCCGCGTGCCACAGGACGGCAGCTTCCGCGTGGAGTCGGGCGGCCGCGAGATCGATCTGCGGGTGTCGATCATGCCGAGCATCCATGGCGAAGATGCGGTGATCCGCATCCTCGACAAGCGCGCGATGCTAGAGCATGCCGAGTCGCTCACCCTCGATGTGCTGGGCTTCGACGCGACCACGCTGCGCTCGCTGCGCCGCCTGGCGCAAGAACCCTACGGCATGCTGCTCGTGACCGGCCCCACCGGCTCGGGCAAGACCACCACGTTGTATGGCGCGCTGTCTGAAGTGAACAACGGCCGCGAGAAGATCGTGACCATCGAAGATCCAGTGGAGTACCAGTTGGCGGGCATCCTGCAGATTCCGGTGAACGTCAAGAAGGGGCTCACCTTTGCGCGCGGCCTGCGCTCGATCCTGCGGCACGACCCCGACAAGATCATGGTGGGCGAGATCCGCGACCAGGAGACCGCCGAGATCGCCGTGCAGTCAGCCCTCACCGGCCACCTGGTGATGTCGACCGTGCACGCGAACAGCGTGTACGACGTGTTCGGGCGTTTTCATCACATGGGGGTCGACCTGTATTCGTTCGCCTCGGCGCTCAATGGCGTGTCGGCGCAGCGGCTCGTGCGGCTCACCTGCAAACACTGCGGTGTGCCGTACCAACCCACCGACGACGAACTCACCAGCGCAGGCCTGCGCCGCGCGCAGGTGGAAGGCTTCAATTTCATGCGTGGCAGCGGCTGTGGCGATTGCCGGGGCACGGGCTACCGCGGCCGCAAGGCCATCGCCGAGGTGCTGACCATGACCCCGGCGATTGCCGAGCTGGTGGTCGAGCGGCGTTCGGTGCGCCAGCTGATGGAAGCGGCAAGACAGAACGGCACCCGCAGCCTGTTCGACGACGCGCTGGCCCTGGTGGCCCGCGGCGAAACCACGCTCGATGAGGTGCGACGTGTCACGCTGGCCGCCAATTAGGCTTTGGCCCCGCCCTCGCACCGCCGTGACGCTCAGCAGCGCGGTGGTGTCGCTCGCCGGCGTGGCGCGAGGGAACGCGGTCGACGTGACCGTGGCCGATGGGCTGTCGCGTGGCTGGGTCACCACCCCGCCCGCCGGCCTCACCGACCTTCTGGAGCTGCGTGCCGTGGCCGAGGCCCGCTTTCAAGCGGTGTTCCACACGGCACCTGCCGAGTGGCGCATCGAGGCCGACTGGTCGGGCGAGCGCGCCTTCGTATGCAGTGCCTTGCCTGTGTCGCTGCTGGCCAGCCTTCACGCCGAAGCCGAGGCGCAGGGTGTGGTGGTGCGCAGCATCGCCCCGAACTGGGTGCGGGCGTTGCAGCGTCTGCCCTTGCGCGAAATCGCCGGCGAGCCCTTGGCGATGGCGTGTGCCGCCAGCCCCGAGGGCATGGCCGCCCTGTTCCTGCGCGATGGCGTGCCGATCGACTGGCGCCAGCACTGGTGTGAGCCTGCGGAGGCCGCCCAGCATCTGCGCGGCCAGGCGCTGGCAGCCGGCTGCGAATTGCCTGGGCAGGCCTGGGTTTCGGGCGATCGTGCCACCTTGTCGGCCTTGGTCCAAAGCAATGCGACGATGCGCTGGAAGGTCGTGCCCTCATGAAGCTCAACCGAACGTCCCGCATGACCTCGCTGCCCATCGACTTCAGCGACCACCGGCCCCTGTCAGCCCGCTGGTGGCGCTTGGCTGCGCTCGGGGTGCTGCTGTGTGTGTCGGCCGCGGTGATGCACTCGCGGCTCAGCGCAACGCAAGCCGCCTACGCCACCGCTGCCGTTCCCGAGGCCCCGCCTGCACCCG
Source organism: Pseudomonadota bacterium (assembly GCA_041179165.1). Classification (GTDB taxonomy): domain Bacteria; phylum Pseudomonadota; class Gammaproteobacteria; order Burkholderiales; family Burkholderiaceae_C; genus Rhizobacter. The sequence goes on along the minus strand of JBEGTX010000006.1, from coordinate 12,821 downwards.
AGCTCAGCGATGCCCAGCGTGCACGCATGAATGAGGCCCTGTCGCACCTGGGCTTCGATTGGCCGCAGGCCTTGTCGCACCTCGAAATGGCGCTTCCGGCCGGGGTCACACTCGCGTCGGCCGAGTGGCGCGGCCCCACACGCGAGCTCAAGCTGACGGGCGAGGCCCGCGGCACGACCGAGATGCTCAACTTCATCGACACCCTCAAGCGGGACCCCCTGCTGCAAGGCTTGAAGCTCACGCGCCAGGAACCCGCACGAGACGAAGCCGCCGCGGCCCGCGTGCAGTTCGCGCTCGAAGGGCGCGTGGCCGGAGGCCCACCATGAGCGACTCGAGCTCCTGGCGCCTGCGCGCTCAGATTGCATTGCACCGCCACGGCCCGGTGCCTCTGGTGGTGCTCGCCCTGCTCCTGGCAGGCGCCCTCGCCTGGGCCCACGCACTGTCGCGCCACACCGATCAGCTGGGCCAGAAGGGCATGGCCGATGTGGCCGTTGCCGTGCCGCGAAGCAGTGCGCCGTCCTTGCCCGCCTGGACGCCACCCGCTCAGTTGAACCAGCGCGTGCGCTCGCTGATGCAGCTCGCTGAATCGCAAGGACTGGAACTCGGCCGGGTCGACTACCGCTGGCCCGATGGAGAAAGCGAAGCACAGGCGAGCCGGCTCGAGCTCGGCATCCCGCTGCGGGCCGACTACGCCGCCATCAAGCGCTTCATGGCGGCCGTGCTGCTCGACTCGCCCGCCATCTCGATCGACCAGCTCACGCTGCGCCGCGACAGCGCCAACCCTGGCCGCATGGAGGCCATGCTGTGGCTGTCGATCTGGCAGACCGGGGTGATGAACGGGCCTGCCACCCCATGAGCAGCAACCTCAAGAAGCCCTTGATGATTGGCGCCCTGGCCGTGTCGGCCTGGCTGGCGCTGTGGGGCGACAAGACGCCTGTGGACGATGGCGGCGTGGTCGCGCCACTGGCGTCGAATGAGCGCAGCGACAACGCCCCGCGTGCTGACGACACACCGCGCTCGCTTGGGTGGACGCCGCGTGACCCCGAGCTCATCCAGGTCTGGGCGCAGACCGGCCCCGACCCGTTCCGGCCGCTCGATGCACCGGCCGTGCAGGCCGCTGCGGTGAGTCTGCCGGCCGCGTCCGCGAGCGCACCGGCGCCCACACGCAGCGTGCTCGATGTGATCGGCCGCGGCCAGACCCCCGACGGCCGCGACGCCGTGTTCGTCCGCGTGGCCGACGAGGTGCTGAGCCTGAACGTGGGCTCACGGGTGGCCGGGCTGCAGGTGGTCGCCATCGAACCCCAGCGCCTGCAGCTCCGGCAGCTCAAGAACCGCCACCTCATCAGCCTGCCCTTGAACACGCCCCATGGTGTGTTCGATCAATCGGTGGACGTGCCACAAGCCGCGTCTGACCCAGAGAAAACGCCACCATGAAGACACTTCTCCACCTGAGGCCCGCACGCTGGCTGCTGCCCGCCGCCCTCAGCCTGATGCTGGGCTGCACCACCAACCTGCCTGTGGACGCCGAGCTGAACGCCGCCAAGACGCTGCTGGCCGAAGGCCGCGTGCGTGAAGGCCACGCGGCGCTCGCCGCGCTGCAAGCCCAGCGCGGCACCAACGACACCGATGTGCGCGGCTGGCTCATCCGTGCGCGTGACCGCCTGGCCGCCGAGTTGACCACCCTGTCCGAAGCCCACCTGCGCCAAGGCCAGCTCAACGAGGCCGAAGCCGGTTTCACCGCGCTGGCGCGCCTGCCAGGTTTCGAGCCCAGTGGGCGCGACGGCCTGTCACGTGTGGCCGCTGCGCGCACACCGACCCCGGCACCCATACTGAGCGATAGCGCTTCCGGCCTGCGCCTGGACCGCGAACTGCGCACACCGTCCTCATCCGCCCGCCCGGTCGATGACACCCCGATGGCCCGCGCCATGCGCAAGCGCATTTCGCTGCAGTTCCGCGATGCACCGCTGCGATCGATCTTCGACGTGATCGGCAAGACCGCCAACCTCGCCGTCGTGTTCGACCGAGACGTGCCGCCCGACCAGAAGCTGTCGATCTCGATGAAAGACGTGAGCATTCAAGCTGCTGTGGAGCAGGTGAGCCTGAGCGCCGGCATGAGCTACCGGGTGCTCGACGCAGGCACCCTGCTCGTCTATGCCGACACCCCGCGCAAGCAAGCCGACTACCAGGGCCTGATGGTGCGCAGCTTCTACCTCACCAATGCCGATGCGCGTTTTGTCGCCAACAGCATGAAGACGCTGCTCAAGAGCCGCGACATCGTGGTCGATGCCAAGAACAACATGGTGGTCGTTCGCGACACGCCCGAAGGCCTGCGCCTGGCCGAGCAACTGGTGCAGATGCAGGACGTGCCCGAGCCCGAAGTGATTCTTGAAGTCGAGGTGCTCGAGGTCAAGCGCAGCCTGCTGCAACGGCTGGGGGTCGACTGGCCGGGGCAACTCAACCTGTCGCCGCTGCCCATGCAACTGCAGCTCAGTGGCTCGGCCTTCGACCGCGCAGCACCCGTCACGCTGCGCGATGTGCTGTCGGCCACCTCCCGCACGACCGAGGCTGGCTTGAGCGCGCTGTCGATCAACGCACGCCGTGAAGATGGCGACGTGAAGGCGCTGGCCACGCCACGGCTGCGGGCCAAGAGCCGCGAGAAGGCCCGCATCATGATCGGCGAGCGGGTGCCCAACATCACGTCCACGTCGACCTCGACCGGCTTCGTGGCCGAGTCGGTCAACTATGTGGACGTGGGCCTCAAGCTCGAGATGGAGCCCCAGGTGTTTGCAGGTGGCGAAGTCGTGATCAAGCTCGGCCTCGAGGTGAGTTCCATCGTCGACCAGATCACCAGCCGCTCGGGCTCGGTCGCGTTTCGCATCAGCACGCGCAATGCCAACACCGTGTTGCGCTTGAAGGACGGAGAGAATCAGTTGCTGGCCGGCCTGATCCAGGAGGTCGAGCAACGCACCGACGGCAAACTGCCGGGTGTGGGCGAGCTCCCGCTGATCGGCCGCCTGTTCGGCAGCCAGCGCGACGACAAGTCCAAGACCGAGATCGTGCTGTCGATCACGCCCCGGCTGATTCGTCCGCTGATCAAACCGACCGCAGCGCAATCGACCTTTGAATTGGGCACGGCCAGCGGTATTCGCGGGCGCGCCGAAGAAGGCAGCGTGGCCGAGACCTCGCCGGAGCCGGTGCCTGAGCCCGCACCGAAGTCCGGCGAGTCCCAGCCCCTGGAGACTGGCAGTGGCAAGAGCACGCCGCGCTGATCGGCCCGCCCACCACCGCATCCTCGGCTTCACGCTGATGGAGATGCTGGTGGTGCTGGCCGTCGTGGCCTTGCTGCTGACGCTGGCCTTGCCCAAGTACTTCAGCGGGCTCGACCGTGCGCGCGTGTCGGTGCTGGTCGAGAACCTCGCCACCACGCGGACGGCCATCGACAACTTCTACGCCGACCAGGGGCGGTATCCGGATTCGCTGGAAGAGCTGGTGGCGCGCAGATACCTGAAGGCCTTGCCCATGGACCCCATCACCAAGAGCAACCGCAGCTGGGTGTTCACCCCGCCCGAGCCACCGACCAAGGGTGCGGTGCAGGACCTGCACAGCGGGGCCCGTGGTCAATCCAGCGGCGGCAAGGTGTTCTCCTCGTTCTAGACGGCGGTGCGGCAAGGGTTTGTGCCGTTTTGCACACCCGTGCAAATGAACCTACATTGAGCGACGCGGCGACCGTGAGCGTTGGCGCATCCTTCATGGAGACCTCATGCACCCACGCTTCACCCTCTCTGCGTTCGCCCTGGCTGCCGGCCTTTCGCTGGTGCCGATGGCCCACGCAGCGAACCCCATCGTCACCGATGTCTACACGGCCGACCCGGCAGCCCTCGTCGACAACGGGCGCGTCTACATGTACGTGGGCCGCGACGAAGCCGCCGCCAACGCCACCGACTACAAGATGAACGAGTGGCGCATCTACTCCACCTGCAACATGCAGACCTGGAAGTACCACAGCGCGGTGAAGTACAGCATCTTCAGCTGGGCCAGCGGCCACGCCTGGGCCTCGCATGTCGTGAAGCGCGGCAGCAAGTACTACCTGTATGCCACCGTCGACCACCGAACGATCCCGGGGCATGCCATCGGCGTGGCCGTGTCCGACAGCCCCACAGGCCCGTTCAAGGACGCGCTCGGCAAGGCGCTGATCACGAACCCCATGACCAAGCAGACGGACATTCCGTGGGATGACATCGACCCGGCAGTGTTCATCGACACAGACGGGCAAGCCTACCTGTACTGGGGCAACACCTACCTCAAGTACGCCAAGCTCAACAGCAACATGATCTCGCTGTCGACAGGCATCAAGACCTTCGCCCTCGACCGGTTCACCGAGGCGCCGTGGGTGCACAAACGAGGCAGCACCTACTACCTCTCTTACGCGCACAACTTCCCTGAAGACATCGCCTACTCCACCGGCCCGAGCCCGACCGGCCCCTGGACCTACCGCGGCGTCATCATGAACGTGAACAGCAACGTGAAGACCATCCACCAGGCGCCGATCGACTTCAACGGCAAGTCGTACATGTTCTACCACTCGGCCCGTCTCAGCGGCGGTGGCGAGTACCGGCGCGCGGCCGCGGTGGACGAGATGAAGTACAACGCCGACGGCACGATCAAGCCGATTGCCAAGACGGCCACCGGCCCTGCCGCCAATCCCAGCCAGGGTTGCACCAACTAGGCTCTCAGGGCAAACGCTCCAGCCACACGACACGGTCGCCGAACACCACCACGTTGCCGCTGGCCTCGTGGACCGTGATGCCCTTGAAGCGGGTGTGCGTGCCGGTGTCGATGGGCGCCCAGCTCGAGCCTGTATCGATCGAACGCAAGACCACCCCGTCTCGGCCCGTGACCAGCAACGCACCGCTGCTGCCTTCGCTGATCAAACCACGCAGCTGGGCGCGGGTGCCGGTCGGCACGAGCGCCCAGGTCAGCGCGTTGTCGGTGGAGCGCAGCAATGTGCCTTGGGTGCCGGTGATGAACCACACACCGCTGGCGGTATCTCGTGTCACGCGGCGCAGCGACTCGTCGCCCACTGGTACTGCCACGCGAACCCAATGTTCGCCCTGGTCTGCGGAACGCAGCACCTGGCCGCCCGCGCCCACCAGCACGATCACGCCGCTGTCTGCATCGGCATGACCCGCATGCAGATCGGTTGTCACCGGTGCCGCCATGGGCCGCCAGCGCCAGCCGTCGTTGGAACGCACGATGAGGCCGCTTTCGCCAAAGGCGATGAGCGTGCTGCGGCGCTCGTCGGCGACCACGCCGTAGAAGTTGGCCTTGGTGATGGGCGGAATGTTTTCTGGCTGCCCCTCACCCACGGACATCATGCGGCCGCCGTGACCCACGAGGAAGACACGGTCGCTGAGCGGCAGCGCCACGCTCGCCACGAAATCGGGCCCGACCGGGTCGGTGCGGTGCGTCCATGTGGCGCCCGCATCGCCCGTGCTCAGCATCGAGCCCTGGCCGCCCGCCACGACGATGTAGCGGCTTCGTGGCGCCACGCTCGCATCGAACAGGTAAGCAGGTTCTGCGAGCTGCGTCATGCGCTGTGGCTGCCAGCTCTTGCCGCCATCGCGAGACCACGCCAGCGTGCGGTTGGCGCCGAGCGCCAGCAGGTGACCGGTGCGTGCATCGCTCACCACCTGGTGCGTGTACTCCGGCATGCCTTGGTGGGTGATGGCCCAGCTCAGGCCTGCGTCGCGCGACACCATCACCAGGCCGCCCCGGCCCACCGCCACGAGAGCACCTGTGGCAGCGTCCACAGTCATGTCTTCGAGGTTGGCGCGTGTGGGGGTGGGCACGCGCAGCCAGCGACGCCCTCCGTCGGTCGAGCGCATCACCTGACCGCCATCTCCCGCCGCCAGCAACGCCTGCGTGGCGGGGTGCTGAACCACCGCTGCGAGGTACGGCATGCCAGGTGCGCGCTGAACCCGCCAGCGCGCGCCGCCATCGGTGCTTTGGGCCAACAGGCCCGCATTGCCGACGGCCACCAGGTGCCGGCCTCCAGGACCGACCCACAGGCGCGCAACGTAATCACGCGCGCCGCCCCTGCAGCGTTGCCAACTCAAGCCGCCATCCGCTGAACGATAGACCGCACCCTGCGAGGTACCCGCCCAAAGGCCGCCTGCACCATCGGAGGCGAGCGCGGTGAAGGCTTGCACCTTCGGCACCTGGAGATGTCGCCAAGCCACGCTGCCATCGCTCAAGACAGACACATGGCCGCCCTCGCCCAAGGCCACGAAACGATGGCTGCGCGGTTCGTAGGCTGCCAGGCCCAGACCGAGAGAATGGGTGGTGGGGACGGTGGCCCACTGCGCCCCGCCGTCCGTCGACATCATCAGCGTGCCGCCCATGCCGACCGCGATGAAGCGTGCGCCGGTACCGTCGGCCGCCACCGCCAGGAGGTCCTGGTCCACGGGGCTGTCCACCGCGGTCCAGCGATGGCCGGCATCGTTGGACACAAGCACGCTGCCTTTTTCTCCCACGGCCACGAGGCGCGATGTCTGTGCGCCCCGCGTGACGGCGCGCAAGGTCTGCGGGGTGACCGACGGGCTGTCTTGCCACGTGGTGCCGCCGTCGCTGCTGCGCCATGCACTGCCGTCGCTGCCCACGGCCCACAGCTGCCCGCCATCGGCCAGGAGACGCTGCAGGTTCGGGTTGGTGACGTGCGCCGCATAGCGCACGGCAGCAGGCTCGGCCGCGGCCGCTGTGTTTGCCAGGGCCGCGGCCACCGCAAAGCCCAGCACCGCTGCCACCGCTCGTTGGGCAAACACATGCCACATCAGCGGTATTCCGCACGGGTCGCGTTGGGGGGCAGGCGGCAGCCGGCGTCCATGCATTCGACACCCCAGACGAACAGCCAGTCCCGGTAGCTTTGCTTGCCCTTGAAATAGAAGAAGTCGCGGGGAAAGTGGTCGATGCGGATCGGCGTTTTCTCCGCCAGGCTGTACACGCCGAGCAGCGTGCCGTCACCGGCCCGCACGAGGCCCCATTCTTTTCGGCCCGTGATCGGATCGGGATAGATCTGGCGCAGGTGGCGCTGAGGCGTCGGGTTGCGGTTGTCGCGCAGCAGGTCGTCGAGGTTGCGCGGGGCGGTCACGGTGGCACCCGGCGGTGTGGCCTCGCTGTAGCTTTGCAGGGCCTGCCGGAACTGACGGCCGACAAAGAGCAGTTCTTCTTCGGCGGAACGCTGGCCCGTGATCGAGCCCAAGTGAACCGTGCCGGCCGCGGCCAGCCCCATGGCGGCCAGGAGAAAAAGCAGCCCAAGGTAGGTGAAGCCGCGCTGCGGTAACCGACGCACGCCCATCACCACTTGTTGTAGGGCACGCCGTTGAGGCCCATGCGTTCGGACGACGAGAACACGTCGTACACGTCGTCGCCCACGCGGGGGTCGTCGGCTTCGCTGGCATAGGAACGCACGCGCCAGGTTTGCGCGTTGCTCAATGCGGGGTTGTCGGCAAAAGGATCGCGCGGAACGCGGCGCAGCAGGAAGATCTTCTTGCCCGGGATGCCTGCCGCCTGGTCGGGGACACCGGCCACCAGCTCGTCGAGTGTCTTGGGATAGCCCGAGGCACCGATGGTCGCGGCGATCATGCCGTGTTTGGTGGCCTCGCGGTAGGCGTCTAGCGCGCTGCGGATTTCGCGCAGGGCCGATCGCAGCTCCTGCTCTTTGGCACGCTGCACGGCGACTTGCGCCACCGGAACCGCCACGCTGGCCAGCAAGGCCATGATGGCCAGCGTGATCATCAACTCCACAAAAGTGAAACCGCGCGAACGCGGCTTCACTTGGCGAGCATCAATAGGCAGTGACGTCACTCTTCCTCACGTTGCATGCGGTCGTGCCCCACTTTTCACCGACCTTCGGTGAATCGCTGCCTTTTTGCACGCCCTTGTATTCGACGCAGACTTCAGGCGAGCCCGACTTGTAGCCCTTGATTTTGACAGCACGGATGGTGGCCACGTCGCCATAGTTGGCGTTGACCCCGGCCACCGAGGCCGTGACCTTCTCGAGTTGCACGTTGGCGACGTTGAGCTTGCGCGGGCCGCCATTGCTCGAGCAGTTGCCGCACGAACGGTACAGCTTGCCGATGCTGCCCGTGGTCTTGAAGCCGTCGATGCTGACGGTGCTGCCCTTGCCGTTGTGCTGGAACACCTTGTCGGTGGCATTGGCCGCCGAGCCGCCGCGCACGCGCATGATCTTGCCGCTGCCGCCCTTCATGGTGGCCGCGTCTTCGCACACGTCCTGCCACACCACGTTGGTGATGTTGCAGCTGCCTTCGCAATGAACACCGTCGGCCGCGTTCTTGTTGATCACCACGTTCTGCAGCGTGGCGCCGTCTTTCAGCAGAAAGACCGGTTGCTGGCTTTCAGAAGCGCCATCGCATGACGTGCCATAACTGCGGCCGCCGCCGTCGAAGGTGCCGGTGACGGTGGTCGTGGCGGAAGCGCTGAATGCGCAAGCGGCCAAAAGGCCGAGAACTGCCATTTTCAATTTCATGTCTTTGTCTCCAGATGATTTTTGTAGTGAGTTGGCTCAGTACGTCGGCCAGTTGTCGCTCGTCCAGTTCAGGTCATTGATCAACAGCTTGGGATTGCCGTTGTCAGTGGCGTCGTAGGCGTGACGAGCGATCACGCCATTCGATACGTCCTGGCCGCCCGGGCCCTTCCAGCGGTCGTTGCCCGCGTCGAGCACCGTGCCGCCGCCGTCGAGCAGGCGCTTGCCAGCCTTGTCGAGGTAAGGGCCCGTGATCTTGGAGGAGCGGCCGTAGATCATCTTGTAGGTGCTGTTCACGCCCGAGCAGCACTTGTCGATGGAGGCGAACAGGTAGTAGTAGCCGTTGCGGTAAACAATGGCCGCCGCTTCGATGCCGGCGCTGCGCTTGGCAATCGACGTCAGCGAACCCGTGGGCTTCATGGTGGAGGGGTTGATCTTGGTGATCTTCAGGCCGCTCCAGAACGACCCGAAGGCCATCCATGGGGCGCCGGCTGCGTCGACCACGAGGTGGGGATCGATGGCGTTGTAGTCGTTGGCGCTGGTGGTGCGCAGCACGAGTCCGTTGTCGGTCCACTTGCCGGCGGAGATCGACGTGGCCGAGGCCAGGCCGATGGCCGAGGTGTTCTTGCCGAAGGACGAGATCGAGTAGTACAGCCAGGTCTTGCCGTTGAACGTGTGCACGTCGGGCGCCCACACGTCATTGGTTTTCTGGGCCGGCACATAGGTCTTCCACCACGACGGCGGCGACAGGAAGATCTGCGGCGCAGAAGTCCAGGCCTTGCCGTTGGTGTCGCTGCGGAGCACCTGGATGCCCTGCCCGGTGCCGAACACGTACCAATTGCTGCCTTCCTTGATGATGGAAGGATCGTGCACGCCGATGCTGCCGGTCAGATTCCAGTAGGCCGCCGAAGCCGGCAGAGAGATGGCGCCCAGCAGGGTCGCGAGCACGGCACTGCGCCGCAGGATGTTTAGCATGGTTGTCTCCGAAGTGCTGATGAGCCGCAAGGTGCGTTGCCTCGCGGTACCGGCCCACAGGGGAGACGGTGCACACATTGGAGAATGCACATGCGTGCAAAACAATGCGGGTATGCCCCGAACCACCGCCTTGACTTGTGCAATCTAGGAGCCTGTCGGACTTGGAACGTCGAAAGCGAAAATCGGCCCCAGCGAGGACAGTTTTTGCCGGATTTGCAGGCCCATAGCCCCGCTACGGGACAAAAAGACGGTGAAAAATGGACCGCTGCGGTCGATTTGCAGCCGACGCTTTCCAAGTCCGACAGGCTCCTAGGGGGTGACTTTGAAGGCCTTCATCGAAATTGTGTGTGATCGTGCACTCATGGAATGCCAGGGAATTCCGGCCTCGACATCCGGGGCCGTCAGGGCATCTGCGACTCGGCCAGCTCACGCAACCGCCGATGCGCCTCGCTGTCCCATGCCACCGGTGACTGATTCTTCGCCTGCAGGTAGTGATGCGTGAACACATCGAGGTAGGCGTCGAGCGCGTTCTCCACCGCATGTTCGCCGGCCAGACTCATGCACATGGCCGCGACCTCGCTGGTGCAGAAATGGTCGTTGCGGCGCGAGCGGCGCAGCTTGTACTGCGAGATCTGGTCAGGCTGCAGGCTGAGCACCGGCAGGTGGTCGAGGTACGGGCTCTTGCGGAACATCTTGCGCGCCTCGGCCCAGGTGGCATCGAGCAGGATGAAGAGCGGACGCTTGGGCGCCCCACCCTCGGCTGACTCAGCAGGCTCTACGCTGAGCACGACCCGGCTGGGTTCCACATACTCGCCCGGAAACACCACATAGGGCTGCCACTGCGGATCTTTCAGTAAGGCAAGCAGCGCGGGATCGACCTCGGTGCGCGCCCAACCGAAGGCATGGGTGTCGCCCACCACATCGGCAATGAGCCAGCCCGTGTTGCTGGGTTTGAGCGGCTCGATGTCGGCCATGATGAGGCAGACCCCCACCCGCGTGGGCACGGTGGGCCGCAGCGCGCACATGCAGTGGCTCGGCAGCAAACGGCAGCCGGTGCAACGCTCCGCCTTGAAGCCGCCGCGGGCCAGAAAGGGCTTGGTGCTTCGCGCGAGGCGTGCAGTGCGGAGACGGGATACGGCGTGGGGCATGGGGTTTACGGATGCGGCTGAAGCCATGACACGGCGTTCGCAAGGGTGACGGTTACCTCTTCAGTGACAGCATCGACATCGAGGCGGCAGATCTTGGTGATCCCGGCGAAGTCGTCAGCATGCATCCCATTCGCAGACAGCCCGGCACTGGGCAGCAGGCTGACTGTGACGGTCAGGCCATCTGGGCGAGGGATTCTGCCAATGCTGATTCGGCCAGCTTCGACCGATGGAATGGGGCTGTCGCCCAAGAGTTCGAGAAAGCGCAGGCGGGCGACCTCTGCCAAACGTTCAGCGTGAGCCTTCTTCATGCCAGTCCTTGAACTTTCGATGGCGCTCGATGCACACACCACCCCGACACCACCCCACATCGGCATAGGGGGCCTCCATTTTAGGAGGCACCCCTGCCACACCACCCGGCGTGCGGGTCCGCACCGGGCGGTTCGAGAGTTTGAGGTCATGAGAGCCTGGGCATCCCCAGGCGATCGAAGTAGGCAATGGTCAGCACCGTCTTGATCAGGCCGTCGCTGTTGCGCCACCAGCAGCGGGAGTTGCCCGCCACTCGCTGCGCCACGGACGCACTGCCGCCCAGTGCTCGGATGGCTCGGTAGATCGCGGCCGGCTGCCGCCAGTGGTACAGCTGGATGGCTCGCATCCTATGCCGCATCCACTCGTCCAGCTCCCGCCAGACCTTTGGCGTCTGCGCCAGCCCGAAGTAGGCTTTCCAGCCCAGCACGTACCCACGCAGTCGCTCGATCACTTGCTCCAGGCTGCGTCCGCCAGAGCGGCGGGTGAGTTGCCGGATCCGGGCCTTGAAGTCCTGTTGGGCCTTGCGGCCCGCCGCGTACTTCACTTCCCCTCCCCTTGCGCCCCACAGCTGGTAGCCCAGGAACTTGCGTCCGAAGGCACTGCCCACCGCGCTCTTGGCTTCGTTGATCTGAAGCTTGAGCGCGCCATACAGCTTCTTCAGCAGCGCCATCACCCGCTCACCGGCTCTTCTGCTGCCCACATAGACGTTGCAGTCATCGGCATAGCGCGCGAAGCTGTAGCCTCGCACCTCCAGTGCCTTGTCCACCTCGTCGAGCAGCACGTTGGCCAACAGCGGGCTCAGCGGCCCGCCTTGCGGCGTGCCCATGTGCCGGTCCACCACCACCCCGCCATCCATGATCCCGGCGTTCAAGTACGCACGCACGAGCCGGAGTACCCCAGCATCGTTGATTCGTTTGCCCAGCCGCTCCATCAGGATGTCGTGGTTCACCCGGTCGAAGAACTTCGCCAGGTCCACGTCCACCACCACGCGTTTGCCCGATTGCACGTACGCCCGCGCGGCCTTTACCGCATCGTGCGCCCGTCGGCCCGGACGGAACCCGTGGCTGTGCTCGCTGAAGGTGGGATCGATCAGCGGCTGCAGCACCTGCAGCAGCGCTTGCTGAATCAGCCGATCCGTCACCGTCGGGATGCCCAGCTCCCGCTGGCTCCCGTCAGACTTCGGGATCATCACCCTTCGCACCGGCTCTGGCCGGTACCGCCCTGCTAATAGCGCTTGCCGGATTTGCGGCCACTTCGTCTGCAGCATCAGCGTGCTCTGCTCGATGTCGAGCCCGTCCACGCCTGCTGCACCCTTGTTGGCCTTGACCCGCCTCCACGCCCTCTTCAGGTTCTCTCTCGTCAGCACCTCCTCCAGCAAGGAACCAGCCCCCGCCTTCGGACTTGCCGACCCTGTGTCCTGGTGCTCACGCGGCGGGCCGCAGGCTTCGTCGCTGACGAGATCACCCGCGGCTTCACCGCGCGCTACGCTCGCCCGCCCGGATCGCTCCGGCATCTGACGCATGGCCTTTAACATCCGCGTGTCCTCGGTCACTCACTCTCGTTCGGCTCTTCGTGCTTTTGCCCTCGCCTCCTCGGCAGGCTCATCGCACTACTACGACCTCTGCTGACTTCTCGCTCCGGCATTGCCGTCGCCCTTTGAGGCACAAGGCGAGATATCCCCGGGTAAGAACGCACTCCTTCGCTGCACAACCGCCGGATTTACGCCGCCTCGCCTTGATCACGAGAACTTCGCGGTTTCATGCCCGCTCGCCCTGCTCGGCAGCGCCTTCTATCCGGTTCTTGTTCATCGGCTCGCAGCTTCGCTCCACGCTTCCTTTCCACACTCGGTC
>JBEGTX010000005.1:0-4943 GCA_041179165.1 Pseudomonadota bacterium | reverse complement strand
CGCCGCTGCAGGTCGAACACGCCCTCGTAGCGGTGCTCTTGCAGCCAGTAGCCCAGCGTGTTGCGCAGGATCTTGCGGCGCTGTGAAAACGCCACGGTGACCATCTGGCCCAGCAGCACGGGGTCGACACCTTCGGGCGCGGGCAGCGGGGTCATGCGCACCACGGCCGAGTCCACACGCGGCGGTGGATCGAACGACTCGGGCGGCACCTCAAGCACCGACTCGATGTGGTACCGCCACTGCAGCATCACCGTGAGCCGGCCGTAGTCCTTGTTGCCTGGCGAGGCCGCCATGCGGTCCACCACTTCCTTTTGCAGCATAAAGTGCTGGTCGACCACGTGGTCGACCGACTCCAGCAGATGGAACAGGATGGGTGTGGAGATGTTGTACGGCAGGTTGCCCACCACACGGAGCTTCTGCCCGGCCTGGGCCGCGAGCGCGGGAAAGTCGACCCGCAGCACGTCGGACTCCACCACCGACAACTCGCTGCGTTGGCGAAGCCGCGCGGCCAGGTCACGGTCGAGCTCGACCACGGTGAGGTGGCGGCTGCGCGCGACGATGGGGTTGGTCATGGCACCGAGGCCGGGGCCGATTTCAACCAGCGCCTGACCCGGCTGCGGATCGATGGCGTCGACGATGGACTCGATGATGACCCGGTCGGTCAGAAAGTGCTGGCCGAAGCGTTTGCGGGCCTGGTGTGCACCGCCGCTCATGGACGAAGAGCCATAGAGCGGGCCATAGAGCGGGACGAAGAGAGAGGCACGAACAAGAGGCAGGTCATCACTGGGGCGGCTCGCGCATCTCGATGTATGCGCGGGTGCGCAACTCGCGCATCCACTCGGCATTGGCTTCTTCGTATTTCTGCTCGCGCAAGGCGGCGCGGGCCTTGTCGCGCAGTTGCTTGGGCTCCAGCGCGACCTCACGCCGCTCGAGCACCTGGATCAGGTGCACGCCGAAGCGAGACACCGCCGGCTCCGAGATGCCGCGCAAGGGCAGTGTGTTCATGACCTCTTCGAACTCGGGCACGAACACACCCGGGCCGACCCAGCCCAGGTCGCCACCCTGCGGCGCGCTGCCGTCTTCAGACGACTCGCGTGCGATTTGCTCGAAAGACTTGGTGCCGGCGACGATGCTGCGCTTGAATTCACCGAGACGGCGCACGGCGGCCTGCTGGGTCAGCTGGGGCGTGGTGCGCAGCAGGATGTGGCGGGCATGGGTCTGGGTGGCAGTGGCTGGGCCGCCCTCGCGGCGCTCGGCCAGCTTCAGCACGTGAAAACCGGCCCCCGAACGGAGCACGGTTGGCACCACCTGCCCTGCGGCCAGGTTGCGCACCGCGTCAAGGAATGGGGGCGGCAGACGATCGGCCGCGCGCATGCCGAGCAGGCCGCCGTATTCTTTCGTGGCGTCGTCGGACACCTCGCGCGCCACGACATCGAACGACGTGCCGGCGGTCACCCGGGCCAGTGCGGCTTCAGCGCGCGCACGGCGTGCCGCCACCACCGCATCGGTCGACCCTTCGGGCACCGCCACCAGAATGTGGGCCAGGTTGTAGTACACCGCCGAGGCGCTCTCGGCGCGCTTCTTTTCGAGGTAGGCGTCGACGTCGGCATCGGTCACGCGGATGCGGCCCTGCACCTCGCGTTCACGCACACGCTCGACCATCATCTGGTCACGGATGTTGCTGCGAAAGCGCGTGTACTCGACGCCTTCGCTGCGCAGGCGGTCACGCAGCTGCGGCAGGCTGAGCTGATTCTGGGCGGCCACACTGGCGACCGCGCGGTCGAGCTCGGCATCGTCGATCTTGGAGCCGGTGTCGCGGGCATAGGTGACCAGCACCCGCTCTTCAATGAGGGCATTGAGCAGCTGCGCCCGCAGCTCGTCTTCAAGCGGCAGGCGCGCCCCGGTGCGGCGCGATTCTTCGCGGACTTGGTCGAGGCGAAGCCGCAGCTCGTTGGAGGTCACCAGCTCCTGGTTGACCACCGCCAGGATGTAGTCGGCCGTGCGGGGCACGGGCGCACGGGTCTGCGCTTGCACCGGCAACGCCACCAGGGCGAGGGGAAGCAGCAGCAACACGAGGCGGGAAAACATGGGGGATGAACTCATTGAAAACGAATGACCGAAAGCAAAAGACCTAAGGGGTGACACGCGAGCTCTCATCATCACGCAGAGGGCGGTAACCCGGGATATTGTCCTTCAAGTACTTGAGGGGGTTGTGCAGGCCAAGCCGCGTGAAGCCCACGAACTCGAGTTGCAGGCCCAGCACGGTGCTCGCCTCGTTCAGGCTCAGCGACTGGCGGCGCACCATGACCCGGCCGATCCAGCACCCGGAGTCGTACTCCATGGCCACCATCGAATCGGTGAGGCGGCTCTCGAGCAGACTGTACTTGAGGCTGCCAGCGCTGTACCAGCCGCCCGAACATGCCGCGTTGCCGGGACCGGGTTTGCCTCGGTAGAGGGGCCACTGCCACGCCACATCGACCTGGCGGCTCCGGGGCTCGGACTCTTTCAGGCGGTAGGCCACGCTCACGGTACGGAACGAACTCGTGGTGTAGCGAGCACCCACGACCGAGCGCACGGTGCGGCGCAGCTCATGGCTGTACTGCACGGCCGCATCGAGGTACCAGCGGCGCGACAGGTTCGACGAACCGAAGACCAGCACGTCCGACAGACTCTGCGTGATGGGCGGGCCGTCTTCCGGCGTGACGCTCTGGTTCTCGAACAGCAGCCGCTGTGCAATGCCCAGCCGGAAGTCTTCAGCACCGGTCACCGGATCGAGCACGCGTGTCGTGATCCCGGTGGTCAACTGGTTGGAGTCGGACACCCGGTCGACGCCTGAGAAGGTGTTGTCGGTGTAGATGGAGTCGACGTTGAAGTCTTTCACCGCCGTGTCGAACAGCGGCAGCCCCTTCTGCGCCCGGTACGGGGTGTTCACATAGAGCACCCGTGGCTCGAGCGTCTGGCGGATGCTGCGGCCGAACCACGAGGCATCGCGCTCAAGGACCCACGATGTGTCCACACTGGCACTCGGAATGACGCGGCTGAATTCGGTCTTGCCGGTCTGGTCGCCTGTGGTGAGCGGACGGTCCAGCGAGTAGGCAGCAGCATTGAGCGACAGTTTGGGCACGAAGGTCCAGCCCGGCGTGCTGTACGGCCAGCTGAGCGCGGCGAGTGCATGTGTGCGCGAGCCGGTGGGGCGTGGTGGTGCCAGCGGAATCCCGCCTGGCGTGCCATTGTTGGTCGCCTCCAGGTGGCCATCGGGATTCACGAAGCGGTTGTACTCGGTCTCGATGCCGAACTGGAAACCTCCGCCCAACGGCTGCACGCTGCGCACGCCGATCTGGGGCAGGCGGTCGTAGGGCGCAGCGAGGATGGGCTGGGTCGGGTCGGTCTCTTGAAGCACCTGCCAGCGCTTGACCCGCGCATAAGGGCTCCAGCGGTCGAACTTGCGGCTCACGCGCACGTCGGCTTCGAGCAGCCGCGGCGTGAGGCTGTTGAGCTGGCGTTGAAAGTCTTTCCAGTAGTCGTCGTCGCTCACCCGCATGACCTGCGCGCCGTAGCTCACCTCTCCGATCAGCAGCCCTTCGTGCTGCAGGTAGAACGACCCGCGGCTGCGGTTGGCCAGCTGGTCTTTCGGCAGGGTGTGCACCCGCACATTGCCTTGCAGCGAGGGCTCGAGGTAGCGGAATTCGGTGTCGAGACCGAAGCCACGCTTCGTGCTGATGATCGGGGTGATGGTGGCATCGCGGTTGGGGGCGATGTTCCAGTAGTACGGGATGTTGAGTTGCAGCCCGGCCTTGCTGTCGATGTCTGGATAGAGCGGCAACAAGCCCGACTTGCGGTCGTCCGACAACGGGAAGCTGAACTTCGGCGCGGAGAGGATGGGCACGCCGTAGAAGCGCAGCACGCCGCCTTCAGCCACACCGACGTTGCGCTCGAAGTCGAGCTCCAGGCGATCGGCCGACATGAGCCAGGCGGGATCGTCCGGCCGGCAGCTCGTGTAGTTGGCGCCGATGGCCACGCCACGGTCGCGCCCCAGAAACTCATAACGCTGCGCCTTGCCGCCCGCCTTCTTGAGGCCGAAGTAATACGAGGGCTCGAGAAAATAGCCTTCGAACTTGTCGACCGAGAGCTGGATCTCGGGGCCGCTGAACCAGTTGCCGTCGCTCGAGAGCTTCACCTTGCCTTGCGCCCGGGCGATGTCGGTGGGCTGGTCGTAGCTGAGTTTGTCGGCCTCGATGCGCAACTCACCCTGACGGAAGTCGACGTTGCCCGTGGCCACGGCGTTCTGGTCGGGGCGGGCCTCGATGTGGTCGGCCTCCAGCGTGCTGGGCAGCGGGGTGTCGGCTTTGGGGGCAGAAGCGGCACCGGCGGAGGCGGAGGCTGCAGCAGCAGACGCGGCGGAGGCCGCAGATGCAGCGGAAGGAGGCACAGGTGGCGCCACCGACGGCTGCGCCAATGCCTCATCGACCGGCCACAGGGCGGCCACAGCCAGCGCCACCGCGCCCAGGCGCAGCACGCGGACGCCTGCACGGTGCGGCGACAGGGGGGCGGTCAGGGACAGGGTCAGCGGCAAGGTCGGACGAGACAAAGGACGTGGGGGCGAGGCCAAGAAGAAGAAGAAGAAGAAGGAGAGCAAGAAGAACAAGAAAGCGGGCAACCGGCACCAGGGTGGGCCAGAAGACCCCGCCTGGACAACAGATCACTCAACAGACACCGCACGCATCGCACAACTGCGCTCGCCCGCATGACAATGGGGGGTTGCGACGGCCCGGTTTGTAGAATCGATTATCCACGAGGGCCCGCAGCCAGCGCCGCACAAGGGCTCCTAGGAGCCTGTCGGACTTGGAACGTCGAAAGCGAAAATCGGCCCCAGCGAGGACAGTTTTTGCCGGATTTGCAGGCCCATAGCCCCGCTATGGGACAAAAAGACGGTGAAAAATGGA
>JBEGTX010000004.1:0-22810 GCA_041179165.1 Pseudomonadota bacterium | reverse complement strand
TCCATTTTTCACCGTCTTTTTGTCCCATAGCGGGGCTATGGGCCTGCAAATCCGGCAAAAACTGTCCTCGCTGGGGCCGATTTTCGCTTTCGACGTTCCAAGTCCGACAGGCTCCTAGGAGGTGAAGTTACCGTGGATGTGCTCAAGGGATGTGGCCGGCGCTGTTGCGGCTCTCACGAACGCAGTTTGTCGTCTCGGGCCAGCTGGTGCCGCGTTACATGGCGCGACACTTTCACATGCCTAACGTGGCTGACTCCGTCGAGAATCCTCCCGCAGAAGGAAACCGAGTAGTTTTTTTTCGTTCGTGTTGAACTCTGCCGCCTGCCCTCATGGCCCACCTCGATGAGGGCGGACGTCGAACCGATCCACAACCCGGGTGTTGTGTCGGCGCATCCCCGGTGGACTCACGGAAGGTGAGCGATTCATGACAAAACGATCGAAGATGATTCTGGTCCGGGCCCAATGCTTGCGGCACGGCGTGCTTGCGCTTTCCGTTGCCGTGATGAGCGCGTGTGGCGGTGGGGGCTCAAGCGGGCAGGATGCTTCGGCGGGAAGTCCTCCCGCTCAGCCTCCGGCACCAGCACCGGCACCGGCACCAGCACCAGCACCAGCACCAGCACCAGCACCAGCGCCAGCGCCAGCCCCGTCTGGGGGCTTGGTTTACTACTTCTCTGACTGTCAAGCCGGCGCAGCGCCGACATGTGTGGCAGGCAACAACGCCAATGCTGGCAGTGACCCTGCCGCCCCCAAGCGTGATCTGACCAACTTTGATGTGAACACCTTGCCCGCTGGGGCCACGGTGTTTTTTGCTCGCGGCGGCGTTTGGCTCAATTTCAATCAAACGCTCTACAACCTCAATGCCACGCCGAGCGCCCCGATCACGTTCGATGCGTACACACCGGCTTCAGGTGGTACCGCAGCACCGTGGTTGAAAACGACATCCGGCGCAGGATGGCGGTTCGGCGTGTTCGGGGATGTGACTGCCGACGGGGGCTACACCATTCGCAACCTCAAGCTCGACGGCCAGGGGCTCGCACTGACCGGGTTGCACCTGACCTACGAAGTGCGCAACGTCACCTTGGAAAACCTGGAGATCACCGGCTGGGACATCGCCGTCAACAGCCAGGACATGGGCCCGACCGGGAATTTCGGATTCACCATCCGCAACTCCAACATCCATCACAACCGCGGAATGGGGTACCTGGGCAACTCCAACGGCTTGCTCATCGAGGGCAACACCTTTGCCAACAACAACCACGTCAGCGGCAGCTCATTCCAGCATGCCATCTACCTGAGCAGCCGCGAGGACGTTCCAAGCCGCAATGCCACCGTGCGCAACAACACGTTCACCAACAACTCGGTGAACGCTGTATCCGGCGCTTGTACCGGGGGCAACATCACCGTGCATGGAAAAGTTGAAGGGCTTCTGATCGAGGGCAACACGATCACTGAGCAGCGAAGCGAAGGCGGGTGCTTTGGGATCGCTATCAATCCCAGTTACAGCTATGCAGAGTGGTTTCGCGACGTGGTGGTTCGTGGCAACAAGATCGTGAACCTCGGTTTTGTTGGCATCGGCGCCGCTTCGGCGCCAGGCATCTTGATTGAAGGGAACGTGATCGTGAACGATCAGGCCACACTTCAATTCGGGGTGCTCATCCCGGAGCGTGCACCTGGCGCCGGTGATGTCGTGGACGGCGGTGCCGTGGTGCGCAACAACACGTTTTTCTTTCCGAGTCCGGACCCCTTCAGCCTCCCGGTCGACATGCGTGCAGGCGCGGGCGCAACCACGGTGACAGGCACGCTGTACAGCACCAATGCAGCCGACTTTGTCGAGGCACCAAGTGCCAGCAATGGATGGCGTTGCCGAGTGGCCTCGGCGGCCCCGAATGCAGGGGCGTGCACCCGGTGACGGGCGGGTCGGGCCCTCCGCAAAATAACTCACTTGGCACGGTGGCCCTTTGAGGTGAAGGTTCAGCGCAAGAGCGCCGCGCCGAGATCTGGGCCACACGGCAAGGTTTCGTGAAGGCCGCGCTGGCCAACAACGCCACCTCCAAGCCGGCCAAGGGTGGGGTGGAGGTGAGCTTCAACGCGGCCGACAAACACCTGTGGGTGGGCTTCATCAATGCCAAGGACCAGTTCGAGAAGGTGAGCACCTGGATCGACAACCCGATCCTGGGTGACACCCTCGTCGAGACGAAGTTCTCGGGCTACCGTGTTGCCGGTGGGCACCAGTTTTCTGCGCACATCGTGCGCACCCAAGGCGGCACACCCTGTGCTCGACATCGCCGTGGCCGACGTGAAGTTCAGCGGCGTCACGCCGGTACCTTTCTGAACGGCACCTGCCGCGGCGGGCTTTGCGTGAGCCCTGCTCGCTCCAAGGCGCCGCCACGATCCAGGGGGCGGTGTTGGCTTAAAATTTGCACAGGCGATCAATAATTCGGCATTGGCTGCTTCGGGGGCCATGTCGGTTGCTGTCGGGGTTATTCCATTAACGCCCTGTGTTCAGGGGGGTATCCGCCTTCTGGGTGAAATGTCGGAAGGAATTGGCGCCTCGTTTTTTTGAATGCTCGTGCATATCTTGTACGATCGTGACACCGTCACCGTGCCAATGCAGTCCCCATGAAGATCACCTCCCCCAGGTTGCACCTCGAAGTCGAGGTTTCAGGCTCTCCGCAGGGTATTCCGCTGCTGATGATCATGGGGCTCGGCATGCAACTGACCGCGTGGGATGAGCGTCTCGTGGCGCGCCTCGTGTCCCAAGGCTTCCGCGTCATTCGCTTCGACAACCGCGACAGCGGCTTGAGCCAGGGCTTCGACCACCTCGGCCTGGCCAATGTGGCACGGGCCGCAACCAGGCGGGCGTTCCGACTGCCCGTGAGCTCGCCGTATTCGCTGGTCGACATGGCTGCCGATGCGGTCGACGTGCTCGATGCGCTGGGGATCTCCTCGGCCCATGTGTGCGGCATTTCGATGGGTGGCATGGTGGCGCAGTGGATGGCCTTGAGGCACCCCAGCCGGGTGCTCAGCCTGAGCCTGTTGATGACGAATTCCGGCGCGCGCCGTCTGCCGGGGCCGACCTTCGCGGTGCGCATGGCGCTGATGCGCAAGCCGCCTGTGCAGAAGGGGCCCGCGGCTGTGCTCGACAACAGCCTGCGCTTCCTGCTGCTTGTGGAAAGCCCTGCACATCGGAGCGATGTGGCCGAACTGCGCAAGCGCCTGGCCGACTTTCATGCGCGCGCCTATCGCCCCGAAGGCACGGCGCGCCAGTTGACGGCCATCGCCGCATCGCCTGACCGCAGCGCGATGCTGCGCACGCTCAAGCTCCCGTGCGAGATCGTGCACGGCAGGGCCGATCCGCTGGTGCGCGTGGCGGCCGGTGTGAACTTGAAGTCATTGATTCCCGGCTCCCGGCTCGACATCGTCGAAGGCATGGGGCACGACCTGCCTCAGCCGCTGTTCGAGCGCGTGACCGCCGCGATCGGCCGCGCTGCGTCACGGGTTTGATCCTGCGCTGCGCTATCGGCTCCGCCGCGGTGCGTGAGCTCGATGCAACTGCCACAATCCGGGGATGCACATCGACTGGATTTTTGGCGCTTCGCTGCTGGTTCTTGTTGTGGCCATCGTGCTGCTGCAGGTGGTGTCGCTCAGGCGCCGTGAAGACGCCGGCCCGCTGCAACAGTTTCGCGCCGAGTTGCTGGCGGGCCAGCAGGCCGCAGGCGAGAGGCTGGAGCGCGAGCTGCGAGACGAAGTGGCCCGGAGTGCTGTGGGAACGCGGCAAGAGCTGTCCCATAGCATGGCGACGTTTCAGCAGACATTGTTCAGCCAGCAGGCCGATGTCGCCCGCACTCAAAATGAACAAAGCGAAGCGTTCCGGACGCGCCTGTCCGAGCTTCAGCATGCCCTCGCCGAGAGCCTGAGTCACGCCACAGCGTCATGGGCCCAGCAAGCGCAGGGCGCTCGCACGTCGCAAGACCTCGCGCTCGCGCAGATGGCCGAGCAGCAGGCCAATGGGCTGCACCGCTTCTCTGGCGAACTGAGCGAGCGACTGCAGGCGCTGTCGGCAGCCAACGACCAGCGCATGGGGGAGGTGCGCCTGGCCGTGGAGCAAAAGCTCGGTGCCATTCAGCTGGACAACGAGCGCAAGCTCGAGCAGATGCGTGCCACGGTCGACGAGAAGCTCCATGCGACGCTGGAGCAGCGGCTGGGCGAGAGCTTCAAGCAGGTGGCTGACCGCCTGGAGCAGGTGCACAAGGGGCTCGGCGAAATGCAGCTGCTGGCCCGCGACGTGGGTTCCCTCAACCGTGTGCTGACCAACGTGAAGACCCGCGGCATCTTTGGCGAAGTGCAGCTCGCCGGTCTGCTGGAGCAGGTGTTCACGCCAGCGCAATACGGCACCAACGTGGAGACGGTGCCGGGCAGCGGCGCGCGTGTGGAGTTTGCGATTTCTCTGCCAGGTCAGCGGACCGATGGCGTGGCGCTGTGGCTCCCGATCGATGCCAAGTTTCCTCGCGATGACTACGAGCGTTTGCTCGAAGCCCAGGAGCGCGCCGACCCGGTGGCCGTGGAGGCGTCGGCCAAGGCGATCGAGCAGCGGCTGCGGGCCGAAGCACGCAGCATCCGCGAGAAGTACGTGTCGCCGCCCCACACCACCGATTTCGGCATCCTGTTCGTGCCGACCGAAGGCTTGTATGCCGAAGCATTGCGGCGGCCGGGTCTGATGGAGTCGCTGCAGCGTGAGCACCGCGTGCTGCTCGCAGGGCCTACCACCTTGCTCGCCTTGCTCAACAGCCTGCAGATGGGCTTTCGCACCTTGGCGCTGGAGCAGCGTTCGGTCGAGGTGTGGGAGGTGCTGGGTGCCGTCAAGACTGAGTTCGGCAAGTTCGGCGACGTGCTGGTGAAGACACGCAAGAAGCTCGACGAGGCGCGCAACCACATCGACATGGCCGAGCGCCGAACGCGCGTCATGGCCAAGGAGCTGAACGCCGTGGAGGCCTTGCCTCAATCTCAAGTGGATCGGCTGCTGCCGGCCAGCGTGGCGTCGTCGTTGCAGGATGAAACACTGCCGCCCTTGGGCGGCAGTGAACGATCAGAAGCGGATCTTTGAGGGCGGTTCTTGAGGGGCGGGAGCTGGCGCAGGTGCCGGGCGGCGCGGCGCTGGCGCTGAAGCGGGCGCTGCCACGGGCGGTGTCGTCAGAGGTTCTGCCGTGCCGACGGGGAAGTTTGCCGGGAGCTTTGATTCCTTGGGGTAGCCTGCCGCATCGAGGTAGGAGTCCCAGGTGGTGGGTTGCAGCCCGCGGACGATCTGCGCGCCGATGCTCACCACAGGCAGGCTGGTCGTGCCCACCAGGCGCTGCAGGGCTTCGGTGTCTTGTGCTGTGACGATGGAGCGCTCTGAGAACGGCACCCCGCGCGTGCGCAAGTGCTGGCGCCCGGCATCGCACGGGGCACAGTCGGTGGTGGTGTAGAGCGTCACGGGATAGCGCTGGGCCACCTGGCGCAGCTCGTAAGGCAGGGCCGCGTCGTTAGAAACCGAGCCGCGGTTGTTGACCTGCTGCACCTTGTTCTCCACGCCCACGGCGGGGCGGTCGGTGTAGGTGATTTTCCCGTCGGGGCCGACCACCTTGTACAAGGCCAGAGCCGGCGTGGCAGTGAATGCACAGGCGGCCAGCGCGGCCAGAACTGCAAGCGAGGCGGAAGAACGCTGAGTCGTCATGTCAATCTCCGGGAAGTCGAACCAATTCTGCGGATTGTCGTCTGCTGAGGGGCAGACTGTATCAAGCCATCCCCTGGTGTCGCAGCAGCGCATCGATGCGCGGCTCGCGACCCCGGAAGGCCTTGAAGCTTTCCATGGCGGGGCGGCTTCCGCCCGCCTCGAGGATGGCCTCGCGGTAGCGCCGGCCGGTGTCGGGGTTGAGGGTGCCGGTTTCTTCGAACGCGCCCCAGGCATCTGCGCTCAGCACCTCGGCCCACTTGTAGCTGTAGTAGCCGGCCGAATAGCCACCGGCAAAGATGTGCGAGAAGCCGTTCTGGAAGCGGTTGAAAGACGGTGGAATGAGCACGGCCACTTCGCTGCGCACTTCGTCGAGCACCTGCTGAATGCGGCTTTCACTGCCCGGTTCGGCGTGGATGCGCATGTCGAACAGCGAAAACTCCACCTGGCGCAGCGTTTGCAGCCCGCTCTGGAAGTTCTTGGCGGCGAGCATCTTGTCGTACAGCGCGCGCGGCAGGCTCTCGCCCGTGTCCACGTGGGCGGTCAGGTGCTTGATGACCTCCCACTCCCAGCAGAAGTTTTCCATGAACTGGCTGGGCAGTTCGACCGCATCCCACTCGACGCCTGAGATGCCTGCCACACCGGTGTCGTTCACCTTGGTGAGCATGTGGTGCAGCCCGTGGCCGAACTCATGGAACAGGGTCGTGAGTTCGTCGTGGGTGAGCAGGGCGGGGCGGCCGTTCACTGGCGCCGCGAAGTTGCACACCAGGTGCGCCACCGGCGTTTGCAGCGTGCCTTCGGGGCGGGCCCAGCGGCCGCGCACGTCGTCCATCCAGGCACCGGGGCGCTTGCCCGGGCGGGCGTAGGGGTCGAGGTAGAACTGGCCGATCAGCTGGCCAGCCCGCTCGATGCGGAAGAAGCGCACGCTCGGGTGCCACACGGGCGCCGTGTCGGGCTTGATGCTCACCTCGAACAAGGTTTCGATGATGCCGAACAGGCCCTGCAGCACCTTGGTCTCGGTGAGGTAGGGCTTCACCTCCTGGTCGCTGAAGGCGTAGCGCTGTTCCTTGAGTTTCTCGCTGGCAAAGGCGACGTCCCAGGCCTGCAGGTCGGGCAGTGCCAGCTCGTCGCGGGCGAAGCTCCGCAGCTCGGCCAGGTCTTTTTCGGCAAAGGGGCGGGCACGTTGCGCAAGATCACGCAGGAAGTCGAGCACCTGCTGCGGGGTGTCGGCCATCTTGGCGACCAGCGACACCTCGGCGTAGTTGGCGTAGCCCAGAAGGCGGGCTTCTTCTTGTCGCAGGGCCAGCAACTCGGCCATGATGGGCGTGTTGTCGAGCTCGGGCTTGCCGAGTTCGCTAGCGCGGGTGACGTAGGCGCGGTGGAGTTGCTCGCGCAGCGCACGGTTTTCGCCGTACTGCATGACGGGCAGGTAGGTGGGCAGGTGCAGGGTGAGCTTGTGGCCTTCTTTGCCTTCGGCTTTGGCCGCCGCGCGTGTGGAGGCCACGACATCCGCTGGTACGCCTGCGAGTTCGGCTTCGCTCACATAGGCAGCAAAGCCGTCGGTCGCGTCGAGCACGTATTCAGAGAAGCTCTGACCGAGCGCGGCCTGGCGCTCTTGCAATTCGGCGTAGCGCACGCGGGCATCGCCTTGCAGTTCGGCGCCCGACAGCACGAAGTCGCGCATGGCATTGGACAACGCCCGCTGGCGCGCCGGATTCAACTGCTTGGCCGCGGGGCTGGCTGCGATGGCCTTGTACTTGGCATACAGCCGCTCGTCGGCGCCGAGCCGGGTGTGGAACTCGGTGATGACGGGCAGGCTCTCGTTGTAGGCCGCGCGCAGTTCCGGGCTGTCGGCCACGCTGTTGAGGTGGCCCACCGCGCCCCAGGCACGCCCCAGCCGTTCGGTGGCCACGTCGAGCACGGCAGACATGGCTTCGTAGTCGGCCGGGACGGCGTCGCTCGTGACCTGCTCGAGGGCATCACTGGCCTGAGCGAGCAGCGCAGTGATGGCGGGTTGCACGTGTTCGGGACGGATGTCGTCGAAACGGGGAAGACCTGCGGTATCGAGCAAGGGGTTGGTCATGGGCGAGCCTTGTGCGTGAGCTGAAGCAGTTGCTGAAGCGGAACGGCGGTGCAGGTTCGAGAACCGGACCTTCTGGTGGGAAGGCCCCGGGGTTCGAGTCGATCAGCCGGCCACGCGTTCCACGGATTCGATCGTATTGACGAGCAGCATCGCACGGGTCATGGGGCCCACGCCACCAGGAACCGGCGTGATAAAGCCGGCCACTTCGGAGACGCCTGCGAAATCCACATCGCCACAGAGTTTTCCTTCGTCGTTGCGGTTCATGCCGACGTCGATCACGATGGCGCCGGGTTTCACCATGTCTGCCGTCAGGGTATTGCGGCGGCCCACGGCCGCCACGATCACGTCGGCCTGGCGGGTGTGATACGCCAGATCAGCCGTGGCACTGTGGCAGATGGTGACGGTGGCATTCGCTTGCAAGAGCAGCATGGCCATCGGCTTGCCGACGGTGTTGCTGCGTCCAATGACAACGGCGTGCTTGCCGCGCAGGTTGACACCGGTGGTCTCGATCAGCTTCATGCAGCCGTACGGGGTGCAGGGGCGAAAGCCCGGCAGACCGGTCAACAGTTCGCCGGCGCTGAGCACCGAGTAGCCATCCACGTCCTTGCGGGTGTCGATGGCCTCGATGACCTTGTTCGGGTCGATGTGCTTGGGCAAGGGCATCTGCACCAGGATGCCGTGGATGGTGGGGTCGTTGTTGAGCGCGTCGATGCGGGCCAGCAACTCGGCTTCCCTGAAGGCAGCCGGGTATTTCTCGAGCACCGAGCGCACGCCGCTGGTCTCGCAGTCCTTCACCTTGTGGCTCACGTAGACCTGGCTGGCCGGGTCGTCACCCACCAGGATCACGGCCAGGCCGGGCGTGTGGCCGCGGGCGGTGAGGGCGGCCGCGCGCTGGGCCACGTCGCCGCGGATTTGTTTGGCCAGGCTGTTGCCATCGATCAGTTGGGCGGTCATGGAGCGGTCCTTGGAAAAATGAGACTGAAAAGAATGAATGAGTGCGTGCGGAAGCGGACAACCCATGAAAAAGGGCCGCTGTGTGAGCGGCCCATGGGCGGGTGCGGGCCTGTGGCAGGGGACTGATCGGTCGAGACCGGGTCCGAAGGCCAGATGCTCACACCGGTGGCATCAGGTCTTGGACTGGGCGCCGAGTGCGATCTTGAGCAGGTCGGCCACGGTGTTGGCGTTCAGCTTTTCCATGATGTTGGCGCGGTGCGCTTCCACGGTCTTGATGCTGATGCCGAGGTCATCGGCGATCTGCTTGTTGAGGCGCCCGGCCACGATGCGCTCGAGCACCTGCGACTCGCGCGTGGTGAGGCGAGACAGCAGGGCGTCGCGGCTGGCGGCTTCCTGGTGGTGCGAGAACGCACTGCGCGCCTGATCGAGCATGCGCTCGACAAGACCGAGCAGCTGCTCTTCCTTGAAGGGCTTCTCGATGAAGTCCATGGCGCCTTTTTTCATGGTGGTGACGGCCATGGGCACGTCGCCGTGGCCGGTGATGAACACCACGGGCAGCGGCGACTTGCGCTCGAGCAGGCGGTCTTGCAGCTCGAGGCCGCTCATGCCCTCCATGCGGATGTCGGCGATGAGGCAGGCGACTTCGCGGGGGTCGAAGCGCGACAGGAACGACTCGGAGGAGTCGAAACACTTCACACGATAGTCTTTGCCCTCCAGAAGCCACTGCAGCGAATCACGGACCGCTTCGTCGTCATCGACCACATAGACGGTGCCTTTTTTCGGAATCAGACTCATGGATGCGGGCTCAGGTCAGGGCTGTTTCAAGGCCGGGGGATTTGACGGTTTCGACGGGCAGCGTGAAGCTGAAACGGCAGCCCACCGCAGTCTCGCCATTGTATAAGTTCTCGGCGCGGATGCGGCCCCGGTGGCTCTCGATGATCGAGCGGCACAGGCTCAGGCCGATGCCCAACCCCTCGGCCTTGGTCGAAAAGAAGGCTTCGTAGAGCCGGCTGATGACCTCTTCCTTGATGCCAGGGCCCGAATCGGTCACGGTGAATTCGATCACGCCGCCTTCTTCGGGCGTGTGTTTGGGCACCACGCGCAGCTCGATGTTGCGCCGCGCAGGTGGCAGCGTGGCCGAGTCGATGGCCTCGGCCGCGTTTTTCAGCAGGTTCAGCAGCACCTGTTCGATGAGGATGGGGTCGACCATCAGCGTGGGCAGGCGCTGCGCCACATACACGTGCAGCGCCACATTGCGACGCCGCAGCTCGATGCCCGCCAGGTCCACCGACTCGTCGACGATGCTCTCAGCGTGGGCCTCCTGGCGCTGTGGCTCGCTGCGCTTCACGAAGGCGCGGATGCGGCGGATGATCTGGGCCGCACGGTCGGCCTGCTTGGCGGTTTTTTCCAGCGCCGCGATCAGGTCGGGCTTTTCGATGGCATCGCTCTTGACCCGGGACACCATGCCGTTGCAGTAGTTGGTGATGGCGGTCAGTGGCTGGTTGAGCTCGTGCGCGACCGACGAGGCCATCTCGCCCATGGTCACCAGGCGGCTCGTGACCTGGGCCTTTTCAGCCTGCTGCTGGGCTTGCACCTCGGCATGGCGGCGGCTGGTGATGTCGGTGGCGATGAGCATCTGCGCCAGGCGGCCGTCGGTCCACTGTAGATAGCGCGCCCGCACGTCGAACCACTTGTGCAGCGACTCGACAAACACCTCGCGCGGGTCGGAACCGGCCTCGGTGAGCTCTTGGGTGGGCAGGCCGCCGAAGCTGTCGACCGAGTCGCCGATGTCGTCCATGTCGCCCAGCCCCATGGGCCCGCTCGTGCCGGAATCGCTGCCCGCCAGCATGCCGTGGCCGCGGGCTTCGGCACCGAACCACAGGCGGTAGGAGCGGTTGGCGAACAGCAGCTCACCCTGTTGCACCGACAGCACCGACACCGCGGCGTCCAGGCCTTCCAGCACCGTGGTGAAGCGCTCGTGCGAGGCCGAGAGCTGGTCGCGCACGCGCTTGGCCTCGGTGATGTTGGTCATCGAGGTCATCCAGCCGGTCTGCACACCCTTGGGGTCGATCAGAGGCGACACATACATGCGCGCGTCGAAGCGCGTGCCGTCCTTGCGCATGGCCTTCACCTCGATGCCGCCTGCGGGGCTGCGCCCTTGAAGCTCTTGCTGCAGCAGGCGGTTGTTCTCGTCGTAGCGGTCAGGCGGCCAGTGCGGGAAAGGCGGCATGCGGCCGATGAGTTCGGTGTCGGTGAAACCTGTCATGGCGCAGAAGGCGGGGTTCACGTAGGCGATGCGGCCCTCCATGTCGAGCGCGCGCATGCCGGTGAGCATGGAGTTTTCCATCGCCCGGCGGAAGTTGGTTTCCGTGACCAGGGCCGTCTGCATCTGCAGCCGGCGGCGCATGTGGCGCCAAGTGCCGAGCAGCATCCACACGGTGAGTGCGCTCAGTGCACTCACCATCCAGAACAAGGTGTTGCTGATGAGGCCGATGGAGGTGCGGTAGCCCTGCACACGCAGCCGCAGGCCGTTACCGGCCGGCGCCAAGGGCACGTCGTGCACGATGGACGGCGGGCGCGCCACTTGGCCGGGCATCAGCGTGACGGTGCTGGCGAGCACGGACTCGTTGGCGTCGATCAGCGACACCACGTGGCGGTTGGCCACCTCGGCCGGAATGAAATAGCGCACCAGCGCATCCACCGAGTACTCGGCGATCAGCGTGCCGGCAAAGGTGTTCTTGTCGATCAGCGGCACGTGCACCTGGAACACCGGGTTGCCGTAGGCATTGAGGTAGGACGTCGAGTAGGTCGGGTAGCGCAGCTGGCTCGTGATCTCGAACGCACGCTCAGGGGCGTTGTCGCGGCCCGGCATGGGCATGGTGCGCTCGAGTTCGGCGTCTGAGCTCTCGACCTGCGTGTGCAGGTTGGCGCTCGAGTAGCTGGCGCGGCGCACACGCTGCGCATTGACCCAGAGGATGTGCGTGATCTCGGGTCGCTCGCGGGCCAGCGTGCCGGCCTGTTGGGCAAAGGCTTCGGGGGTGGTGCTGCGCGAGGCGATGTCGCGCGCAATGCGGATGAGCTGCTCCTGGCTTTCGATCAGCCGCAGGCGAACCTGTTGTTGAACGATTTCGGTGTCGCGCTTGACCGACTCCTGCTCCCGCTCGAATTCCTCATTGCGCAGGTACCAAAAGGCCGAAATGATGGCGGCGAGGAACAGCAGCACCGAGACCAGGGGCCCGAGCGTGGCGTAGCGGTCTTGGCGGGAGAGCGATTGGCGGCGCCACCAAGTGCCGAACAGGCGCTTGCGTGGCCCTGTCGCCAGGGTGCCGGGGAGGGTGGGGAGATCTTTCTCGGACTGCATCCCTGGATTATCGAGGGAGGGGCGCACCGTCAGGCAAGAGTCTTGCCCCATTGACAAGCATCCAGTCTCGTCTTGAAATTTCACAATGCAGAACGTGTTTGCATAATTTGGGAGTGAGCCGACTTTGTGCGACACTCCTGCCCGGTGCAAATGTGAATCCGATCGGAGACCGCCATGTCAGCCCTGCCAGACTCTTTCCTGGGTGCCGCCGCCAATGATGCCGACTCGCAAGAGACGCGCGAGTGGCTCGATGCCTTGTCCGCGGTCGTGCAGAGCGAGGGCAGCGAGCGCGCGCACTTCCTGCTCGAACAGCTCATCGACCACGCCCGCCAGGCCGGCATCGACATGCCGTTCTCGGCCAAGACAGCCTACGTCAACACCATCCCGGTCGATCAAGAAGAGCGCTGCCCGGGCAACCTTGAAATCGAAGAACGCCTTCGCGCCTATATGCGCTGGAACGCCATGGCGATGGTGGTGCGCGCCAACCGCCTGCACCCGGCTGACGGCGGCGACCTGGGTGGGCACATCTCGTCGTTCGCGTCGGTGGCCACGATGTTCGGCGCGGGCTTCAACCACTTCTGGCGCGGCGTCAACGACCAGCATGGTGGCGACCTGCTCTACATCCAGGGCCATTCCTCGCCCGGCATCTACGCCCGCGCCTTCATGGAAGGCCGCATCACCGAAGAGCAGCTGAACAACTTCCGCCAGGAGGTCGATGGCAAGGGCATCTCCAGCTACCCGCACCCGAAGCTCATGCCGGACTTCTGGCAGTTCCCCACGGTGTCGATGGGCCTGGGCCCGCTGATGGCCATCTACCAGGCGCGCTTCCTCAAGTACCTGCATGCCCGCGGCATTGCCGACACGGCCGACCGCAAGGTCTGGGTGTTCTGCGGCGACGGCGAGATGGACGAGCCCGAGTCGCTCGGCGCCATCGGCCTGGCCGCCCGCGAGAAGCTCGATAACCTCATCTTCGTCGTCAACTGCAACCTGCAGCGCCTCGACGGCCCGGTGCGGGGCAACGGCAAGATCATCCAGGAGCTTGAAGGCGAGTTCCGGGGCTCGGGCTGGAACGTCATCAAGCTGCTGTGGGGCAGTTACTGGGACCCGCTGCTCGCCCGAGACAAGGACGAGCTGCTGCGCAAGGTGATGATGGACACGGTAGACGGCGACTACCAGGCCTTCAAGGCCAACGACGGCGCCTTCGTCCGCAAGAACTTCTTCGGCCGCCATCCGAAGCTGCTCGAGATGGTGTCGAAGATGAGCGACGACGACATCTGGCGCCTGAACCGCGGCGGCCACGACCCGCAGAAGGTGTATGCCGCCTACCACCGCGCGGTCCACACCAAGGGCCAACCGACCGTGCTGCTCATCAAGACGGTCAAGGGCTTCGGCATGGGCAAGATCGGTGAAGGCAAGAACACGGCCCACCAGACCAAGAAGATGGTAGATGAAGACGTGCGCGCCTTCCGCGACCGCTTCAACATCCCCATCCCCGACGACAAGATCGCCGAGGTGCCGTTCTACAAGCCGGCCGACGACACGCCCGAGATGCGTTACCTGCAAGAGCGCCGCAAGGCGCTCGGGGGCTACCTGCCGCAGCGGCGCGCCAAGTCAGACGAGACCTTCGAGGTGCCGCCGCTCGAGACCTTCAAGGCCGTGCTCGACCCCACGGCCGAAGGCCGCGAGATCTCGACCACGCAGGCCTTCGTGCGCTTCCTCACCCAGCTGCTGCGCGACAAGGCGCTTGGGCCCCGCACCGTGCCCATCCTGGTGGACGAGGCGCGCACCTTCGGCATGGAGGGCCTGTTCCGCCAGATCGGCATCTACAACCCTGACGGGCAGCAATACACCCCGGTCGACAAAGACCAGGTGATGTACTACCGCGAAGACAAGGCCGGGCAGATCCTGCAAGAGGGCATCAACGAAGCGGGCGGCATGAGCTCGTGGATCGCGGCCGCCACGTCGTACTCCACCAACAACCGCATCATGGTGCCGTTCTACGTGTACTACTCGATGTTCGGCTTCCAGCGCATCGGCGATCTGGCCTGGGCCGCCGGCGACATGCAGGCGCGCGGTTTCCTGTTGGGGGGCACGTCCGGGCGCACCACGCTCAATGGCGAAGGCCTGCAGCACGAAGACGGCCACAGCCACATCCTGGCGGGCACCATTCCCAACTGCATCAGCTACGACCCGACGTTCGCGCACGAGGTGGGCGTGATCCTGCACCACGGCCTGAAGCGCATGGTCGAGCAGCAAGACAACGTGTATTTCTACCTGACGCTGCTGAATGAAAACTACGCGATGCCCGGCCTGCAGACCGGGACCGAAGAGCAGATCATCAAAGGCATGTACCTGCTGATGCCGGGCGCCAAGAAAACCCCGCGCGTGAATTTGCTGGGCAGCGGCACCATCCTGCGCGAGTCGATTGCCGCTAAAGACCTGCTCGAAAAAGACTGGGGCGTGGCCGCCAACGTGTGGAGTTGCCCGAGCTTCAACGAGCTGGCCCGTGACGGTCAGGACGCCGAACGCTGGAACCTGCTGCACCCGCTGGAAACCGCGCGAGTGCCCTTTGTCGCGCAGCAGCTCGACAAGCACGCAGGCCCGGTGATTGCCTCCACCGACTACATGAAGAACTACGCCGACCAGATCCGCGCGTTCCTGCCCAAGGGCCGCAGCTACAAGGTACTGGGCACCGACGGCTTCGGTCGCAGTGATTTTCGCAGCAAGCTGCGCGAGCACTTCGAGATCAACCGGCACTACATTGTGGTGGCTGCACTCAAGTCGCTGGCCGATGAAGGCAGCGTGCCGATGGCCAAGGTGGCCGAGGCGCTCACGAAGTACAACATCAACGTGGACAAGATCAATCCGCTGTTTGCGTGATCGACTGCCGCCGCATCGCCGCTGGCCTACAGATGACGCAAAAGCAGGCGCAACAGCAGGCGCGGAGAAGCGGCTCCCGCGCCGTTCAGAAAAGAGAGAACAACCATGGCAATGCTTGAGGTCAAGGTCCCCGACATCGGGGACTTCAAGGAAGTCGAGATCATCGAGCTGCTGGTCAAGCCAGGAGACACGGTCAAGCTCGACCAGTCACTGCTGACGGTCGAAAGCGACAAGGCGTCGATGGAAATTCCGTCCACCCATGCGGGCGTGGTGAAGTCCATCCTGGTGAAGCTGGGCGACAAGATCAGCGAGGGCTCGGTGCTGCTGACCTTGGAGGGGGATGGTGCACCTGCACCTGCACCTGCGCCGGCACCAGCGGCTTCTGCGGGTGCGGTATCGGCCGCACCGGCCGCCGCAGCTGCTCCTGCTCCCGCGCCCGCCGCTGCTGCAGGTGTGGTGGAGCTCATCGTGCCCGACATCGGCGACACCGACGAGGTCAGTGTCATCGAAGTGTTCGTGAAGGTGGGCGACACCCTCAAAGCCGAGCAGAGTGTCATCACCGTCGAGAGCGACAAGGCGTCGATGGAAATTCCGTCCGCCTTTGCCGGCGTGGTGAAAGAGCTGCGCGTGAAGCTGGGTGACAAGGTGCGCCAGGGTTCTGTGTTGGCGTTGTTGGAAGCCGTGGCTGCTGCGGCGCCGGTCGGGGCAGCGGCTGCTGCAGCACCCGCCTCGGCGGCATCAGCCGTGGCGGCCTCACCCCCGCCAGCCGCTGGCGAGCGCGTGGCTCCCACCGCGGCCTTGCCCACGCCCGACCCGGCTGCGCCGGTCGGTCGTTTGCCCCATGCCTCGCCATCCATCCGCAAGCTCGCGCGTGAACTCGGTGTGCCGCTGGCCGAAGTGCAGGGCAGCGGCCTGAAAGGCCGCATCACCCACAACGACATCAACAGCTTCGTGAAGGGCGTGATGGCATCAGGCACGCGGCAACCGGCTGCGGGCGCGGCGGGTGCCGCACCCGTGGGCGGCAGCTTCCCCGGCCTGCTGCCGTGGCCCAAGGTCGACTTCAGCAAGTTCGGGCCCACCGAGCGCCAGGCGCAGTCGCGCATCAAGCGCATCGGCGCGGCCAACCTGCACCGCAACTGGGTGCTCATTCCGCACGTCACCAACCATGACGACGCCGACATCACCGAGCTCGAGGCCTTCCGCGTGCAGCTCAATGCAGAGCACGCCAAGTCGGGGGTGAAGGTCACCATGCTGGCCTTCCTCATCAAGGCGATGGTGGCGGCGCTCAAGAAGTTTCCCGAGTTCAACGCCTCGCTCGACGGCGAGGATCTGGTGCTCAAACAGTACTTCCACATCGGCTTCGCGGCGGACACACCCAACGGCCTCGTCGTGCCGGTGCTGAAAGACGCCGACCAAAAGGGCGTGTTGCAGATCTCGGCTGAGATGAACGCGCTCGCGCAGAAGGCGCGTGATGGCAAGCTGTCGCCGGCCGACATGAGTGGCGGCTGCATCTCGATCTCGTCGTTGGGCGGCATCGGTGGGCGCTACTTCACGCCGATCATCAATGCCCCCGAGGTGGCCATCCTCGGTGTGTGCCGGGCCACCACCGAGCCCGTGTGGGACGGCGAGCAGTTCAAGCCGCGGCTGCGCCTGCCCCTGAGCCTGAGCTGGGACCACCGCGTGATCGACGGCGCCGGGGCTGCCCGCTTCAATGCCTACCTGTGCCAGATCCTGGCCGACTTCCGACGCGTGCTGCTCTGACAGGAGGCTGCCCATGACAACACTGGTGGTCACGCGTCACAACGGACAGGTCGCCATGGCGGCCGACAGCCTCGTCACCTTCGGCGACACGCGCCTCGGGCCGGCCTACGAGCTCAACCAGAAGATATTCAAGGTGGGCGACTCGTGGCTGGGCCTGGCCGGCACCACCGCGCACTTCCCGGTGCTGCGACGGGCGCTGATGGGATTGTCCAAAACCGACCTGCGGCTCAATTCGCGCGACGAGGTGTTCGACACCTTCCTCAAGATCCACCCGGTGCTGAAGGAGCACTTCTTCCTCAACACAAAGGAAGAGGACTCCGACCCGTACGAAAGCTCGCAGTACACGGCCCTTATCGCCAACAGCAGCGGCCTGTACGGCGTCTACTCGTACCGCGAGGTGTTCGAGTTCGAACAGTTCTGGGCCATCGGCTCGGGGCGCGCGTTTGCGCTGGGCGCGATGTTCGCCGCCCGCGACACCGCTCGCACCGCCCGGGAACTCGCCGAGATCGGCGTGCGCGCTGGTTGCGAGTTCGACAAGAGTTCGGGTGGGCCGGTGAAGGTCCAGACCCTCAAACTGAAAGGCTGACGCCATGCCGTCCATCGAGATCAAGGTTCCAGACATCGGCGACTCGGCCGAGGTCGCAGTCATCGAGTTGCTCGTCAAGCCGGGTGACACCGTGAAGGCCGAGCAGTCGCTCATCACGGTAGAAAGCGACAAGGCCTCGATGGAGATTCCCGCGCCGCATGCTGGCGTGGTGGTGTCCTTGGCGGTGAAGCTGGGTGACAAGGTGAGCGAGGGGTCGGTGATCCTCACGCTGGAGACTGCCCCTGCCTCGCCGACGCCTGCTCCGACGCCTGCCGTCGCTGCAACGCCTGCATTGGCATCGGCACCCACGCCTGCTCCTGCTCCTGCTCCTGTCCCTGCTCCCACGCCGTCTTTATCCGCCGCATCCAGCATCGCAAGCGCCACATCCGACGACGCCGACTTCGATCTGCTCGTGCTGGGTGCAGGCCCAGGCGGCTATTCGGCCGCATTCCGCGCCGCCGACCTCGGCCTGAAAACGGTGCTGGTGGAGCGCTATCCCACGCTCGGTGGTGTCTGCCTGAACGTGGGCTGCATCCCCTCCAAGGCCTTGCTGCACGTGGCCGCCGTGATGGACGAGGTCAAGCACTTCGAGGCGATGGGCGTGGCCTTCGCGGCCCCCAAGGTCGACCTGGCCAAGCTGCGCACGCACAAGGAGAAGGTCGTCGGCAAGCTCACGGCAGGCCTGACCGCCATGGCCAAGATGCGCAAGGTCACGGTGGTGCAGGGCACGGGCAGCTTTGCCGATGCGCACACGCTGTCTGTCGCACAAGAAGACGGCAGCACGCGCCGTATCCGTTTCCGCCAGGCCATCATCGCGGCGGGATCGGAGGCCGTGAAGCTGCCGTTCCTGCCCAAGGACGATCCACGCATCGTCACCTCGACCGGGGCGCTCGAGTTGCGCCAGAACCCGAAGCGCATGCTCATCATCGGCGGCGGCATCATCGGGCTGGAGATGGGCACCGTTTACAGCGCCCTGGGCGCACGCCTCGACGTGGTCGAGATGCAAGACGCGCTGATGCTGGGCGCTGACCGCGACCTCGTGAAGGTCTGGCAGAAGGTGAACGCCCCGCGCTTCGACCACATCATGCTCAAGACCCGCACCGTGGCCGCCGAGGCTACCAAGAAGGGCATCCGTGTGAGCTTCGAAGGCGAGGGGGCCCCGGCAGAGCCCCAGCTCTACGACCTGGTGCTGCAGGCCGTGGGCCGCGTGCCGAACGGTAAGCGCATCGGTGCCGAGCACGCCGGCGTAGAGGTGAATGACCGCGGCTTCATCGCGGTGGACTCACAGATGCGCACCAACGTGCCGCACATCTTTGCCATCGGCGACATCGTCGGCCAGCCGATGCTGGCCCACAAGGCGGTGCACGAGGCGCACGTGGCGGCCGAAGTCGCGGCCGGCCACAAGGCGGCCTTCGATGCGCGCGTGATCCCGAGCGTGGCCTACACAGACCCCGAGGTGGCCTGGGTGGGCGTGACTGAAGACGAGGCCCGCAGCCGCGGGCTCAAGGTGCGCAAGGGCCTGTTTCCGTGGACGGCCTCGGGCCGCGCCATCGCCAACGGCCGTGACGAGGGCTTTACCAAGCTGCTCTTCGATGAAGAAACCCACGCCATCGTGGGCGGGGGCATCGTGGGCACGCATGCGGGCGACATGATCGGCGAGGTGGCGCTGGCCATCGAGATGGGGGCCGATGCGGTGGACATCGGCAAGACCATCCACCCGCATCCCACGCTGGGTGAAAGCATCGGCATGGCCGCAGAGGCCTTCGAGGGCGTCTGCACCGACCTGCCGCCGGTCAAGCGCTGAGTTCACCTCACCCATGAAAACGGCCCCGTCTTCGCAGACGGGGCCGTTGTCTTGTGCGCCGAAAAAACTTCAGCGTCCGGTTTCCTTGACGATCAGCCACTGCCCACCGATCAGCTGCCAGGTGAGGACCTTGTCGGTCACGTCGTTGAACTGGTTGGAGCGGTAGGTCTGCGTGAAGCGAGTTTCGAGCGTGGTCGGATTCAGCGCGGTGGTGGTCAGGCTGTCGATCTTGACGCCGAGGGTGCCGGGTCTGGACAGGGCGGCGCTGCGCTGAGCTTTCCAGCTGTCGAGGCTGCCGCGGCTGGGCGTGAAGCCCGGCGCGTAGAAGCCCAGATAGCGGCTCAGGTCCTTGGACTGCCAGGCCGCGGCCCAGTCGGACACGCGGCGTTCAGCGGCAGCTCCGGCGGGTGTCGACACAGGCACAGCCACCGGCGCGCTCGCGGGTGTGCCCGGGCGAACCGCTGGTGTGATGGGCAGCACCGGGGCGCCCGCAGACATGGTGGCCGCCCGTTGCACGAGAGTCGAGGTGTCGACGAGCGTGGTCTCCACCGCCACCGACGGGCAGCGGGTGGGGCCGTCGCCGCCGATGTCCCAGCCGTTGGCTTCTTCTGGGGCTTCGGGGGCGGTGGCGTCACGGGCCAGGCCGAGCTGCTGGCTCAGCTGGTTGAGTGCGGCGTGCGTGCGGATGTAGGCGATGCTGAGGTCGTACTCGGCATTGGCGTAAGACCGCTGGGCGGTGTAGAGCTCGTTTTCCGAGTTCAACAGGTCGAGCAGGCTGCGCTGGCCGATGTCGAACTGCTGGCGGTAGGCGTCACGCGCCTTGGAGATGGCCAGCGTGTTGCGGTCGAGGTAGACGAGCTGGTCGACCAGCTTGCGGGTGTCGTTGTAGGCAATGGCCACCGTCTGGCGCACATCGCGGCAGGCCTTGTCGCGCAGGTCGGCCGCCTGGTTGATGACGTTGGCCTGCTGGCGCACGCGGGCCCGGTCGGCGCCGCCGTTGAAGAGGTTCCAGTTCAACACGATCTCGGCCGAGGTGTCGCGGGTCTGGTCGCGCACGCCGTCGAAGTTCTTGCCGCCGCCGGAGCGCACACGGGCCTCCACCTTGGGCTGGTAGCCACTCTCGCGGATGGCGCCCAGGGCGCGCGCCGAGCGCAGGTTCTCGACACTCGCACTGATGGTGGGGCTGCGCTGGATGGCTTGCTCGGAGGCCAGGTTGGCATTGGCCGGCACCGACATGTTGAAGGCGTTGGGCAGCGGCAGGTTTTTCGGAGGCGCTTCGCCCACGATGCGCTGGTAGCGCGCGGACACGTCGTGCAGGTTGGCGGCTTCCGTGTTGAGGTTGGACTCGGCCAGCGCCAGACGGGCACCTGCCTGCTCGAGGTCGACGCCGCGGCCCACACCGGCCTTGAAGCGCGATTGGATCTGGTTGAAGGCGGCACGGTGCTGCACAAAGCTGTCTTCGGCCAGTTGCACCAGCCGCCGGTAGCGCAGCACGTCGTAGTAGGCGCGTGCCGCCTCCAAGGCAGTTTGCTCGGCGGTGTCGACCACCTCGAAGTAGCGAGCGACCTTGTCGTGGCCGAGGCGGCCCACGTCCTTCTGCGTGGCCAGGCCGTCCCACAGCAACTGGCTGAGGCTCAGGGCCGCGCCAGCGCGGTTCAGCGACTGGTCGTTGGGGGAGCGGCTGGTGATGCGGTCGCGGTCGCGGCCGACGCTGGCGCTCAGGTCGAGGCGGGGCAGGTAGCCGGCACGCACGATGTCCACCGCGTCGGCAGCAGCGCGGTATGCGTTGAATCTGGCGGTGACTTCGGGGTTGGAGCTGACGGCCTTCTGGACGGCATCTTTCAAAGGCGTGTTGGGGTCGGTCTGGGCAGATGCCGCGCCGGCGCACAACAGGGCGGCGGCGGTCCACAAAACAGTTCGGTTCAAACGCATCTTGATCCTGGGGTCGGTTGGCATGTCAGGGGGGCGATGAGCCGCCCCCCTCGTTTCAGAAGATACACGCTCCGAGTTTAAGGAGGGATAACCCTGGCGTGGCTCCCGCAACCAAGGGGGAACGCCGGGAGTATTTCACGGCGCACCGTTTTGATTCAATGACATAGCAACAGCAAGGGCATGAGCTCCTGCCGCCGGCCTCAAGACCCCCAGTGATCGGACGACAACAAGGGGTGGGCACGGTGCCCGATGGAAACCTGTGCGCATTGCTCGATTTCTCCTGCCTTCAGCCGCCCGATCCGGTGCCTGGAGCGAGCACGCCCGACGTGCCGGGCAGCGGGCCTGCCAGCGGCTGAACGCTTTCGGCCGACAGGCGATGCTGACCCTGCTGGCCCTGCTGCTGGCCATGCCCGGCCCCTCGGCGCGGGCCTGGGACGCCGAGCGCATGGCCCTGGCTGCCCAGAAAGTCGGGCCCCGAGCCGTGATTGGCGCGCGCGCCCTGCAGCAGGCCATGGCCGCCGCCGCGGACCTCGACGAGCCCGCCCGTCTACTCTCCATCAATCAGTTCTTCAACCGCAACGTGCTCTTTCGCGACGACCGCGAGGTCTGGGGCCAGACCGACTACTGGGCGAGCCCGCTGGAGACGCTTGGCCAGGGACAGGGGGATTGCGAGGACTACGCGATCGCCAAGTACTTCGGTCTGCTGGCGCTCGGCATCCCCGCGGCCAAGCTGAGGCTGGTGTACGTTCGGGCCCAGGTGGGGGGGCCCTCGGGTGCACTGCAGGCCCACATGGTTCTGGCCTACTACGCTGCGGCCAACGCCGAGCCGCTCATTCTCGACAACCTCATCAGCGACATCCGCCCGGCTTCGCGGCGGCCCGACCTGGTGCCGGTCTTCAGCTTCAACGGTGAAGGGTTGTGGGAAGGTGTGGGGTCCCAGGCCGCGGGTGATCCTGTGGCGCGGCTGTCACGTTGGCGCGAAGTGCTTGCGAAAGCACGTGCGGAAGGGTTTCAATGATGCACCTCAACAGGGAGCGCGAATGTCGCTGATCCGTCAAATCTGGTTGCTCATGCTCGGCACGGTGCTGCTGGCCTTCGTGGGCAGTGTCACGGTGGCCGTGGAATCGGCGCGGGGCTACCTGCAGACTCAGCTCCAGCTGAAGAACTCCGACAACGCCACATCCATGGCCCTGGCCTTGTCGCAGCAGAAGGGCGATGCCGAACTCATGAGCCTGCTCATGTCGGCGCAGTTCGACACCGGCTTCTACAGCAGCATCCGCTTTGTGGCTGCCGATGGCAGCGTGCCGTTCTCGCGTGTCTCCAGCACGGCCCCGGCCAAGGCGCCGGCCTGGTTTGCAGGCCTGGTGTCGATCGACGCGGTGCCGGGCCAGGCCCAGGTGTCCGACGGCTGGCGCGCGCTCGGCCGGGTCGAGGTGGTGAGCCATGCCTCGTATGCGTACGACGAACTCTGGCAGAGCAGCCTGCGCTCGGCGTTTGCACTCGGGTTGGTGGGGCTGCTCGCCGGGGTCGTGGGCACGCTGGTGGTCGGGCGCATCCGCAAGCCCCTGGACACCACGGTCACCCAGGCCGAGTCCCTCGTGCAAGGGCAGTTCGTCACGGTGGCCGAGCCCAGCGTGCCTGAGCTGCAGCGCCTCACCCGCGCCATGAACACCATGGTCGAGCGGCTGCGCGTGGCCTTCCAGACCCAGGCGGCCCAGCTCGATTCGCTGCACCGCCAG
>JBEGTX010000003.1:0-2510 GCA_041179165.1 Pseudomonadota bacterium | reverse complement strand
CTGACCATCCTCAACGCCATGATCAAGAACGGTACCCCGTGGGACAACACACTTCATACGGCTTGACTTTCAAGACGGTTGCTGAGATCGACGGCCCGAAGCGGGTCGATCCGTTGTAGGTCGGGTCAGTGTATTGGGGCCCGGATTTCGGAATCATCGACAACCGTGGTCGAGGGCTGTGGGCATGTGGGCGAAGGCGCGGGCGGTGGGCAACGTGTACTCACGTTGGCCACGGGCCGCGCCGGTGCGCGCCAGCGCATCGTCCACATGTCCACAGCCCTGCTGTGCCAGCGCCGGCCTGGCCCGCTCAGCCGGTGCGTGTGTCCGCGCGTTTGAACAGCGCCTGGCGGGCCTCGTTGGTAAGCGTTCCGGCAACTCATCTTTCCCCGCGGCGATGAAGCTGCGAATCTTGTGTCTGTGCAATCGACGAGGGGAACGAGTTGAGTACGGATCGACAACATGCGCAGCGGTGCATGGAGCAGGTACAGGCCTATCGCGCCTCCGGCATGAAGGCCAAGGCCTGGGCCGAGGCCAACGGCGTGCCGCTGGGAACGCTGGGCAGTTGGTGTGCACAT
Source organism: Pseudomonadota bacterium (assembly GCA_041179165.1). GTDB lineage: Bacteria > Pseudomonadota > Gammaproteobacteria > Burkholderiales > Burkholderiaceae_C > Rhizobacter. Next base: position 1,935 of record JBEGTX010000003.1, on the reverse strand, counting down.
TACCAACGCTGGCAGGCCAAGCTTGACGCAGGGCCCGGCGGCGCGGGCGCCGAACGCCCGACGAATCGGCCGAGCGGCTTTGTCGCGGCCCGCGTGGCATCGCCGGGCGTTGCCTCATCGGTACGCATCGAGCTGAACGCCGGCGCGGCCCGACTCGAACTGCACTGGCCGCTGGCCCATCCGCGAGAGCTCGCCGTGCTGCTGCGCGAGTTCGGCCGATGATCCGCATCGATGTCGTCTGGCTGGCGCTGGGCGCAAGCGACTTGCGCGGCGGCATCGACCGGCTGCTGGCGCTGGTGGTGCACGGCTTTGCGCTGGGTGCGCAGCCCCACCACGCCTACGTGTTCGCCAACCGGCGTGCCGACCGGCTCAAGGTGCTTGTCTACGACGGCGCGGGCCTGTGGCTGTGCACGCGGCGGTTGCAGGCCGGAAGCTTCGCCTGGCCGCGCCAGGACTCGGGGTCGGTCCAGCTGAAGCGCGAGCAGTTCGACTGGCTCGTCGCCGGGCTGCCGTGGCAGCGGCTGAGTGCACCGCAGCCGCGGGCCATCACGGCAGTTTGAGGGGCTGCATTGCACCCGATTCGCCCCTGCTATCCGGGCGTTTGTCCATTGGCGAATGTCCCGTCTCGCGCGCGCACGCGCGCGAGGGATACTGCTGTCCATGCTCGATGCCTGCGGCGCGCAAACAGATGTCCCGCAGGACGTGCCGCCGAGCGCCGACCCGATGCAGGCGATGCGCGATCTGATCGAGCGCATGCAAGCCGAGATCAAGTTCAAGCAGACCAAGATCGAGGCGCTGAACTTCGAGATCGCGCGCCTGAAGCGCTGGCGCTTCGGCTCGTCCAGCGAGAGCCTGGACGGCACGACGCAGGCCGTGCTGTTCGACGCCATCGTGGCCGACACCGCGCTGGAAGACCTTGCCGCCCAGGGCAAGACCGAGCCGAGCGCGCCGCGTGCGACGGGCCAGGCCGTGCGCCAGGCGCTGCCCGCGAGCCTGCCGCGCGTCGAGCGCCACCACGAGATCGAGGCCACCCACTGCGCCTGCGGCGAAGCGCTCAAACGCATCGGCGAGGAGATCAGCGAGCAACTGGACTGCGTGCCGGCACAGTTCTTCGTGCTGCGCCACATTCGCGGCAAGTACGCCTGCGCGTGCTGCCAGACCCTGCAGGCCGCGCCGCTGCCCGCGCAGATGATCGACAAGGGCATCCCGGCGCCCGGCCTGCTCGCCCAGGTGGTGGTGGCCAAGCACGACGATCACCTGCCGCTATACCGCCAGACCGAGATCTATGCCCGCTCGGGCGTGCATATCCCGCGCTCGAGCATGGCGCAGTGGAGCGGCATCTGCGGCGTGCGCCTGGCCCCGCTGGCCGACGCGCTGAAGGACTTCATCCTCGGCCACGGCGTGGTCCACGCCGACGAGACACCGGTCAAGCTGCTGGCACCGGGCAAGGGCAAGACCAGCCGGGCGTATGTGTGGGTGTACCGCACGACGAACTTCGTCGCCCAGCGCGCGGTCTACTACGACTTCAGCGCGGGCCGCGGTGGCGAGAATGCGCGCCGGGTGCTGCGAGGCTTCGGCGGGACCTTGGTGACGGACGACTTCTCGGGCTACCACGCATTGCAGGCCCAGGGCGTGACGGCAGCGCTGTGCATGGCGCATGCGCGCAGGAAGCTGTTCGAGGCACACCAGCTCAACGGCAGCGAGATCGCAGGCCACGCGGTGGCGCTGATCGCCAGGCTCTACGAGGTGGAGCGCCAGGCGCGCGAACTCAAACCCGAGGCCAGATGGCTGCTGCGGCAGCAGCATGCCAAGCCGGTGGCCGAGGCCTTGCACACCTGGCTGAGCGAGCAGCGCCAAAAGCTGGCCAAGGCCGACGTGACGGCCAAGGCCATCGACTACTGCCTGAGCAATTGGCGAGGGCTGACGCATTACCTC
>JBEGTX010000002.1:0-17668 GCA_041179165.1 Pseudomonadota bacterium | reverse complement strand
GCTGGTCTTCGACTCATTGTCTGAAATGCGGCTGCTGGCGCAAAGCTCGCTCCGCTACCGCCGCCAGATCCTCGCCCTGAAGCAGTTCTTCGCGGGGCGCCGCTGCACGGTGATGATGCTCGATGACCGCACGGGCGACGGTGCCGACCTTCAATTGCAAAGCATTGCCCACGGCGTGATCTCGCTCGAGCACCGTGCCCCCAGCTACGGCCGTGCACTTCGCCAGGCACGGGTCGTCAAATTCCGGGGCAGCGACTTCCGCAGCGGCTTTCACCACATGGCTCTCACTCGGGGCGGCATCGAGGTCTACCCGCGCCTGGCCGCTGCAGAACACGGCGCCGCTTACTCGCAATCACAGATTGCGAGCGGCGTGGCAGCGCTCGACCGCATGCTGGGCGGCGGCGTTGACATGGGCACCAGCACGCTCCTCATAGGCCCGGCAGGCTCGGGCAAATCCACGGTGGCGCTTCAATACGCCACCGCGGCCGCACAGCGCGGCGAGCACGCTCAGGTGTTCACGTTCGACGAGTCCAAGGCCACCATGGTGTCGCGAACGATGGGACTGGGCATGGCATTGAAAGAAGGCACCGGCCCCGGACAAGTCTCCGTTCGCCAGGTCGACCCGGCCGAGATCTCCCCCGGCCAGTTTGCCCACATGGTGCGCGAGGCCGTGGAAGTCAACCACGCCAAAGTCATTGTCATCGACAGCCTCAACGGCTACATGAACGCGATGGTCGACGGGCAGTACCTGACGGCCCAGTTGCACGAGCTCCTGGCCTATCTGGGCAACCACGGGGTATCGTCGTTCCTGATTGCCGCACAGACCGGCATGATCGCCACGCAGATGGGCTCCCCCGGCGATGCGAGCTACCTCGCCGACAGCGTGATCTACCTCCGCTACTTCGAACACGCCGGCCAGGTGAAGAAGGCCGTCTCGGTTCTCAAGAAGCGCAGCGGCTCGCACGAGCACACCATCCGCGAACTCCGCATGGACGCCCGCGGCCTGCACCTGAGCGACCCGCTGGTGCAGTTCCGCGGAACACTCTCAGGCGTGCCGGTGGAGGTGACGTCGATTGACGAGAACGGTCCGGGTGCAGGCCAGGCGCGGCGCCTGTGACACGCGTGGCACACACCCGGTCCGACAACCTGCGAGCCTTGCTCGCCCCCACATCCCGGCGCGACGGCGACGTGGCGTGCAAGGTGCTCGAGCGCAACGGCATCCTGTGCGCCGTGATGCCCTCGCTCCAGGCCGTGGCCACCGAACTGCGCCAGGGAGTTGGCGTGCTGATCCTGACTGAGGTGGCGCTGGCCGACCCCGGTTTCGACGCTGTGCTGATCGCCCTCTCCGAGCAAGCGCCCTGGTCGGACATTCCCACTGTGATCATGGTTCATGGCAGCGAGGAGCTGGTCAACGTCGCGCTGCGCAAGCTGCAGAACGCCACGGTGCTCGAGCGCCCGGTCTCCATCAGAACGCTGGTGGCGGCAGTGCAAGCGGCCATCCGGGCGCGTGGGCGACAGTTCCAGATCCGCGATCAGCTGGAGGCCCTGCGCGAGGCTGAAGAGGCGCTGCGCACGGCAGATCGGCGCAAGGATGAGTTCCTCGCCACACTCGCTCACGAACTCAGAAACCCGCTGGCGCCGATTCGCTCCGCCCTGCACATCATGGAGCGCGGCGTGGACGATGCCGCCTTCAAGGGGCGGCTGTTGGCCATGATGGACCGGCAGATGAACGTGATGGTGCGCTTGATCGACGACCTGCTCGACGTGGCCCGCATCTCCAGCGGCAAGGTCACCTTGCAGCGCGAGTGCCTGGACCTTCGCAAGGCACTGGATGCCGCGGTCGAAGGCGCCAAGCCCCTCATCGACCACGCTGCACATGTGCTGTCCATCAGCCAGCCTCCTGAGCCGGTGTGGGTGATGGGGGACGCCACGCGCTTGGCGCAGGTGGTGGGCAACCTGCTGAACAACGCGGCCAAGTACACGCCCAATGGCGGCCAGATTCAATTGGGCTTGACCGTGTCGGACGGGTTCGCCGAGGTGACGGTGAGCGACAACGGCGTCGGCATACCGGCCGATCTGCTGGGGCACGTCTTCCGCATGTTTGCGCAAGTCAATCGCACACTGGACCGGGCCCAGGGTGGGCTCGGCATCGGCTTGTCGCTCGTGCATCGGCTGATGGAAATGCACGGCGGATCGGTGTCGGCCGCAAGCGACGGCGTGGACCAGGGCAGCCGGTTCACGGTGAAGCTCCCACTTGCCACGCCGGCCGACGCCTCGAACGACCCGGCCCCGATGCCGCAACCTGCGTCAGTCGCGTCAGCCTGCCGCATCCTCGTGGTCGATGACAACCGCGATGCGGCCGATCTGTTGTCGCTGCTCTTGAGCTCCGAGGGGCATCAGACACGCACCGAGTACAGCGGCAGCCGCGCCCTGGCTGCGGCCGACGAGTTCCGGCCCCGCGTCGTGTTCTGCGACATCGGCATGCCGGAGCTGAACGGCCACCAGTTTGCCGCCCGCCTGAAGGAGAACCCCTTGCATGCGGCCACGCTGCTGGTCGCCATCACCGGGTGGGGCTCGGACGACGATCGCCGCCAGAGCCAGCGCGCCGGCTTCGATTTCCACCTCACCAAGCCGGTTCGGGCCGATGCGCTCGCCGAGGTGCTGCAGCAGATCTGAGTACCATCGCTCTGGAGCCGCAACTCGCCGAGGGGACCCTCATGAAAAAACCCGACGCCGCTGAAGACCTGTCCGCATCGGAACTCATCTCGCGCCGCATTGCCGACCTGGACGATTGGCGCGGCGCGGCCTTGGCCCGGATGCGCCTGCTCATCCAGCAGGCCGATCCCGAGGTGATCGAAGAATGGAAGTGGATGGGCACTCCCGTGTGGTCGTACGACGGCATCCTGTGCACTGGCGAGTCGTACAAGACGGCCGTGAAGCTGACCTTCGCGAAAGGCGCCTCCTTGAACGACCCGTCCGGCCTTTTCAACGCCAGCCTTGAGGGCAACACTCGGCGCGCCATCGACATCCATGAAGGCGAGTTGGTCGATGAAGCCGCTTTCAAGGCGCTCGTCAGAGAAGCCATCGCCCACAACGGCGAGAGCAAGGGCAAACGGGCCAAGAAGAAGGCGTGAGGACAGGCGTCGCTCAGGCGCCCCAGGGAAAAACACCGATGCCTGACACCAGCGTGAGCACGACCAGGATCACCGCCACGATTTTGAAGAGACGGGACTTCCGAGGCTTGGGCGCAAAGTCGCCGGCAAAGCCTTTGTAGTGAAGTCCGCAATGCAGGCAGCGGCTGGCCCGTTCCGACAAGGGGCGGCGGCACTGCGCACACGGCACCTCTCCAGGGCCGCAACGTGCGTCGGGTGTACTGCTTTCCGCAGCAGCGCGCCGTGCACGGTAGGCCCTCAGGTCGATGGGTTGCTTGGACATCGTGGCAAGACGGGGGTGATGGTGCGGGACGCTGCGACATCTTGCCATGCGAGAAACGTCCCGCGCCTTGAGCCGACCGTCCACGTCGACCCGACCCATCCTGCAATCGTTCGACCTGCAAGCCACCGGCTACAAGGTCCAGATGTATCCCCGCGGGGAAGGCCATTTCCGCTGGCACGCAGACGCCGTGGGCAAGGACGCGGGCGACCGCGTGGTCGGCATGGTGCTGTACCTGAACGATGTGGCGCAGGGCGGAAAAGCCGAGTTCTTTCACCAAGGCATCAAGATCCCGCCGAAGGCCGGACGTCTGGCACTCTTCCCTGCCGGCTGGAACTGCATGCACTGCGGGCACACGCCGGAATCGGGCGACAAATACATCATCTCGACGTTCGTGCGGGTGAGGCACTGTGCGAAGGGCTTTGGCCTGTGCCTCGCGTCACCGCGGCTTTCTGACTCAGCCCGCCGGTGCCAGGATCGCCATCGTCAGGCGCGACACACAGGTGATCTGGCCTTGCTCATTGGTCAGTTCGATCTGCCAGACGTGGGTGGTGCGGCCGATGTGTATCGGCTTGGCGGTGCCGATCACCCAACCCTCGCTCACACTGCGGATGTGATTCGCGTTGATGTCGAGCCCGACGACACGTGTACCCGCGGGCGCCGCGCAGGCCGCACTCACCGAGCCCAGCGTTTCGGCCAGCACCACCGACACGCCGCCGTGAAGAATGCCTGCGGGCTGCCTCGTTCGCGCGTCCACGGGCACGCGGCCGCGGAGGAAGTCGTCACCGATCTCCACGAACTCGATGCCCAGGTGGTCTGCAGCGGTGTTGGCATTGATGCGGATGAGCCGCTCCAGACTCATTTCTTGTTTCCAGATCGCGGCCATGGGGGTCCTTGAAGTGGGATGGGGACGCCTTGGGTCTTGCGCGGCTCAGCCGGCATCCCCAGGTCGATCGGTCAACAGCGCGTCGAGCTCGTTCCAGAGCGGATCACACTGGCCGGGTCGATAAGCCGCTTGCCTGAACGTCGGATGCTCACGCTGATAGACCTGCCACAGCCCCTGGTTGCCATCGCTGACGCAGGCCCGCACGTTGGCCAGGCGGTCGGCCGCTTTCACGAGCAGCGCAATCTCCTGGAGGCCCTTCACCTCCGCCAGCTTGGCATAGGTCCTGGCCTTGCGCTCTTTGCGATTGGCCCCCGGCTCGTCGGTGAGCAAAGCCACGCAGGCGGCCACATGGGCCCCGAATTGCGCCTCGATGTCGGCCAGCGTGATGGGCGTGTCTTCTGCCGTGTCGTGCAGGTAGGCAATGGCCGCCGCCTCGTCGCCATAAGGCGCAGCCAGCGCGGCCACCGCATCGAGGTGAAACGAATAGGGGCGGTCACCGTACCGCTGATCAGCATGAGCAGCGACAGCAAAAGCGCGGGCTTGGTCTTGCATGGCCTTCCAGTCAAACGTTGGGCAGAAGCAAAGTATGCCGCAGTGTGGTGGCGCAGATGGCGCCACTCCCTGCTCACTTGAGCCACGCGGCCCCGAACAACAGGGCAATCGGCAACAACTGAATGCCGCTGATGACGGCCGCCAGCGTGAGTGCGCGCGATCCGTGTCCTCCCAGGAACATCAGTCCGAGCGAGCCCACCAACACCAGCAAGGCCACCAACCAGGCCACGCACCCCACGAGGAGCTGAGTGAACGTGCGTGGCGACATGATCGACTTGGGGCCCATGGCGGCCGTCACACAGCGCTGGGCATAAGCCAACCCGCCGATTGCAACGACCCAGCCCATGACGGCACCTGCCAGCAGCAGGTTGTGAATCAGGGGCGTGTGGTGTGGCGGCATCTGGGGCGGGCTGGTGTCATCGGGGCCTCACCCATTCAGGCTGACCGCGAAATCGACGATGTCCTGCAATTGCGCGATCACCTTCTTGCCTGGGCAAGGCTTCGACTTGGTGAACAGCGCATGGTACGCCAGCCCGCTGTCGCCAGGGCTTTCAGCCAGAGAGAACGGCGTGCCATGCGTGGCATTCATCCAGTTGAGCAGGTACGCGCACGAGCGTATCTGCATGTCGGTCAGTTCCTCGCCATGCACGGCGACGTTCTCGACGCTGTACCAGTGGTTGTCGATCTTCCAGCCATCCACCGCCCACGACCGCTGGGACAGAGCGATGTACTGCGCCGTGACACCGCGTTTGTCCACCGCAAAATGCGCCGAAGCCCAGCGCGTTTCCCAGGTCGACTTGAGGTTGGGCAGCAAGGTGTTGCCATCGGTGATGTGAATGACCAGGCCTTTGATGTTGTTCATCAGCCCGGCGGCCCCCGGCCCGCCGAAGTGTTTGCTCAAGGGATAAACTTCATCCGCATAGGGGTGGTAATCGTCATCTTTCCAGGCGCCCATCTCCATCTCCTTTGAAGTGCAAGACCCAAGCCCCGCTGCCGAATGCAGCGCAAGGTGCCCATGAATGCCGCCACGACCACTTGCGAAGAGCCGCCCTGTACAAGGGAATCGGCGCAGAAGGCCCTGTTGATCAGCCATTCACGAAGAGCGATGTTCGGCAACCACGTCGGCCAGCGCAATTCCCGCTGAAGGGGGAGGAAGCACTCACTGGCAGCCGCTCAGGCGTCTGAAGGTTCAGGCAACCCCCAATGGCGCAGGCTCAGCGCGCCATCGACACTGGCCTCGGCCTCACCCGTCAGGGTGCATGGCCGATATCCACAACAAGCGCGGCCATGACCGCGCCACCGGAGACAAGCATGCAAACCCCCATTTCGCGCCGCAACACGGCGCGCGCCCTGGCCTGCGCGGCCGCCCTCTCGATGGCCGGCCTGGCGCAGGCCGTGACGGTTTCGGCCAACCGACCCCAGCTGAGCGACAGCACGGCTGCCAACTACACGGTCGCCAAGTACCTGGCCCGCACCGGCACCATCGGCTCGCTCAGCACCGACAACTGGAGCCCCGGCGGTGGGGTCGGCAGCGTGAGCGGCTTCGTGCCCAAGTACACGGTGGCCTCTGACGGCACTGGCACCCACTCGACCGTGCAGGCCGCCATCAATGCGGCGAGCGGCTCCGCACGCGTCTACATCGCCGTGAAGCCCGGCACCTACCGCGCCGTGGTGTGCGTGCCGAGCGGCAAACCGCCGATCACGCTCTACAGCACCAACAGCGATGCCTCCAAGACGGTTCTGGTCTACAACAACCACGCCGGCAAATCGAAGAGCTCGAGCAGCGCCGCCAATGCCTGCAACCCGAACATCGGCAGCACCACCTACGGCACCACGGGCAGTGCGAGCTTCACGGTGGCAGCCTACGGCTTCCAGGCCAAGAACGTCACCTTCGCCAACGACTTCAGCGAAGGCTCGTCGTCGAACAACGTGCAGGCCGTGGCACTGATGACCATGGCCGACAAGATGCTCTTCGAGAACGTGCGCGTGCTCGGCAACCAGGACACGCTGTTTGTCTCGACCGGCGGCTACAAGGTGGTGGCGCGCTCTTACTTCAAGGACAGCTACATCCAAGGCGACGTGGATTTCATCTTCGGCCGCGGCACCGCCGTGTTCCAGAACTGCAAGATCCAGTACCTGTCGTCACGCTGGGGCAACAACGGCAACCACATTGCCCCCGCCACGGCCGCCGGCAACACCTACGGCTTTCTGTTCATCAACAGCACCTTCGCCAAGGACAGCGGCACCGGCACCAACGCCATCAGCTACGGCCGCAGCTGGGACGAAAGCGTGAGCACCGGCGCCTACATCGCAGGCACCTCGCCCAATGGTCAAGCCGTGATCCGCGAGTCGGTCATCGAAGGGCACATCAAGCTGCAGGCCCCGTGGGGTGCCTCCACCTCGGGCCGCTCGTTCAGCAGTTCCGGCAACCGGTTCCGCGAGTACAAGAACATCGGCGCGGGGTCTTGAAGCACGAAGCCTGGCATCGGGAGGTGCCAGGCTTCAGTGGACACCCCTTGGCGCGCGCCAACACAGCGCGCAGAAGCCGTGGCGGAACGACGCCTGTACGCCAGCCACCGGTCGCACCCGGTACGGCCGGCCGTCTGAAAGCTCAACCCGCACGCCGTGTTCAGGTTCGGCACCTCGGCCGTGAAAATCAGGCCTTGCTCGTCGGTTCATCCATGCCGCGACGCGCCTTGATGGACGGCAACACGCGCTCGATATGATCCGAGAAGCGCCCCATGGACGCCTCCCCATTCGAGATCCGGTACCCCAAGGCCATGGCCGGGTTGTAGCGGTAGCGACCGAACACGACGAACGACGTGTAGCAGTTGACGCCCGCATGGTCGTCGCGATAGTCCCCCTCCCACGTGCCATCGAATGCCCGCCGAAGCACCTCGCCGACGTACGCCCCCAGCCTCGCCTCGGTGGTCCACTGCGTTCGATCCTCTGGGTGGCAGAGGTGCTCCGAACGCAGGAGTCGATCGACTTCGCCCTTCAAGCTTTCCATCGACAGGTCGAGCGCGAAGCCTTGACGGCGCATGTCATGCGCGAAGGCGGTTGCCGTCGCGATGGGGTCGGCTGAACGACGCGTGTTGCGCTTGAACAATTGGAGCAGCTTGAACATGGCTGAATCATGCCTGCATGCCGGGTCTGAGCCTGGCGCGGGCTCGAAACGCCTTTGATGCCTGAGGTGTCAGCGATGTATTTCGGCCTTTCGCGCCTTCAAACACTGGCGTCGCGCGAGCGCGCAATACACCGACGAAGCAGCTCGACATAATTTTGCAGCGCAGCGCTTGAAGTTGTGAGCGTCGCCAAGGATCACGAAGCTGCTCGCGTGCACCCACGAACTGGAGTGCCCCGCGCAGGCCTTGTACAGCGCCGTCATGTGGCAGTGATGCCGATCGCAGCGCACTCCCGAGCCGGAGAGTCGATTCGTGTTCGACCGTCCGACGAACCGACGCCCTCGGTCCGTTCATTCAACTTCCCCGAAGACTGCCCATGAATTCCATCCATCACGTCATTGCCGTGGATCGCTACAAGGTGTTCGTCGAGCTTCACGGCGAATGCACCGATCGTGAAACCGTCATCCTGGTCAACGGCGCGTTGGCCACCACCACCTCGTTCCGGCAGGTCACGCGCTTTCTCCGGCATCACTTCAACGTGGTGCTGTACGACCTGCCTTATGCCGGACAGTCGCGTGCCCACAACCCGGGCATTTCTACCCTGTCCAAGGAGGACGAGGTGGTGATCTTGCTGGCACTGATCGAGCACTACGCCGTGGAGCACGTGATGTCGATGTCGTGGGGAGGCGTTGCTGCCTTGCTCGCCGTGAGTCATCGCCCTCCCAGTGTTCGGAGTGCGGCCATCGGCTCGTTCTCTCCGTTGATGAACGGGCCCATGCGCAACTATGTGAGCCGGGCCAGCGAGCTGCTCGCAGAGCGTCGCTATGCGGACGCGGCTGCGCTTCTCAACAACACGGTGGGACAGCACCTTCCCAGGTTGCTGAAAATGGTCAACCACCGGCACATCTCGGGGCTCGACGAGAGCGAGTTCCAGCAAGTGCATTTCCACGTCAAGCAGGTGCTCGAACTCGACGTGGCGGCCTATGTGAAACAGCTCGCCCGCATCGAGGTGCCAGTGCTCTTTGTCAATGGCGAGATCGACGAGTACACGGCAGTGTCCGATGTCCGCTCCATGAGCCAGCACATTCCCCATTGCCGTTTTGCCATGGTTCCGGGCGCGGGTCATTTTCTCGAGCTCGAAAGCCGGCGAGCGAGCGACATCGTGCAAGCGCTGGTGCTGGAGTTCCTGACGCAAGGCGCCAGGCAGATGCTGGAGCCGTCCGGTCAGGAAGTCGCCGAGTTGCTCGGCTGACCCACTGCCCATGCACCTGCTCATCACCGCACTCGGCTCGGCCGGCGACGTTCATCCCTATCTCGCGATCGGACAGGAAGCCCGGTCCAGAGGACACCGTGTCACGGTGTGCACCCACGCCGCTTTTGGTGGCCTGGTGCAACGCTGCGGCCTGGGGTTTCGGCCCATCGGCAGTGCCGCTGCCTATGCCTCGGCGATGGCCGACCCCAGGCTGTGGAACCCGCGAACTTCGTTGAAGCGCCTCTGGCAGGTCGTGTCGGGCTTGCTCGATGAACAGTACGCTGCACTCGGACAGGAAGTGCGCAGCGACACCGTCATGCTCGGCTCGCTCTGGGCCTTCGGCGCTCGGTTGCTGAGTGAGAAGCAAGGCATTCCGTATGTCTCTTCGCACGTGTCTGCATCGACCTTGCTGTCGGCGATCTCACCGCCCACCCATCCGCGGGTGTCGCTGTCCACAAAGCTTCCACTGCAGCTTCGCCGCTGGGGGCTTCGGCTCGCAGAGCACACGATGGTCGACCGGCTCATGGGGCCCGAGCTCAACCGATTCCGCACGCACCTCGGGCTTGCGCCTGTGCGGCGCATTCTGAGCACATGGATTCACTCACCGCACGGGGTTCTGGCGCTCTTCCCGGCATGGTTCGCGCCGCGTGCAGCAGACTGGCCGCCACACCTGCGCTTCTGCGGCTTCCCCCTGTTCGAGGACCCCGACCACGCCGGACTCGACGAGGAGGTCGAAGCTCTGCTCGACCGGCGAGCGCGGCCGATCATCGCCACGGCCGGCTCTACCCTGCCTCCTTCGCACGCTCACTTCGAAGCACTCCACGACGTGGCGCAGAGCTTGGGTCGCCCCCTCATTGTCCTGGGCGGCGTACCCGAACCTGTACACCCTGCTCGCTCACTCGCACCGACTGCACTGCATCGCCCGCACCTTCCCTTGCGCGCGCTGCTGTCGCGCTCTGCCGCGTTGATCCACCATGGTGGCGTCGGCACTGCAGCCTTCGCGTTTCAGTCCGCCGTGCCGCAGCTCGTCACGCCCTTTGCCCATGACCAGTTCGACAACGCGCAGCGCATTGTTCGCCTGGGCTGCGGCCAGCAATTGCCCCCGAACGGCGACGCCTTTCGGATGCAAGCTGCGCTGTCTTTTCTCTTGAGTGACGCCCCGTCAAATCAGCGTTGCCGCGATGTCGCACTGCTCATGAACGACCTGGCCGACAGAGGTTCTTCCAGGTCCGCCTCTGCAGCTGCAGTGGATCATCTGGAGAAAGTCTTAGCGCACACGCCCACCGGCAACTTCGCCGCACAGCCGCTGCGGGTTGCTGCGTAGAAAGATGCTGGGAGATCGGCTCAGCGGCGCACGAGGTCGGCCATCAAGAGCACCAGCTCGCCGATGTCGAAGGGCTTCGCGAGGTGGGCCTGATATCCGGCCACGAGCGCCCTTTTGCGGTCCTCCGGGCGGGCAAATGCGGTCAGCGCGAGTGCGGGGATCCGGTCGTTTTTCCCCTCACGGGAGCGGATGAAACGCATGAACTGGTACCCGTCCATGTCGGGCATCCCGATGTCGCTGATGAGTGCCTGCGGCCTGGTGTGCCGGAGTCCTTCCACGGCCTCTGCGGCCGATGCGAAGGCAGTCACCTCGGCGCCAGCATTCTCCAGAATGCGGCGAAGCACCTCGCGCGCATCGGGTTCGTCTTCCACCACGAAGATGTGCGCACCGTCGAGGCGGGGAAGCTGGGAAGTCTCCGTGTGACTGTGCGGAGCCGTCGGGTGCTCGCGGGTCGCGCGCTCTTCTTCAAGTTGAACAATCGAGAGCGGCAGCTTGACCAGGAAGGTCGACCCCTGCCCCTCTCCCTTGCTCATTGCCACGACCGCACCCCCATGCAGCTCGGTCAGCTGTTTGGTGATGGCCAGCCCCAGGCCCAGACCTCCGTGCGTTCGCGTGGTCGAGCTGTCGCGCTGTGAAAAGCGGTCAAAGACATGAGGCAAGAATTGCGCTGAGATGCCGACCCCGGTGTCACTCACACTCAACTCCAGGTGAGAGTTCACCCGTTGAAGAACCACCTGCACCTGCCCGCCTTTGGGCGTGAACTTGATGGCATTGGACAGGAGATTCCAGACCACTTGCTGCAGCCGGTCGGCGTCGCCTCCGACCACCGTCTGCACGGGGTCCAGCACGACGTTGAGCCGGAGCGCCTTGGCGTCTGCAGAGGGCCTGGCAGACTCCACCGCGGCCGTGACGACGTCGCCGAGGGAAATCTGGCGTATGTCCAGGCGCAGCTTGCCGCTCAAGATCCGGCTCAGATCGAGCAGGTCGTTGATCAGCTGAACCTGCGCCCGCGCGTTCCGATCGATGACCTGCACCGCGTGGCGCTGCGAGTCCGGCATGCCGGCCGTGTCGCGAAGCAGGATCTGGGTCCAGCCCATGATGGCGCTCAAGGGCGTGCGCAGCTCGTGCGACAGCGTGGTCAGGAACTCGTCTTTCGAGCGGGCAGCCAGCTGCGCTTCCATGCGCGCATTCCGCTCGGCATCGAGAATTTCATCGCGTTCACGGCTGGCCATTTCGGCGGCCTGGGCACGCCGCCGCTCCGAGAGGTCTCGGGTGAGTTTGGCAAACCCGATCAGGCGCCCGCCGTTGTCTCGGAGTGCCGTGATGGTCACGTTGGCCCAGAAGGTCGTTCCATCTTTGCGGACGCGCCATCCCTCGTCGACGAAGCTGCCCGTCTCGGCCGCCACCTGCAGTTCGTGCTCAGGCCAGCCTGACGCCCGAACTTCGTTGGGATAGAAGATGCCGAAGTACTGCCCGACGATGTCGGCAGCCTCGTAACCCTTGATGCGCTGGGCGCCGACGTTCCAGGTGGCCACCTTGCCGTTGGCGTCGAGCATGAAGATGGCATAGTCGGCCACGCCTTCGACCAGCAGTCGGAAGCGCTCTTCGCTGCGACGCAGCTCTTCCTCGTGTTCGCGCCGAACCGTCAGGTCCCGTGTGACCTTCGCGTAGCCGAGCAGTGCCCCGCTGTGATCGCGCAAGGCCGTGATGACCACGTTGGCCCAGAACAGCGTGCCGTCTTTCCTGACCCGCCAGCCCTCATCTTCGAACGCACCCGTGGCAGCAGCCTCTTCAAGTTCGTGAGCAGGCAGGCCTCGTGCGAGAGCATCAGGGGGGTAGAAACGAGAGAAGTGCGAGCCGATGATCTCGTCCGCACGGTAACCCTTGAATCTTTCGGCCCCCGCGTTCCAGGTCAGCACATGCCCAGTGGGATCGAGCATGAAGATCGCATAGTCACGAACGCTCTCGACGAGCAGGCGAAACCGTTCTTCGCTGCGGCGCAAGCCTTCCACCTGCGCGGGCTGGTTGATGTCGGGGATGCTCATGAAAGCGTTCTGCAAATGGGTGAAGGTGTCGGCGCGAGAGCAAGGCACGTGTGGTCGAACGACGGGCCCCCCGACGACACGCGCAAGCTGGTCAAGAACACCCTCAGCGCTTCCTGGTTCGACCCTCTGTAGCGAACGATCTCGCGCTCATCATCCCGGAATACGCCTGCTGTTGCGGTAGGGCAGACTCCCGCGCAAGTGTCGGACAAGTTCCCGTTGGCTCTTCCACCGAGGCAGCTGTCGCTAATGGAGATGAGCCAGCAGCTGGGTCGGCCTTCGGCAGGCCTTGGTGGTGGTGGCGCCTGCGCTCTGCGCGTCGTGCAGGACCACCTCGCGAATGGCCTCGGTCCACGCGGCCAGTTCATCTGCCATCTCCACGGCATGGCCCGGGAGTGACTGCTGCCAAACCATCACTTTGTCGCACTCGTCCGAAGCCGCCTTGCACGTCCCAACACCACCTTGTCGGTGCAACTCAGCGCGAGCCGCCATGAACACGTGCTTGCTGCTGCAGCAACTGCACCAGGTTGCCCGTGGCCACGTTCACGTCGACGAGGTGAAGGCCCCAGGTGCGCAGGACTTGTCCGTTGACGATCAGCTCGCCCGACAGGTCGGCAGGAAAGTTTACCGAGAGGTAGGACGCGCCCCCCGACTCCACGCACTCGGCCACCGGCAGCGTTCGGGGGGTGAACCTGCCAGCCAGAGCTTGCTTCCCCGTTGTCGAAGCACCAGCGTTCGCAGGCTGCCCCAGCAGGTTTTCACCCAAGGGCAGGATGGCGAGCAGTTTGCCCGCCCCACCTGCAAGTGCAGCGGGGTTGGTGCAGGCCACGTTGAAGGCAGCAGGGTCGGTGCCGCCGACCGATGAGGCGCCGATGCGGCCGAAGAGGCTGTCGGCAGGCGGTGGCGAATCGGCACGGAACGAGGTGTAGGCCACCACGCAGCCCATCTGGTTCGCGCTGCGGCACAACGGGATCGACTTGAATGCACCGCCCACATCACGCCCCTTCGGCACAGCGAGGTTCATGCCCAGAAGAAGGGCCGACACGATCTGCCGCTGCACGGGCTTGCCTTCGATCTCACGGGCCACAAGCTCGGCGAGCATGCGGGCGCCTTGGGAATGGCCGATGAGCACGACGCCACGGCCCTTGTTGTCGCGTGCCAGATAGTCGTTCCAGGCATCCTTCACGTCGGCATAGGCCATCGCCGCATCGGCTTGCATCGGGGTTCCCGTGAAGCGGCTGCGCACCGCGGCCAGGGTCACTTGCCGGTACATGGGCGCGAAGGTGCGGCAGGTGCCGCCAAAGGGTGCCAGCTGCTGCTGTGCCGCGCGCCGTTCTTCGGCACCGGCCACCAGGTCGCTGTTGGCTGTGGGGTCGAAAGAAATCGTGGGATAGACGTAGAAGCAGTCGATCGACGCCGCAGGGTCAGGCCGCAAGACTTGCGCAGCGCCACCACTCTGAGGCTCCGCCGTCAGCGGCTGCGCACAGATGTCGTCACGGCCTGGCCGGCAGAGCCAGTGACTGTCCACCGCATAGTCGGTGCCGGAGACCACCCTGGCCACGGGGGCGGGGGCGGCCGCAGGAAGCGCGGCGGAGGACGGCGCTGTCTGAGGGGTGGAGCAGGCGGCCAGCGCGCAGAGAACAGTCGCACATGCTGTGCGCAACGACGTCGAAGCGAATGGGGACATGACGAGCGGCTCCCGAAGGTGAAAGGAATGGGGCATTGTCACCCGGTGCGCGCCCCCTGCCAGCCCGAGGTTCTCATCAACCGTGCTGAACTCGCCCCGGCGGAGCCAGGTCTCACGCAGCGCTTCGATCAAAGGGGTCAGCGCGGTCGATTTAAACAAGCTGGGGCACGCCCGAGGTCTGCGAAATTCTTAGGCTCCTAGGGGGTTACGCCCCTCCATGCGCCTCGCTAGAGTCCCGGCCATTCTTAGCTTCAGAGAGACTCCAGATGACAGCCCCTCATGCCGGTCGAGCGACAACGCCCGTGAACACATCCGCTCCCCTTCTCGTTCTGCTGGGCGCAGCGTGCACGCTGGTCGTGTCCACCGCGAGCGCCGCCGTGCTCGAAGGTTTCGAAACCCCGGCCTTGCCGAATGCCACCCACCAGTACCTCCCTTCGGGTTCAGCGTGGACGTTCGCTGGCACCACCGGTGCCGGCCTGCAGCGCAACGGCAGCCCGTTCAATGCGCCGGTAGCTCCCCAAGGCGTTCAAACCGCATTCCTGAAGAGCAACGATGGCAGCGTGTCGCGCAGCGTCACGCTCGCCCCGGGCGTCTACAAGGTGTCGTTCTGGGCCGCTCGCCGCGCCAGCACCACGGCGACGAATCCGGTGCAGGTGTGGCTGAACGGCGCGGCCGTCGGTACGCCACTCACACCGGCGTCCAGCAGCTTTGCCCGCTACACGACCACCACGACGGTGACCGTACCTGCCCATGGCAGCTACACCCTGAAGCTCGGCACCACGCGCGCTGGCGAATACACGACGCTGGTCGATGGCGTCACGGTCGACCTCGTGAACCCGTTCGATGCGCTGTATGGCAGCGGCTTCCAACTGCCCACGCTCGCAGCCGACCCCATTGCCGCCGTCGCCAAGCCTGCAACCAAGGCCGTGAGCCTCAACACACCGAGCTACATCGACCCGGCCTACAACACGCGTGTGTACCGCGCGACCGAGCCTGCGGACCACACCGGGGCTACTTTTGTTCGCCACGAGTACAGCCGCCGCCAGGCCTTCAATGCCAACAACACCCGCTATCTCGCTCTCGCCTCCAGCGGATACTGGCGCCTCTATGACGGCGCAAACTTCCAGGTGCTGTCGAAGTCGGGCGTCAACGGCGCGCTGCCCGGCCTGGCGGGTGATTGCGAGCCCATCTGGCACCCTACCGATCCCACCAAGGTCTGGTACACGGACACCAACGGCGGCCTCGTCTGGTACGAGCAGAACGTCGAGACGGGTGCCGTCACCACGCTCGCCGATTTCAGAACCAGCCTGCCAGCACGCTGGCCGGGTGCAGCACGCGTGTGGATGAAGGGCGAAGGCACGACATCGGCAGACGGCCGCTACTTCGGCTTCATGGTCGAGTCCAACAACTTCGCCACCTTGGGCCTCATCACCTGGGACCGTTCGACCAAGCAGATCGTCGGCGCGCTCAATGCGTCGGCCTTTGGCGGAGCCCGCCCCGATCACATCAGCATGGCACCGAGCGGGAAATTCGTCGTGCCCTCCTGGGACAATGCCACCCAGGGCACCCGGGCCTACCCACTCGACTTCTCCTCGTCACGGCTGTTGATTGCAGGCAGCCAGCACAGCGACCTGGCGATCGGTCCTGACGGACAGGACTACCTCGTTGTCACCGACTACGCGTCGGCCTCAAGCCAGATCCGCGCCATCGACGTGGCCACCGGCGCGTCCTTCGATCTGATGTCGCTCTACCCGCGAAGCGGCTCCGCTTATGCGGCACACATCTCGGGCAAGTCCTTCGACAAGCCGGGCTGGGCCGTCATCAGCACCTATGCCGACTACAACAACTCGGTCACGCCCGACCCGGTGCTGCAACCCATGTACCGCAAGCTCACGCTGGTCGAGCTCAAGCCGGGCGGCAAGAAACTGTCGGTGGCCCACACGCGTGCGGCGGCCAACTTCGGCTCCAGCACCTCTCACTACTTCGGGGAACACCAGGCCAGCGTGAGCCGTGACGGCTCGCGCATGATCTTCGCCAGCAACTTCAACGATTCAGGTGAGCCGTCCAGCTACATGGTGGGCCTGCCATCATGGGTGTACACGCCCAGCGCGGGCAGCGGCACGGTGACACCACCGCCCCCGGCTACAGCGCCCTTGGCCCTCACGCTGGGTGCCGTTACGCGAAGCGGCTACAGCGGCTCGTTCACACTGACGAGCAGCGTGCCAGCGCAGTGCCGCATCGCCAGCCAGCCCACTCAGCCCTACGGCGCGCTGTACGACAACATGACGGCCGCCGCCAGCGGGCTCTCGCACAGCAAGAGCCTCAGCTTCGGCACGACGGGGGCACAGACGGTGTATGCCGTGTGCGCGTCCAACGCGACGCAGGAGCAGAAGGAGATCGTGGTCCGTTTTCCTTGATGCAGGACCAGCGCGCATGAGACCCGCGCAGCCCGAATGAAAAGGGCCACGGCCGATGCTTGCATCAGCCGTGGCCCTTTTCCATATGGGCTCGAACGAGCGAGCCGCGCTGATGGGGCTCACAGGCCCATGGGGCCCGCCACCACGTCAAGCATCACGCTCACGCGTTACTTGCCGTCGCGATCGGAGTCGCCAGGGATCGCACGCTCAGCCGCAGCGCTGACGCGGTTCCATGCGTCGCGTGCGGCGTGACGTGCCTTGTCCCAGCCCAGGCGCGACTTGCCGCGCGACGCATCCCAACCCTTCGACAGCGAAGGTTCCGCAGCCTCGAACGTGTCGCCGGAGCGGCGGCCGAAAGCTTCAACGCCGTAGCCATAGGCGGGGCCGTAGTCGTCGTAGCTTGCATCGGCATCCACGTAGTCGCGCGTGCTGTAGTTGTCACGCCAGTAGGCGTGCTCGATGGTGGGATCGATGGATTCCGCCACGCCCTTGCCAGCCAGGCCGCCCAGCACGGCACCCGCGGCCGCACCGATCGCGGCGCCCACGGGCCCGGCGAAGGTGCCAATGGCCGCCCCTGCGGCCATGCCGCCAGCAGCCGCGCCGACGCCCGTTCCCACCGGATGGGCACCCGGTTCTTTGGTGATCGGATCGAGGTTGGCGCTGCGTTCAGTGGTCTTGTCATAAGCCATGGTCATGCTCCTTTTGGTAGGTGGGTGGCAGTGCCCGAAAGCGGTCACTGCCCAGAACTCCATTCCAATGCGGAACCCATTTCGCGCCCATCGGACTCGCGCTGACTTGCCTGTAGGGATGAACCTACGGCCTCTATGAGATGCAGGCATATGATGAAGAGGGTGTTTTGCCCAATCGACCTGGAAGCACACACCACCTATGGACACCATCGACAACCTGCCAAGGCCAGTTTTGGCAGAGGACGGTGAGCCCCGGCCCCTT
>JBEGTX010000001.1:0-3444 GCA_041179165.1 Pseudomonadota bacterium | reverse complement strand
CAGTTTTTGCCGGATTTGCAGGCCCATAGCCCCGCTATGGGACAAAAAGACGGTGAAAAATGGACCGCTGCGGTCGATTTGCAGCCGACGCTTTCCAAGTCCGACAGGCTCCTAGGAGCCTTGGCGGCAGAGAGACGGGCCGCCGTGCGACAGCAAGGTCACCCCAGGCAGACTCAGCAGTGATGTTTCGCGCATCACCTGGATGAAGTCTTTCACATAAGGCCGCTCGGCCAGGCGATCGGGCACCACCGCATACAACCGGCCCGTGAGCCCTTGCGGGCCGATACGCTGGCTTGCCACATAGCCCCGATCCAGGTAGCTCGTGACCGCCCACAGCGGCAACGCCGCGAACCCGCGCCCGCTGGGCCACGAGCTGCAGCATGCCGACGGTGAGTTCGGTGGTGCGCCGCGGGGGCTCCACGCCGGCAGACCGGAGCACGCGCTTGACGAGGTCGAGCATGTCGTCGGGCACCGGGTAAGTGATGAGGGTCTGGCCCGCAAAGTCGCCCGCCTCAAGCCAGGGCTTGGCCAGCAGAGCGTGGCCCTTGGGCAGCAGCGCCACCATCTCGAATTCGAACAGCGGGTGCAGCACCACGCCAGCCTCGTCTTGGTCCATGTCGGACACGATGGCCAGTTCGGCGCGGTCTTGATGCAGCAAACCCACCGGGTCGGCTTGAAAGCCGGACACGATGTCGAGCTCGACCTCGGGCCAGCGCTGGCGCAGCGCGTCCATGGCTGGCATCAGCCAGTCGAAACAGGTGTGGCACTCGACGGCAATGCGAAGGGCACCGGCGGCACCGTCGATCAGACGGGTGACGTCACGCTCGGCCCCCGCCACCTGCGGCAGCACCTCTTCGGCCAGTTGCAGCAAGCGATGCCCGGGCGCTGTGAACACGACCGGGTTCGACTTGCGCTCGAACAGCGTGGCGCCGACCTGCTCCTCCACCGCCTTCAGCTCATGAGACAGCGCCGACAGCGTGACAACACGCACGCGGTTGATCGCCGAAGGACGTATTCCTCGTTGCCCCAGGGGAGGCGGGCCCGGATGGGCCGGTGAGGGAAGGCATACTCCGCGGGCATTCCTTCTGAGACGTCCATGCTCCGAATCCTGTCCTGCTCGCTTGCCGTTCTCGCCGCCCCGCTGGTCCACGCCCAGGCGGCCCCCGCCGCCAATGCCGCGTCCTCACCCGAGCTGCCAACGCTGGGCACCATCGTCATCAAGCGCCACTATGACAACGCCGTGGGCACGTCGGATGCTGCGTCGCAAGGACGCATCGAGGGCGACCTGCTCAAGAGCCGGCCGGCCCTGCGCCCCGGTGAGGTGCTCGAGTTCGTGCCTGGGCTGATCGTCACGCAGCACTCCGGCGACGGCAAGGCCAACCAGTATTTCCTGCGCGGCTACAACCTCGACCACGGCACCGACTTCGCCACCTCGTTGAACGGCATGCCGGTGAACATGCCCACGCATGCCCACGGACAGGGCTACACCGACCTCAACTTCCTGATGCCCGAACTGGTCGACCACATCGACTACCGCAAGGGCCCGTACTTTGCGCAGAGCGGCGACTTCTCGCTCGCTGGCGCGGCCGACATCTTCTACCGCCGCAGCCTGCCCGAGCCCCTGGCCCAGCTCACGCTCGGCTCGCACCATTTCGCGCGCGCCGTGGTGGCCGGCTCGCACACGCTGGGCGCACCTGGCGAAGCGCGCGGCTCGCTGCTCGGCGCACTCGAGCTCATGCGCAACAACGGCCCCTGGCAGCTGCCCGAAAAGCTCCGCAAGACCAACGCGGTGATCAGTTTCAACTCGGGCAGCCGCGCACGGGGCTGGTCGGTATCGGCCATGGGCTACGACGCCCGCTGGCAGGCCACCGACCAGATCCCGCAAAGCGCCATCGAGTCGGGTGCCATCGATCGCTTCGGCGCCATGGACAAGTCCGATGGCGGCATGACCTCGCGCTACAGCCTGTCGGGCGACTGGCGTGACCGCAGCGAGAGCAGCAGCCTGCAGGTGTCCGGCTACCTGATGCGCTACCGTTTGCAGTTGTTCTCCAACTTCACCTATGCGCTCGACTTTCCCGTCGAAGGCGACCAGTTCGAGCAGAACGACGCGCGCACCGTGGCGGGCCTCGGCGTGACGAAAGAACTGCAGCACGACGCTTTCGGCCACAGTGCACGCCTCAGCGTCGGCGCCCAGCTGCGCCATGACCACGCGCAGGTCGGCCTGTTCAACACCACGGCCCAGCAGCGCTTCAACACCGTGCGCGATGACGCCGTGCGGCAGACCAGCCTGGGCCTCTTTGCCGAAGAGTCCGTGCCGTGGACCGACTGGCTGCGCACCATCGCCGGCCTGCGGGTGGACAACTACCACTTCCATGTCGACAGCTCGCAGACGGTCAACTCGGGCAGCCGATCGGCCACCAAGGTGTCGCCCAAGCTGTCGGCCATCTTCGGTCCCTGGTCGAAGACCGAGTTCTTCATCAATGCGGGCCGTGGCTTCCACAGCAACGATGCACGCGGCACCACCGACGCCACCGCCCCGGTGCCACCGCTGGTGAGCGGCCACGGGTGGGAACTCGGCGCACGCACCGAGGCTGTGGCGGGCCTGCAAAGTTCGGTCGCTCTGTGGCAGCTGCGCTCCGACTCGGAGCTGCTGTATGTGGGCGACGCCGGCACCACCGAGCCCGGACGCCCGGGCAAACGCACCGGCTTCGAATGGAACAACCGCTGGGTCGCCACACCGTGGCTGCTGATCGACGCCGACCTGGCCTGGACCCGCGCCCGCTTCAGCGACACCGACCCGGCAGGCGACCGCATCCCCAATGCCGTCGAGCGGGTCGCCTCACTCGCCGTCACGCTGCGCGAGCTGGGCCCGTGGTCGGGCAGCCTGCAATGGCGCTACCTGGGCGCACGTCCACTGGTTGAAGACAACAGCGTGCGCGCACCGTCCACGCTGCTGACCAACCTGCGTGTCGGCCACAAGCTCACGCCGAAGATCGACCTGACGCTGGACGTGTTCAACCTGCTGGACCGCCAGGTCAACGACATCGAGTACCACTACGAGTCGTCGCAAGGCCTGGGCAAACACGTGCACCCGGCCGAGCCGCGCACGGTGCGCTTCACCGCCCAGGCGCGGTTCTGAAGGTTCTGCACAAAGCTACCCATTTCTCCCCCTTTGTCGGGATCGCTCGACAGGCCGCGCCGCCCGACAATGCGGGAGGGTCGGGCCTGACCGATCCGCCTTCGCGTTCCTGTCTTGTACTGATGCCGCTGTGACCCCTGCTCCTTCGAACCCGCGCGCCAAACGCGTGCTGGTGATCCACTACTCGCAGACGGGCCAGCTGTCGGCGGTGGCCGACCAGATCGTGGCGCCCTTGCGCGCCGATCCTTCCATCAGCGTGCACGTGGAAACGCTGCGGCCCGTGAAGCCGTACCCGTTCCCCTGGC